>NZ_JBHUYK010000072.1:0-1024 GCF_042668615.1 Nocardia sp. NPDC057272 | reverse complement strand
GAACAGATTTGTGGGATTGGCGTAACCTCGCGGTCTAGCAACCCTTTGTACCATCCATTGTAGCACGTGTGTAGCCCAGGTCATAAGGGGCATGATGATTTGACGTCATCCCCACCTTCCTCCGGTTTGTCACCGGCAGTCACCTTAGAGTGCCCAACTGAATGCTGGCAACTAAGGTCAAGGGTTGCGCTCGTTGCGGGACTTAACCCAACATCTCACGACACGAGCTGACGACAACCATGCACCACCTGTCACTCTGCCCCCGAAGGGGACGTCCTATCTCTAGGATTGTCAGAGGATGTCAAGACCTGGTAAGGTTCTTCGCGTTGCTTCGAATTAAACCACATGCTCCACCGCTTGTGCGGGCCCCCGTCAATTCCTTTGAGTTTCAGTCTTGCGACCGTACTCCCCAGGCGGAGTGCTTAATGCGTTAGCTGCAGCACTAAGGGGCGGAAACCCCCTAACACTTAGCACTCATCGTTTACGGCGTGGACTACCAGGGTATCTAATCCTGTTCGCTCCCCACGCTTTCGCTCCTCAGCGTCAGTTACAGACCAGAGAGTCGCCTTCGCCACTGGTGTTCCTCCACATCTCTACGCATTTCACCGCTACACGTGGAATTCCACTCTCCTCTTCTGCACTCAAGTTCCCCAGTTTCCAATGACCCTCCCCGGTTGAGCCGGGGGCTTTCACATCAGACTTAAGAAACCGCCTGCGAGCCCTTTACGCCCAATAATTCCGGACAACGCTTGCCACCTACGTATTACCGCGGCTGCTGGCACGTAGTTAGCCGTGGCTTTCTGGTTAGGTACCGTCAAGGTACCGCCCTATTCGAACGGTACTTGTTCTTCCCTAACAACAGAGTTTTACGATCCGAAAACCTTCATCACTCACGCGGCGTTGCTCCGTCAGACTTTCGTCCATTGCGGAAGATTCCCTACTGCTGCCTCCCGTAGGAGTCTGGGCCGTGTCTCAGTCCCAGTGTGGCCGATCACCCTCTCAGGTCGGCTACGCATCGTTGCCT
>NZ_JBHUYK010000071.1:0-1180 GCF_042668615.1 Nocardia sp. NPDC057272 | reverse complement strand
GATTCCGAAGAATCCGCGCCTCACTGGTAGTCCATCTTCAGCTGTCAGCTCTTGCGCCCCGGCGACTTCGCACCGGACTTGAACCCGAGACCGCCCGGCTTGGCAGTCGGCGGCGCCACCGAGGTGCCGTTGCCGTTGCCATTGCCATTGCCATTGGCAGGCTCGGCCTGAGCAGCCGGTTCCGCCGCAGCAGTTTCGGTTTCGGCCGCAGCCGACGACTCAACCGGAGCCGCCTCGACCGGAGCAGCAGCCGAAGCCTCCGCAGCCGGAACCGGCGCAGCAGCCGAAGCCGCAGCACCGGGCGCCTTCGGCCCCGGACGCTTCAACCCGGACTTCATAGCCAGACCCTTGGCTGGAACCGACGGCTTCGATTCGGCAGGAGCCGAAACCGCAGCGGCGGCAGGCGCTTCAGCGGCAGAAGCTTCAGCGGGAACCGCCGCCGACGCCGACGCTTCAGCCGCCGGAGCCGCCGGAGTGGCCGCCTTGGCACCAGGAGCCTTGGCCTTGCCCTTCATCCCAAGTCCCTTGACCGGCGCGGCGGGCGCCGCAGCAGGAGCAGCTTCGGCAGGAGCGGACTCGGCGGCAGGAGCCTCCGCGGCAGGAGCAGCCGCAGCCTTCGCCCCCGGAGCCTTGACCCCACCCTTCATCCCGAGCCCGCCAGGAGCCTTGGCAGCACCCTTCATACCCAGCCCCTTGACCGGAACCGCAGGAGTCGCGGTCTCAGCGGCCGGAGCCGCATCGGCCGGAGCCGCGTCAGCCGCAGGAGCCTTGGCACCAGGGGCCTTGGCGCCACCCTTCATACCGAGGCCGCCACCGGGAGCCTTCGCTCCACCCTTCATGCCCAGACCCTTGGCCGGAGCAGCGGCCGGAGCAGCAGGAGCTTCAGCGGATGCCTTCGCACCCGGCGCCTTGGCAGCGCCCTTCATCCCGAGTCCACCGCCGGGAGCCTTGGCAGCACCCTTCATGCCCAGTCCGCCACCGGCGGGAGCGGCCTTCGGCGCGGCGGTGGTCGCGGTCGCGACCTCGGCCACCGGCTCCGGTTCCACCTCGGGTTCCGGTTCGGCCTTGGGCTCCTGGACGACAAGCAGGTTCGCCGACAGCGCGGCGGAATCGATACGGGTGATCGAGTCCAGCATCAACTGCGAGACATCGACAACCTCGACACCCTCGCCTTGGCCCT
>NZ_JBHUYK010000070.1:0-1239 GCF_042668615.1 Nocardia sp. NPDC057272 | reverse complement strand
CGCCTCGAATCATCGAGGCGGCCTTCGGTTTTCTGTCGCTCGGGTCACGACCAGCGGCGGGTGATGCCGCGGGTGCGCCTGCCGTTCCAGCAACCCTGGTGCCAGTGCCTGCGGTCGTCCTCGCCGCCCTCGACGGCCCAGGCCACGATGTGGGCGACACCGATCGCGATCTCGTGGTCGCAGCCGGGGCACCGATAGGGCTTCACCGCACGAGCGCCGGGAACCGTTCGCACGATATAGGTTTCGTCGCCCGGACCGTCCTCGGTGCGGCCGTACACATCGCCGATCGGCCTAGGCGCCGTAGAACGTCCGCTGCGCGGTCTACGTCGCGGCATGACACTCCTCCTAGAACAGGCGGAAAACGTTGCTCTCCGTGCCGCGTAGCTCGTCGTAATCGAGCGTGAGGCACCGGATTCCACGGTACTCGGCCAGCGTCTTCGCCTGCGGCTTGATCTGCTGTGCCGCGAACACCCCGGCCACCGGGGCCAGCAGCGGGTCGAGGTTGAGCAGTTCGAGGTACCGGGTGAGCTGCTCGACACCGTCGATGTCACCGCGCCGCTTGATCTCCACCGCCACGGTGGCGCCGTCGGCATCGCGGCACAGCAGGTCCACCGGGCCGATCGCGGTCATGTACTCGCGCCGCACCAGGGTGTACCCCTCCCCGAGCTTCGTCACGTGTTCGGCGAGCAGCTCCTGCAGATGCGCTTCGACGCCGTCCTTCACCAGACCGGGGTCGACCCCGAGCTCGTGCGAGGAATCGTGCTCGATCTCCTCGATGGTGATCCGCAATTCCTCGCCGGCCTTGTTGGTCACCACCCACAGCGCCTTCGCCGTCACCGGCTCCGGAGTCTGCCCCTCCCGCAACGGCCGTACGCCGTCGGGCAAGGCGGCGGGCATCGCGTCCGGCACTTCCTGCTCCACCAGCCAGCACGGCGGACTCATCCAGTTCAGCGGCTTGTACGAGCCGCCGTCGGAGTGCACGAGCACCGACCCGTCGGCCTTGATCAGCAACAGCCGACGAGCCATCGGAAGGTGGGCGGTCAGTCGACCGACATAGTCGACCTGGCAACGAGCAATGACGAGGCGCACCCAAGCACTGTAGGCGACGGCCCTGGGAACGCAAAAAGGCCCCC
The DNA here is from genome assembly GCF_042668615.1 of Nocardia sp. NPDC057272. Classification (NCBI taxonomy): domain Bacteria; kingdom Bacillati; phylum Actinomycetota; class Actinomycetes; order Mycobacteriales; family Nocardiaceae; genus Nocardia; species Nocardia sp. NPDC057272. The sequence goes on along the minus strand of NZ_JBHUYK010000070.1, from coordinate 106 downwards.
AACCAATGGTTGAGGGCCTTTCGCAATGATGTTCCGGCAGTGTCCTACTCTCCCACACCCTGTCGAGTGCAGTACCATCGGCGCAGGTGGCCTTAGCTTCCGGGTT
>NZ_JBHUYK010000069.1:0-1548 GCF_042668615.1 Nocardia sp. NPDC057272 | reverse complement strand
ACCCGGATCAGCGACCATCCCCTGCAGGATCCGCTCCAACCTGGTCACCAACCGTTGAACGGTCACCTCATCGAACACATCGGTACGGAACTCGACACCACCATCGATGCCCGCCGGCTTCCCATCCCGGTTATAGAGGTCACCAAGACTGAACGTCAGATCCATACGCGCAGCACCTGTGTGCGGAACTAGAGGCGTCACATCAAGATCGTCGAGCAACAACTCAACAGCAGCATTGTTCTGCCAGGCGAACATCACTTGCACCAGTGGATGATGTGCCAGGCTCCGGACCGGATCGAGGCGCTCGACCAGCGCCTCGAACGGCACATCCTGGTTGGCGAAGGCATCCAAGCTACACTCCCGAACCTGATCGAGCAGTTGCTCGAAGCTGGGATCACCCGATAGATCAGTTCGTAACACCAAAGTATTAACGAAGAAACCCACCAGCTCATCGAGCGCACTGTCCAACCGCCCGGCAACCGGATACCCGATGGCAATATCGGTGCTACCGCTCACCACCGACAGCAATACAGCCAAACCTGCCTGCACAACCATGAAACTGGTCGCATTGTGCGCACGCGCGAGCTGCCCGACCTGCTCCTGCAACTCCACCGACCAACTGAAGTCGATGCGCCCGCCCTTGTGGTCGGCTACGACAGGGTATGTCCTGTCGGCCGGAAGCTCGATACGCTCAGGCAACCCAGCCAAAGCCTGTTCCCAATGAGCCAACTGCAGGGAGATCTCACTGCCAGGATCACCTGGATCACCCAGATACTGCCGCTGCCACAACGTGTAGTCGGCATACTGCACCGGCAACGGTTCCCACTGAGGAGTCTCACCCCGCCGACGCGTCGAATACGCCACACTGAGATCCCGCACCAATGGCCGCGCCGACCATCCATCCGCAGCAATATGGTGCAGGGTGAGCACCAAAACCTGCTCGTCGTCGGCGACCTGGAACAAAGTGGCCCGCAACGGGATCTCTGTAGCGAGATCGAACTCGTAGCGCGCGGCCTGCCCCACCGCCTCGTCCACCTGCTCCGATGACCAACCCGCGGCATCCACGACCCGCCAGCCGAAGTCGACATCATCAGCCGAAACGATCACCTGATACGGCATACCGGCATCATCACCGAACACCGTACGCAGACTTTCGTGCCGCGCCACCACATCAGCCAATGCCGCTCGCAACGCCTCGACGTCGACCTCACCGGTCAGCCGCAAACCCCAGGGAAGGTTGTAAGTCGCCGACGGCCCCTCCAAATGATGAATGAACCACAACCGGCGCTGCGCAAACGACAACGGAACCATCGCCGGACGTTCCATCACTGTCAGAGGGCTTCGCCGCGCCGACTCCGACGACAGCTCACCCAGCAAACCACTTACAGTCGGACTCTCGAAGAGAGCACGCACCTCCAACTCGATGGAGAAGGCTGACTTGACCCGGCTCGCCAGTTGCATGGCGAGGAGTGAATTGCCGCCGAGGTCGAAGAACGAGTCGTCGACACCGACGCGCTCCAAACCCAACACCTGCGCATAGATCGCGGC
>NZ_JBHUYK010000068.1:0-1548 GCF_042668615.1 Nocardia sp. NPDC057272 | reverse complement strand
GGAGGGTTGTTTCGAGAGTCTTCAACGGAGAGTTTGATTCTGGCTCAGGACGAACGCTAGCGGCGTGCTTAACACATGCAAGTCGAGCGGTAAGGCCCTTCGGGGTACACGAGCGGCGAACGGGTGAGTAACACGTGGGTGATCTGCCTTGCACTTCGGGATAAGCCTGGGAAACTGGGTCTAATACCGGATATGACCACTGATCGCATGGTTGGTGGTGGAAAGATTTATCGGTGCGAGATGGGCCCGCGGCCTATCAGCTTGTTGGTGAGGTAACGGCTCACCAAGGCGACGACGGGTAGCCGACCTGAGAGGGTGACCGGCCACACTGGGACTGAGACACGGCCCAGACTCCTACGGGAGGCAGCAGTGGGGAATATTGCACAATGGGCGAAAGCCTGATGCAGCGACGCCGCGTGCGGGATGACGGCCTTCGGGTTGTAAACCGCTTTTGACAGGGACGAAGCGCAAGTGACTGTACCTGTAGAATAAGGACCGGCCAACTACGTGCCAGCAGCCGCGGTAATACGTAGGGTCCGAGCGTTGTCCGGAATTACTGGGCGTAAAGAGCTTGTAGGCGGTTCGTCGCGTCGTTTGTGAAAACTTGGGGCTCAACCTTAAGCTTGCAGGCGATACGGGCGAACTAGAGTACTTCAGGGGAGACTGGAATTCCTGGTGTAGCGGTGAAATGCGCAGATATCAGGAGGAACACCGGTGGCGAAGGCGGGTCTCTGGGAAGTAACTGACGCTGAGAAGCGAAAGCATGGGTAGCAAACAGGATTAGATACCCTGGTAGTCCATGCCGTAAACGGTGGGTACTAGGTGTGGGGCTCCTTCCACGGACTCCGTGCCGTAGCTAACGCATTAAGTACCCCGCCTGGGGAGTACGGCCGCAAGGCTAAAACTCAAAGAAATTGACGGGGGCCCGCACAAGCGGCGGAGCATGTGGATTAATTCGATGCAACGCGAAGAACCTTACCTGGGTTTGACATACACCGGAAACCTGCAGAGATGTAGGCCCCCTTGTGGTCGGTGTACAGGTGGTGCATGGCTGTCGTCAGCTCGTGTCGTGAGATGTTGGGTTAAGTCCCGCAACGAGCGCAACCCTTATCTTATGTTGCCAGCGCGTAATGGCGGGGACTCGTGAGAGACTGCCGGGGTCAACTCGGAGGAAGGTGGGGACGACGTCAAGTCATCATGCCCCTTATGTCCAGGGCTTCACACATGCTACAATGGCCGGTACAGAGGGCTGCGATACCGCGAGGTGGAGCGAATCCCTTAAAGCCGGTCTCAGTTCGGATCGGGGTCTGCAACTCGACCCCGTGAAGTTGGAGTCGCTAGTAATCGCAGATCAGCAACGCTGCGGTGAATACGTTCCCGGGCCTTGTACACACCGCCCGTCACGTCATGAAAGTCGGTAACACCCGAAGCCGGTGGCCTAACCCTTGTGGAGGGAGCCGTCGAAGGTGGGATCGGCGATTGGGACGAAGTCGTAACAAGGTAGCCGTACCGGAAGGTGCGGCTGGATCACCTCCTTTCTAAGGAGCA
>NZ_JBHUYK010000067.1:0-1690 GCF_042668615.1 Nocardia sp. NPDC057272 | reverse complement strand
GGGCCGGCGGTTACCCACGGGTGTTTCCTCTTTCGTCGGTACGCCCCCGGCGGCTAACCGGCGACCCGGCCGCGACCGGCCACTCTGTGGCCGCTGCTCCCTAGGGGTCGCAGGTGCGGGGTTCGGAGTGCGGTCATGGCGGTTTTAGATCGCGGATTGCTATGCGGTATGGTTGGCGGGTTGTCTCGGCGAGGGTGAGTGCCCGTTTGGTGCGCACACCGTGATCGACGCGGCTCGGCTGAGTTGTTTGGGCCGTCCTCGTTCGTTCTTTCGTCCGACGAGTAGACCTTGACCCCGGAGTTGGGTCACCCATGACCAGCCGTAGGAGCGCATTCAGTATGTCCGACGCCAATCTGATCGAAGCCGCCGTCCGCACCGAATTCGGTAAGGGTGCCGCTCGCCGTACCCGTCGCGACGGCAACGTGCCCGCCGTGCTGTACGGCCACCACGCCGAGCCGCAGCACCTGTCGCTGAACGCCAAGGCGTTCGCCGCGATCCTGCGTCTGCACGGCACCAACGCCATCCTGAACCTGCAGATCGACGGCCAGCCGCAGCTGGCGATGACCAAGTCGGTCGTCGTCCACCCGATCCGTCGCTACATCGAGCACGCCGACCTGCTGATCGTCAAGCGTGGCGAGCGCGTCACCACCGACGTCAACGTCGTCGTTACCGGCGATGCCGTCTCCGGCGCCCTGATCACCCAGGAACTCAACACCCTGTCGATCGAGGCCGACGCGATGAACCTGCCCGAGACCATCGAGGTCTCGGTCGACGGCATCGCGCCGGGCACCCAGATCCTGGCCGGCACCATCGCGCTGCCCGAGGGCGTCACCCTGGCCGGTGACCCGGAAGCGCTGATCGTCAACGTGATCGAAGCGCCGTCCGCCTCGCAGATGGACGACGAGGGTGAAGGCACCGCCGCCGACACCGAGACCGCGGAGACCGCTCCCGAGTCCGAGTAAGACCGCGCACTACGATTCGGGCAATGACCGAATCTTCCGGGCCCGCGCTCGTGGTCGGACTGGGTAACCCCGGCCCCGAGTACGAGCGCACCCGCCACAATGTGGGCTTCCTGGTCGCCGATGTGCTCGCCGAGCGCGTCGGCGGCCGTTTTGCCGTGCACAAGAAGTCCGGTGCCGATCTGCTCCAGGCGCGATTGGACGGGCGTCAGATCCTCATCGCGAAGCCGCGCACCTATATGAATCTGTCCGGTCGGCCGGTGGCCGCGCTGGCGAAGTTCTTCTCGGTGCCGGTGGACCAGGTGATCGTGGTCCACGACGAGCTGGATCTGCCGTTCGGGACACTCAAGCTCAAGCAGGGCGGCGGCGAAGGTGGTCACAACGGGCTGCGGTCGATCTCGCAGGCGTTGACCACCAAGGAATACTTGCGCACCAGGATCGGGATCGGGCGCCCGCCCGGTCGGCAGGATCCGGCCGACTACGTCCTCAAGCCCTTCGCCGCGCCGGAGCGCAAAGAGGTTCCGGTGATCGTGGAGCAGGCCGCCGACGCGGTGGAGCTGCTGTTGAAGGTCGGGCTGGAAGCAGCCCAGAACAACCTGCATTGAGGCCCAGAACTACCTGTGTCAAGTAGTCCCAGGCCGGTTTGGGCTGTGTTTATTGGAGCGCTGGCGCGCTCGAGTCGCGGCCCCTGGGGGCCGCCGGTTAGCCACCGGGGCTTGCTCCTTCGTCGC
>NZ_JBHUYK010000066.1:0-2178 GCF_042668615.1 Nocardia sp. NPDC057272 | reverse complement strand
GTAGTAAGCCCTCGGCCTATTAGTACCAGTCACCTACACCAGTTACCTGGCTTCCAATTCTGGCCTATCAACCCCATGGTCTGTAGGGGGCCTTAACCCATCAAGTGGGAGAGAAACCTCATCTTGGAACAGGCTTCCCGCTTAGATGCTTTCAGCGGTTATCCCTTCCGAACGTAGCCAACCAGCAGTGCTCCTGGCGGAACAACTGGCACACCAGAGGTTCGTCCGTCCCGGTCCTCTCGTACTAGGGACAGCCTTCCTCAAGTTTCTTACGCGCGCGGCGGATAGAGACCGAACTGTCTCACGACGTTCTAAACCCAGCTCGCGTGCCGCTTTAATGGGCGAACAGCCCAACCCTTGGGACCTACTCCAGCCCCAGGATGCGACGAGCCGACATCGAGGTGCCAAACCATCCCGTCGATATGGACTCTTGGGGAAGATCAGCCTGTTATCCCCGGGGTACCTTTTATCCGTTGAGCGACACCGCTTCCACTTGCCGGTGCCGGATCACTAGTCCCGACTTTCGTCCCTGCTCGACCTGTCAGTCTCACAGTCAAGCTCCCTTGTGCACTTGCACTCAACACCTGATTGCCAACCAGGCTGAGGGAACCTTTGGGCGCCTCCGTTACATTTTGGGAGGCAACCGCCCCAGTTAAACTACCCACCAGGCACTGTCCCTGAACCAGATCATGGTCCGAGGTTAGAAGTCCAATACGATCAGAGTGGTATTTCAACGACGACTCCACCCGAACTAGCGTCCGAGCTTCACAGTCTCCCACCTATCCTACACAAACCGTACCGAACACCAATACCAAGCTATAGTGAAGGTCCCGGGGTCTTTTCGTCCTGCCGCGCGTAACGAGCATCTTTACTCGTAATGCAATTTCGCCGAGTCTGTGGTTGAGACAGCAGAGAAGTCGTTACGCCATTCGTGCAGGTCGGAACTTACCCGACAAGGAATTTCGCTACCTTAGGATGGTTATAGTTACCACCGCCGTTTACCGGGGCTTAAATTCTCAGCTTCGCGCCGAAGCGCTAACCGGTCCTCTTAACCTTCCGGCACCGGGCAGGCGTCAGTCCGTATACATCGTCTTACGACTTCGCACGGACCTGTGTTTTTAGTAAACAGTCGCTTCTCTCTGGTCTCTGCGACCCCACCCAGCTCCAGGTGTAAAACCCTTCACCAGGCGTGGTCCCCCTTCTCCCGAAGTTACGGGGGCATTTTGCCGAGTTCCTTAACCACAGTTCTCTCGATCGCCTTAGTATTCTCTACCTGACCACCTGTGTCGGTTTGGGGTACGGGCCGTGTACCAGCTCGCTAGAGGCTTTTCTCGGCAGCATAGGATCACTGAATTCCCCTCAACGGGTACGCATCACGTCTCAGGCTATATGCAACACGGATTTGCCTATGTTGCGCCCTACACGCTTACACCAGGTATTCCATCACCTGGCCCAGCTACCTTCCTGCGTCACCCCATCGCTTACCTACTACAACCGGGGTCCTGTGCAGCCGTCATTCCCCTCGCCCGAAGGCTCAGTAAAACAACATTTGGACAGTTAGCACAACTGATTCAGCATTGGGCGCGGATACACGGGTACGGGAATATCAACCCGTTGTCCATCGACTACGCCTGTCGGCCTCGCCTTAGGTCCCGACTCACCCTGGGCGGATTAACCTGGCCCAGGAACCCTTGGTCATTCGGCGGACGAGTTTCTCACTCGTCTTTCGCTACTCATGCCTGCATTCTCACTCCCGTGGCCTCCACAGCTAGTTCACACTGCTGCTTCCACGGCCACAGGACGCTCCCCTACCCATCCACACACCTGGCCCAGACCACTACAGTCTGGACGGGCTATTGTGTGAATGCCGCGGCTTCGGCGGTGTACTTGAGCCCCGCTACATTGTCGGCGCAGGATCACTTGACCAGTGAGCTATTACGCACTCTTTCAAGGGTGGCTGCTTCTAAGCCAACCTCCTGGTTGTCTAAGCGACCCCACATCCTTTTCCACTTAGTACACGCTTAGGGGCCTTAGCCGGCGATCTGGGCTGTTTCCCTCTCGACTACGAAGCTTATCCCCCGCAGTCTCACTGCCACGCTCTCACACACCGGCATTCGGAGTTTGGCTGACTTCGGTAAGCTTGTAGGCCCCCTAGGCCATCCAGTAGCTCTACCTCCG
>NZ_JBHUYK010000065.1:0-2678 GCF_042668615.1 Nocardia sp. NPDC057272 | reverse complement strand
GTAAGGCGCCGCGGAAACGCTCCTTCGACGCAACTCCGCGGCGCCTGACCGGCGACCCGGCCGCGGACCGGCCACTTCGTGGCCGTCCCTCCCTAAGGGTCGGGAGTGCGGTGGCTGGTGGTGCGGTCATGGCGGATCTGGGGTTGAACGGTGGGGCCGGCTAGTGCGGTAGGGCTGCGGACTTCGGGTGTGTGGAGTCGCTAAGAGTGCGGTAGGGGTGTGGACTTCGGGGTGCGCGGTGTCGCGGGGAGTGCGGTGTGGGTGCGGGCTTCGGGGGTTCGGTGTGGCTGGGCGTGGAGTGGGGGGCACGCGCTAGTGTGTCGGCTGTGTCTAGACGAGCTGATGGTAGGGCGGATGACGAACTCCGCGACGTGAAGATCACTCGGGGATTCACCACGCACCCGGCGGGGTCGGTGCTGGTGGAATTCGGGCAGACGCGGGTGATGTGCACCGCGAGCGTCACCGAGGGGGTGCCGCCGTGGCGCCGGGATTCGGGGCTGGGCTGGCTCACCGCGGAGTACGCGATGCTGCCCGCGGCCACGCACACGCGCAGTGGGCGGGAGTCGGTCAAGGGCAAGGTCGGTGGGCGGACGCAGGAGATCAGCAGGCTGATCGGGCGCTCGCTGCGGGCCTGCATCGACCTGGCCGCGCTCGGCGAGAACACGATCGCGCTCGACTGCGATGTGCTGCAGGCCGACGGTGGCACGCGCACCGCCGCGATCACCGGCGCCTATGTGGCGCTCTCGGACGCGGTGACCTATCTGGCCGCCGCGGGCAAACTGGCTGACCCGCAGCCGATTTCGTGCATGATCGCCGCGGTGAGCGTGGGTGTGGTCGATGGGCGTGTTCGCCTCGACCTGCCCTACGAGGAAGACTCGCGCGCCGAGGTCGACATGAACGTGGTGGCCACCGACACCGGAACACTGGTCGAGATCCAGGGCACCGGCGAGGGCGCGACGTTCCCGCGATCGACCCTGGACAAGATGCTCGACTCGGCCTTCGCCGGTGCCGAGCAGTTGTTCGCGATCCAGAAGGCGGCGCTGGCACTGCCGTACCCGGGCACCCTGCCCGAGCCGTCCGCGAAGAAGTAGTCGTGGCCGTGCGTGTGCTGGTCGCCAGCCGAAATGCGAAGAAGCTGAAGGAGCTTCGCCGGATCCTCGATGACGCCGGGGTGGCCGGAATCGAATTGGTGAGCCTGAACGAGGTGCCCCCGTACGAGGAGGCGCCCGAGACCGGCGCCACCTTCGAGGAGAACGCGATCGCGAAGGCGCGTGACGGTGCCGTCGCCACCGGATTGCCCTGCGTGGCAGACGATTCCGGCATCGAAGTCGACGCGCTGAACGGGATGCCGGGTGTGCTGTCGGCTCGGTGGGCGGGCGGCCACGGCGACGATGCCGCGAACAACACCCTGCTGCTCGCCCAGCTGGGCGACGTCCCCGACGACCGTCGCGGCGGCCGCTTCGTCTCCACCTGCGCGCTGGTCCTGCCCGACGGCACGACCACGGTGGTGCGCGGGGAATGGCCCGGCACCATCGCCCGTGAACCTCACGGCGACGGCGGTTTCGGCTACGACCCGCTGTTCCTGCCCGAGGGCGGTACCGGCAGCGCCGCCGAACTCACCCCCGCCGAGAAGGACGCGGTCTCCCACCGAGGCCGCGCGCTCACCCAGCTCATCCCGGCCTTGGCCGCTCTGGCCTGACCGACTCCACAACACAAGCGCCGCCGCTCCGGATCACCGGGGCGGCGGCGCTTTTTGTGGGAGTCAGAGGCTGTACTGCTGCTTCACGTCTTTGGCGTTGCGGTGCTCGACGAAGAACGACAGCAGCGGGATGGTGCCCGCGATCAGAGTGCCGACGGTGCGGCCGATGGGCCAGCGGACCTTCACGGCGAGGTCGGCGGTGACCAGCAGGTAGGCGAAGTACACCCAGCCGTGCACGACCGCGATCCAGCTGGGGGTGTCGACGCCGAAGCCGTACTTGGCGATCATCTCGACGGTGAGCAGCAGCAGCCACAGGCCGGTGACCCAGGCGAGCACGCGGTAGCGCTGCAGGGCCGAGGTGATCTTGGCGATGGGGGCGCTGCCCGCGGGGGCGGCGGTGGCATCGTCGAGCGGCGGTGCGGTGGTGTTGTTGTCGGTCACCCGGCGTTCCTCTCGGGGGAGTGCAAGCCGGCGGTGCGGACCTGCGCATCGATGTCGCTGGCGTGCAGTTGCGCCAGGTACTGGTTGTAGGCGGCCGTTTCCGGGTCTTCGGACTTCGCGGCCTTGGGGCGTTCGGGCAGGATGCCCGCGGGGATCTCGCGCGGCGCCTCGGCCTTGCCCGGGCGCGGCGGCGCGGGCTCCTCGGCCTCGCGTTCCAGCCGCACGAACCGCACATAGGCGAACACCGCGAACCCGGCGAACAGCGGCCACTGCAGTGCGTAGCCGAGATTCTGGCCGGTTCCCGACGACGATTCGAACCGCTCCCACTGCCACCAGGCCAATGCCAGACAGCCCAGTGCGGCGACACAGACCAGCGCGATCAGGGCCGGTCGATTGTGCGTCGGGCGCGAAGGTGGAACGGACACGCGCTCCACGGTACCCGCTGGGTTTTTTGGAGCACTGGCGCGCTCGAGTCCGCGGCCCCTGGTGTCCCGTCGATCAGGCACCGTTGCTTGCTCCTTCGTCGCCTACGCAACGG
>NZ_JBHUYK010000064.1:0-3029 GCF_042668615.1 Nocardia sp. NPDC057272 | reverse complement strand
ATCGATACCCCGACACCCGTCTCACCCAGCACACCCCGGTTACCCAACACATCCAGCTGCCCGGACTCGACCTCGTCCAGCAACTCGATCGCCGACAACCTCTGACCCGGATCAGCGACCATCCCCTGCAGGATCCGCTCCAACCTGGTCACCAACCGTTGAACGGTCACCTCATCGAACACATCGGTACGGAACTCGATCCTGCATCCCAGTTCATCGCCGGGGAGGACCTGGATCGTCAGCGGATAATGATTAGCTTCGTGGCTCTGCAGATCAGTCACCGTCAAAGAGTCTCCACCCAGCTCGGCCAGGGAAGTCTCGATCGGATAATTCTCGAACACGAACAGGGTATCGAAAAGTGCTTTATGCCCCGTCACGCGATGGATACGAGAAAGAGCAAGATGCTGATGATCAAGTGTGCTGTTGTATTCAGCCTGCAACTGATCAATAAGATCGGATACAGAATGCGCCGGATCAACCACCGCACGAACTGGAACTGTGTTGATGAACAACCCGACCATGGACTCGGCACCTGCCAGGTCCGCCGGCCTGCCAGACACCGTCATGCCAAACGCAACATCGCCGCTACCAGTCATCGAGCTCAACAATTGGGCCCATGCAGCCTGAACAACCGTGCTCGCGGTAGTGCTCTGAGACCTGGCTAGATCCCGAATACCACGAGTCGTCCGCGCCGACATCCGGTAAGTATTGCTTTCACGTCCCCCGGTCCGACTCCCATGATCGGGGGTGCGGACCAGAGTAGGCGTTTCGAAACCCTCGAATACCGAACTCCAAACATCTTCTGCGGCCACAGTATCTTGTTCCGACAGCCAGGATAGAAACTTGCTATACGGAACTGCAGGTCGCAGATTTTCACGGTTATAGATCGCGAAGATCTCACTAATCACCAGCGGCAAGGACCAGCCATCATAAACGATGTGGTGACTGGTGAAGACAAACCGATAGCGGTCCTCGGCCAACCTAACCAGCAGACCACGACTGGGCGACTCATGGGTGAAATTGCAAACTGCGGAGCGTTCCTCCCGCAGAATCTGTCTCAACCGTGCGGCATCGTCGACTTCATCAGCCAGGTCTACAAACCGCCACGGCACCTCCGGGTTTGCCAGGATGACCTGTACCGGCTTGTCGAGGTTCTCATAGACAAACCTGGCGCAAAGGTTCGGATGCCGACCAGCCACCGACTGGACAGCATCGCTCAGACGCGGCACGTCCACCATACCGGCCAACCCGATATCTATCTGGGACGCATATGCCGCACCCGCATCATCTCCATAGACGACGTGGAATAGCAAACCCTCTTGCAATGGAGCAAGCGGCAAAATATCGGCAGTGTCATATTCGTATTCGATGTTTTGGATTTGATGTTGATCCACGCTGGCCAAAGCCACATCCGATGGTGTCAGACCACCACCGCCGTCACGTACGTGATCGATGATCCCCTCAAGCGCCTCGAACCATAGTTCCCCGAGTCTGACAACCTGGCTGAGGTCGAGTTTCGACGTTGCCCAGGTCCAGCTGGCATGAAGTGTCAGACCGTCTGCGGTATTTGTCGCGACCGCGTTGACCTCAACGGTGTGCATTACCGGCATCGCGGTCTTGCTGCAACCGAGAGAATCATCAGCTATCGACATCCGCCAACGTCCATCGGTAGCTAGATCACCGATCGGCGATGAGCCCGTGGATGCGTCGATACGGCCCAAGTAATTGAACCCGATCGTCGGGTCAGCAGCCTCCAACTCGTCATCCGAGTTCAGATACCGCAGCAACCCATATGTCAATCCGTCCGGGCTCGCCCGCAACCGCTCCTTCGCACGTTTGACCACATCTCCGAGTTCCTCACCACCATCGATCACGCGCTGCCATGGAACCGAATCCAATTCCAGCAACACAGGATATTTCGTGGTAAACCATCCGATAGTCCGAGTCAGATCAATATCCGCAGCAAACTCATGGTCGCGGCCATGACCTTCGACATCGACGATAATCGGCGTTTCAGAGGAATCCGTGAACTCAGCGATAGCCAACCCGAAAGCAATGAGAAGGATTTCATGTACCCCGGAATGAAACGCCGCAGGTACCCGCCCCATCAAGAGCCGAGTACTATCACTGCTCAAACTCATCGATACTCTGCCCGCTGTCGCGAAAGTATCTTTCAAGGGGTCCGCGGCCGGCAGGAGCGAAGGAACCTCTCCGAGCTCAGACCATGCAGATTTTTGCGAGACAACCTCGGTAGAGTGTGCGTACTCCGACAGCAGCGATGCCCAGCGACGGAATGATGTGCCACCGAGTGGAATATTCACCGCCCTGTCATGGCGATAGGAACTCCATCCGCTATTGATATCGTCGAGAAGAATACGCCATGAAACGCCATCCACGACCAGATGATGAATTATCAGAAGCAGCTGGCTGGAATCTTCGGCCCATATGCCACTGATCATTCTACCGGCTGAATGTTCCAACTTGGAACGAGCCTCGGCAGCGTGCGCCGGGGAGAGCGAATCCACCCGTACCAAATGCTCCGCAGCCACGACGGAACCAGGTTCACGGACACGCAACAGCCATCCACAGTCGCCATCAGATCCCGTGCTGACCTGTGCACGCAACATGTCGTGTCGATCTAACAATGCCTGTAGAAGAACCACCACATCGCTGAATTCGACTCCAGCTGGCGCCTGCAGAATCATGGCCTGGTTGAAGTCCTCGATCGGACCTTCGACCCCTTCTAGCCAGGAAATGATGGGAGTGAGCTCGACATCACCGACACCGTCTTCCGGCGTCTCCTCGACGCGATCGACAACGACCGCGACACCGGCCACTCCGGCAACAGTCTTCTCCAGAAAAACGTCACGTGACTTGAGGACTATCCCCATTGTCCGGGCTTTCGAAGCAACCTGTATCGACAGGATGCTGTCACCGCCGAGGTCGAAGAACGAGTCGTCGACACCGACGCGCTCCAAACCCAACACCTGCGCATAGATCGCGGCCAGTTTTTCCTCGACCGGCGTCGA
>NZ_JBHUYK010000063.1:0-3456 GCF_042668615.1 Nocardia sp. NPDC057272 | reverse complement strand
ATGGTTATCCGCATCGACCGGGGGGCGCCGACCCTCTGCTTGTAAGGCAGATGCTCTCCCAGCTGAGCTAATCCTCCATAATTGCACTAACGTGCAATTGCTTGGCGGCGTCCTACTCTCACAGGGGGAAACCCCCGACTACCATCGGCGCTGAAGAGCTTAACTTCCGTGTTCGGTATGGGAACGGGTGTGACCTCTTCGCTATCGCCACCAAACAAATTGAGAGTGTTCTCTCAAAACTAGATAACAGGTGTGACATCATTCAAAAATATGGTTAAGTCCTCGATCGATTAGTATCTGTCAGCTCCATGTGTCGCCACACTTCCACCTCAGACCTATCAACCTGATCATCTTTCAGGGATCTTACTTCCTTGCGGAATGGGAAATCTCATCTTGAGGGGGGCTTCATGCTTAGATGCTTTCAGCACTTATCCCGTCCGCACATAGCTACCCAGCGATGCCTTTGGCAAGACAACTGGTACACCAGCGGTGCGTCCATCCCGGTCCTCTCGTACTAAGGACAGCTCCTCTCAAATTTCCTACGCCCACGACGGATAGGGACCGAACTGTCTCACGACGTTCTGAACCCAGCTCGCGTACCGCTTTAATGGGCGAACAGCCCAACCCTTGGGACCGACTACAGCCCCAGGATGCGATGAGCCGACATCGAGGTGCCAAACCTCCCCGTCGATGTGGACTCTTGGGGGAGATAAGCCTGTTATCCCCGGGGTAGCTTTTATCCGTTGAGCGATGGCCCTTCCATGCGGAACCACCGGATCACTAAGCCCGACTTTCGTCCCTGCTCGACTTGTAGGTCTCGCAGTCAAGCTCCCTTGTGCCTTTACACTCTGCGAATGATTTCCAACCATTCTGAGGGAACCTTTGGGCGCCTCCGTTACCTTTTAGGAGGCGACCGCCCCAGTCAAACTGCCTGCCTGACACTGTCTCCCACCCCGATTCAGGGGTGCGGGTTAGAATTTCAATACAGCCAGGGTAGTATCCCACCGATGCCTCCACCGAAGCTGGCGCTCCGGTTTCCAAGGCTCCTACCTATCCTGTACAAGCTGTACCAACATTCAATATCAGGCTGCAGTAAAGCTCCACGGGGTCTTTCCGTCCTGTCGCGGGTAACCTGCATCTTCACAGGTACTATAATTTCACCGAGTCTCTCGTTGAGACAGTGCCCAGATCGTTGCGCCTTTCGTGCGGGTCGGAACTTACCCGACAAGGAATTTCGCTACCTTAGGACCGTTATAGTTACGGCCGCCGTTTACTGGGGCTTCAATTCAAAGCTTCGCTTACGCTAAGCGCTCCTCTTAACCTTCCAGCACCGGGCAGGCGTCAGCCCCTATACTTCGCCTTACGGCTTCGCAGAGACCTGTGTTTTTGCTAAACAGTCGCCTGGGCCTATTCACTGCGGCTCTCTCGGGCTTGCACCCTAACAGAGCACCCCTTCTCCCGAAGTTACGGGGTCATTTTGCCGAGTTCCTTAACGAGAGTTCTCTCGATCACCTTAGGATTCTCTCCTCGCCTACCTGTGTCGGTTTGCGGTACGGGCACCTCTCACCTCGCTAGAGGCTTTTCTTGGCAGTGTGGAATCAGGAACTTCGCTACTATATTTCGCTCGCCATCACAGCTCAGCCTTACGGGAAACGGATTTGCCTATTTCCCAGCCTAACTGCTTGGACGCGGATATCCAATACCGCGCTTACCCTATCCTCCTGCGTCCCCCCATTGCTCAAATGGTGAGGAGGTGGTACAGGAATATCAACCTGTTGTCCATCGCCTACGCCTTTCGGCCTCGCCTTAGGTCCCGACTAACCCTGAGCGGACGAGCCTTCCTCAGGAAACCTTAGGCATTCGGTGGAAGGGATTCTCACCCTTCTTTCGCTACTCATACCGGCATTCTCACTTCTAAGCGCTCCACCAGTCCTTACGGTCTAGCTTCTCAGCCCTTAGAACGCTCTCCTACCACGGACACCAACGGTGTCCATCCACAGCTTCGGTGATACGTTTAGCCCCGGTACATTTTCGGCGCAGAGTCACTCGACCAGTGAGCTATTACGCACTCTTTAAATGGTGGCTGCTTCTAAGCCAACATCCTGGTTGTCTAAGCAACTCCACATCCTTTTCCACTTAACGTATACTTTGGGACCTTAGCTGGCGGTCTGGGCTGTTTCCCTTTCGACTACGGATCTTATCACTCGCAGTCTGACTCCCAAGGATAAGTCATTGGCATTCGGAGTTTGACTGAATTCGGTAACCCGGTAGGGGCCCCTAGTCCAATCAGTGCTCTACCTCCAAGACTCTTACCTTGAGGCTAGCCCTAAAGCTATTTCGGAGAGAACCAGCTATCTCCAAGTTCGATTGGAATTTCTCCGCTACCCACACCTCATCCCCGCACTTTTCAACGTGCGTGGGTTCGGGCCTCCATTCAGTGTTACCTGAACTTCACCCTGGACATGGGTAGATCACCTGGTTTCGGGTCTACGACCACGTACTCAATTCGCCCTATTCAGACTCGCTTTCGCTGCGGCTCCGCATCTTCTGCTTAACCTTGCACGGGATCGTAACTCGCCGGTTCATTCTACAAAAGGCACGCCATCACCCGTTAACGGGCTCTGACTACTTGTAGGCACACGGTTTCAGGATCTCTTTCACTCCCCTTCCGGGGTGCTTTTCACCTTTCCCTCACGGTACTGGTTCACTATCGATCACTAGGGAGTATTTAGCCTTGGGAGATGGTCCTCCCAGATTCCGACGGAATTTCACGTGTTCCGCCGTACTCAGGATCCACTCAGGAGAGAACGAAGTTTCGACTACGGGGTTGTTACCTCCTATGGCGGGCCTTTCCAGACCTCTTCATCTACCTCGTTCCTTTGTAACTCCGTATAGAGTGTCCTACAACCCCAAGAGGCAAGCCTCTTGGTTTGGGCTTCTTCCGTTTCGCTCGCCGCTACTCAGGAAATCGCGTTTGCTTTCTCTTCCTCCGGGTACTTAGATGTTTCAGTTCCCCGGGTCTGCCTTCCTTACTCTATGTATTCAAGTAAGGATACTACCCCATTACGGGCAGTGGGTTTCCCCATTCGGAAATCTCCGGATCAAAGCTTGCTTACAGCTCCCCGAAGCATATCGGTGTTAGTCCCGTCCTTCATCGGCTCCTAGTGCCAAGGCATTCACCGTGCGCCCTTTCTAACTTAACCTAAAATAAGGTTTATTTTTAAAACTACTTAAATGGATTCATCCATAAAGTGGCGATTCTCGGTTATTACTTGGTTATTTCTCATGATATCTAGTTTTCAAGGAACAAGGCTACTGATTTCAATCACATCATGATTAATCATCGTAGCATTTGCTTCGTGCTGCCTTGCTCCGAGGTGAACCTAATCTTCCTCGAATAAGCATTGCCGCAGGAGCAATTCTATTTAGGTATTATTAGAATCACTGTATAAACAG
>NZ_JBHUYK010000062.1:0-4009 GCF_042668615.1 Nocardia sp. NPDC057272 | reverse complement strand
TTTCCGGAAATGGGGGTTCGGCATCTCGCTCAGAAGCGTCCAATCCGGTAGCGGCAAGTTCATCGGGGTGACAAATCTGCCGCCCAATGTTTCAACAGGAGCGCGACTGCGAGATGCCGCTCGGACGCTTGCGCGAACGGCAAACCGGAGCGAGTGGCTGACGGTAATCGACACCGCGCCGCCCATTCTCACCCGTTCATACTGATGACGACTTTGCCGACTGCTTCGCCCGATCTCAGCCGGTCGGCGGCACGCTGGAACTGTGTCAGATCTACGGCGTGGTCGATCTCAGGCCGGATCTGTCCGCGCGCGACGGCCGGGATCACCTCGGGCAGGAGTGCGCGATGACGTCGGCCATTTTCTGGTCGCGGGTGAACCCGAAAGACGCCCCGTGCACGGTGAGGTGGCGGTAGAACAGCGCGTCAAGGTCGAGGTCGGTCCGGCCAGGCGGCCGATGTTGACGATGTGGCCGTCGACTCTTGTCGCGGGCAGGCATTGGGAGAAAGTCTGGCCGTCGATGTGGTCGAAACCACATCGACGCCTTGGTCGTCGGTGGCATCCAAGGTTGCCTGGGTGAGGTCCTGCTCGTCGGTGACGATGACTGTATTAACCCCGGCGTTTGTCGGCAGTTCGCGGTTCGTGGCGGTGCGGGTGGTGCCGATGACCTGGGCGGCGCCGAGGGCTTTGGCCACTTGGGCACCGATGAGTCCGATGCCAGTGGAAGCGCCGGTGATGAGCAAGCGCTGGCCCGCAGTGAAACCGACGGCGGTGAGTGCGCCGTGTTCGGTGAGCAGGCCGGTGGGCAGCGCGCACGCAACGGCGGGGTCGAGGTTTGCGGGGCGAGGGAGAACGAAGCGTTGATCGGCGACGACGTATTCGGCGAACGACGACGGAATCGACCCCATCACGTGGTCGCCGACCTGCCAGCCGTGGACGCTGTCACCGAGCGCGACGACCTCACCGGCGTATTCGAATCCTGCGATGAAGTCGTTGCCGTGTCCGCCGTGGGTCGGGTCAGCTTCGGCGAGCATCGGCAGGTCGGCGTTGTTGGTGGCCGCAGCCCGGTTACGGATCAGGATCTGTCCTGGCGCCGGCTGCGGGCGCGGGACTTCCTGGAGTGCCCAGTCGGGGCCGATCCCGGAAACGAGTGCGCGCATCGGTCGTCAATCTGTGCTCCTCCGGCGGCTGGGTCAGCGGTGCTCAAGAGCTGCGGCCGGGGTGAGGTCGATGCTCGCCCCGGCCTGTTCCCGGTCAGTTGAACAAGTCGAGAAGCGAACCCTCGTTTTCCGAGCCGATGATTCCGACCGGCTTGCTGCTGGAGTCGTCGAGGATCACGTCGAGGTTGGCTTGGATGTCCTCGGGAGTTGCCTCGGGGTTGGTGTAGCCGTTGTTCATCGTTAGCGCGAAGCGTTGCATCAAGCCACCCTGGCTGAGCAGTGTCTCGCCGGTGATGGAACAGTCCTCATGCGCGAGGTAGGCGACCGTGGGGGAGACCATCGCGGTGGTCATAGTCTTCTCGAGTCGCTGTTTGAGATCGTTGGGAATCTCCGCTTCCGCCGCCATTCGCGTGTAGGCAGTAGGGGCGATCGCGTTAACGCGAATACCCACCTTGAGCGCTTCCATGGCGAGGGTGCGGGTGAACGAGAAGATGGCGCCTTTGGAGGCGACGTACGCGCTCTGCTGTTCGAAGCCGACCAGCGTCGGCGACGCGGTGTTGACGATTCGCCCCGCGCCGGACGCGATGAGATGGGGCCATGCAGCGGCAGTCACGGCTGCGGTGCCGAGGAAGTTGACCTCCATGTGCTGGCGGATGCCCTCGATCGCTTCCGGACCGAAGGGCGTCATGTGGTTGATGCCGGCATTGTTCACGACGATGTCGAGACGTCCGAATGCCTCGACCGCGGTCTGCACGATCGCTTCGGCGCCTGTCGACACACTGTCGTAGTTCGCCACGGCCTTTCCGCCCGCCGCGATGATCTCTGAGACCACGTCGTCAGCCGGAGAGGTGTCGAACCCTTTGCCTGCGGCAGAAGTTCCGAAGTCGTTGACCACGACCGATGCTCCTCGTGAAGCCAGCAGCAGCGCGTGCGAGCGGCCGAGCCCCCGACCGGCGCCCGTGACGATGGCGACCTTCCCGTCAAAACGCAACATGGTCTCTCGCTTCCCTCCATGCGTGGCATGGACGACAGGTTGACGGGACGCCTGGCGCCTCGTCGCATCTAAAATATATTTGATAGTATATGGCATCTTGGTGGCGGCGACGCAAGAGAATGAGCGAAATCAGCCGACGCTGTCTGTCCTCGGCGTGCGGCCGAGGTGCGCTCGGGAGGGTGCGAGCAGCCTTCGTCTGTCGGGTGCGGGTGGCGGCGAGACGCTGGAACTCAGCAGTCCGTAGCGGTCCGTCGTGGTCGGGCTGGCATGGCTGGTGGGCGAGATCGTCGTGCCGGTGTTCGGCCACCCGCCACCTGATGACATCGATCGCTTGCCGGCTCGCTAGCGTAAGTACGCGTCTTCGTCGGCGTTCGCACTGCGCCCGCACGCCCCTGAATCGGGCGCGCTCGCCGACCTCTACCTACGTGAAAGCCGCGACGATCTCCGAAATCGGAGCCACCGCCCACGCCATGGCCGATCTGGACCTGCTCGCGGCACTGGCCGCGGAACGATACTGCTGACCCCTGCGCGACCGGACCACACGATTTCGGCACCTTCTCCGCGCGGATCCGCCACACCATCGGGATATGTTGTCGTCGTGTTCCTGCGAAGTCTTGTCCCGCGGTTGCGGTCGCATGCGCTGCATTTCTGATGCTGACGGCAAGCATGGTCGGCTTGCATCGAGGTTGGGTCGTGACGGAATTATGGCTGCTGGCGCTGCCGGTGCTCGTAGGGGGTGATCGTGATCGTGCTATTCGCGGTCGCATGGTCCGTGCTCGCAAGCAGGCGCAGCGATGGCCATTGGTGATCACCGCGGCGATGGCCGTGGTGAGAATCGGAGCACCGGCTCTGTTCGTTGCTTGTCCCGAGGTCGGGGCGTCGACCCGATTCTGGCTCGCGCGACCGGCGTTCACTGCGGTGGCCGCGTTGGAGACTGCGGACGACGACGGCTATTACGGCAGTCCCTTACCGCGCCACTTGTGTTTTGTATCGGCGAATTGCGAAGTGGCGGCTATCAATACCGTTGGGGGACCTTCGGTGCGGTTCGTGCCCGACTACCTGGGAATCCCCGACGGCGTGGAACTGGGCGGTGGATGGTGGTGGCTCGGCGGGTTGTCCGTAGAGGCGGGCACAGCGAGGGCCACCGGTGTTCCGGTGGCCCTCGCTACATGAATAGAGCGATCAGCTCAGGTGCTTGCCGAAGAACGGCACCAGGCTCTCCAGCGCTTCGCCGGTAGGGCCGGGCTGGTCGTAGAGGTCGTAGTGCGAGGCACCCTCGACCACGACGAGTTGCTTGTCCTTCGACGCGGCACGACCGTAGAGCTCCATGCTCAGTCGCTGCGAAGCGAAGGCGCCGGGCTTGTCGCCGATCACCACGCACAGCGGCTGCGTCAGGAACACCTCGACGCGGTCGTAGGCGTCCCAATCGGCCAGGGCGGCTTGGCGACCGAAGTTGAAGCTGGTCTTGCCACCGGGGGCTTGGCCGCGATCGGTCTTGTAGTAGTCGGTGGCCTCGAGCACATCGATATCGGTGACGCCCGCCTGCTTGGCCGCCTCGACCGACGGCGGCAGCAGATCGTTGATCACCTGGGCCTGGCCGCGCGCCTGCGCGGTGCGCTGCGCGGCGATGGCCTCGAGCATGCCCATCGGGTTGTACTCGGAGAAGCCCTCGCGCATCAGCCGGCCGACGTTGCTGCCGACGACGGTGCCGAGTGCCTTGATCCGGCGGTCGATCTTGGTGGCAGCTACCGCGTAGCCGGCGCCGCCACAGATCGCGAGCACTCCGATGTTGTCCGCGTCGACATACGGCAGCGTGACGAGGTGGTCGATCACGAAGCTGAAGTCGCTGGTCCGGAAG
>NZ_JBHUYK010000061.1:0-4693 GCF_042668615.1 Nocardia sp. NPDC057272 | reverse complement strand
GGCGACGAAGGAGCAAGCAACGGCGGCTAACCGGCGGCCCCTCGGGGCCGCGAACACGCGCGCGCCAGCGCGCCGACAATCCTGTAGCCTCCCGGTGTCCCACTGCTGCCTAACTCCGAGGATTGACCCGGGTGGACTCCACCGAGCTTCGCATTGCCGCCGTGGTCCCCTGCCACAATGAAGAGGCCGCGGTCGCCAAGGTCGTCACCGACCTCAAAGCCGCTGTGCCGGGGATCGTCGTCTACGTCTACGACAACCTGAGCACCGACCGCACCGCCGAATGCGCCCGTGAGGCCGGGGCGATCGTGCGCTTCGAGAACACCAAGGGCAAGGGCAATGTGGTGCGCCGCGCCTTCGCCGATATCGACGCCGACGTCTATCTGATGATCGACGGCGACGACACCTACGAGGCGTCGGCCGCTCCGCTGATGATCAAGACGCTGCTCGAGGGCCCTTACGACCACATCCTCGGTGTGCGCAAGCAGGACGACGCCGACGCCAGCGCCTACCGCAGCGGTCACGAGACCGGCAACAAGGTGCTCAACGGCGTGGTCGGCAAGGTGTTCGGCGAGAACGTCGAAGACATGCTGAGCGGCTTCCGGGTGTTCTCGCGCCGATTCGTGAAGAGCTTCCCGGCCGTGTCGCGCGAGTTCGAGATCGAGACCGAGCTGACCGTGCATTCGCTGCACCTGCGCGTGCCGCAGACCTCGGTGCCGGTCGGTTTCCGCGACCGCCCCGCGGGCAGCGAATCCAAGCTGCGCACCTACCGCGACGGCACCAAGATCCTCGCGCTGATCCTGGGCCTGGCCCGCCACGAACGCCCCGTCGCGTTCTACGGCCTGTTCGGCACCATCGCCTGGCTGGTCTCGGTGATTCTGACCGTGCCGATCGTGATCGACTTCTACAACACTCACCAGGTGGCGCGGTTCCCGACGCTGTTCCTCGCGTTCACGCTGCTGCTGCTCGGCAGCCTCGCCTGGACCGCGGGCCTGATCCTGGACGGTATCCGCCGCTCCCGCCACGAGACGGCGCGGTTGGTCTACCTGCGTTATTCGGCCGCCGGGGTGAGCGAGGACGTCGCGGCCGGAGACCGTCGGTGACCACGTCCATCGAGCCCGAGACGACTGTAGAACCCAGCAAGACCCCCGCACGCAAGGATCGGGCGTTGGCGCCGATCCGGACCGTGACCCAGCGGTTCGGCGCCGCCACCGTCGCGTTCGCGATGATCGCGACCGTGTTCGGCGCCGTGTTCGCGGTGCTCACGCCCGCGTTCTGGGGCCACGACGAGATCACCCAGTTCGGCCGCGCCTACCAGGTCGCCCACGGCGGCGTGTTCCCCCAGCGCATCGTCGACGATCGCGGTGTGGCCTACGGCGGGCAGATCCCGGTCAGCGTCGACGCGCTGATGGGCTACGCCTTCAAGGACTACAACGACAACCCCGAAGAGCCCGACGCGATGGTGGCCGACCCCGGCGCCTACGACCGGCTCGCCGCGGCCGAGGTCTCCTCGACGACCCGGCAGATGTGGTTCACCAACACCGCCGCCTACTCGCCGGTGCCGTATGTGCCCGCCGCCGTTGGCATTCGGCTGGGCGAGGCGCTCGGCCTCAACGTGGGTGGCATGTATCTGCTGACCCGTTTCGCCGGCCTGGTCGCCTATCTCGCGGTCGTCGGATTCGGGCTCTACGCGCTGCGCGAGCGGCGTAGCCAGTGGCTGGTATTCACCGTGGCGGTGCTGCCGATCGCGCTTTTCCAGGCGGGCACCGTCACCGCGGACACGCTCACCAACGCGCTCGCCATCATGGTGTCGGCGCTGCTGCTGAAAGCGCTGTTCGTCGGCGATCGACTGCACCGGGCGGAAACCGCCGCGCTGCTCGCCGCGACGATCGCGCTGCCGCTGAGCAAACCGACCTATGTGCTGCTGGCGATGCTCGTTGTGGTGGTGCCCGCCGACCGGCTCGGTTTCACCGGAAAACTGAAATTCGTTCCGTGGGCATTCGCGGTGACGGGCGGTGTCCTTTTCCTCGCCTGGACGAAGATCGCGGCGCCCACCGGCGACGGCATGGGCCTGATGCGCCCGCCCCATCAGTGGGGGCAGGTGCGACCGGGCGATCAGCTGAAGGGAATCCTCAGCGACCCGGTGCAATTCGTGCACACCTTCGGCGAGAGCATCGCGCTGCGCGACCATCGCTGGTTCAACCAGTTCTTCGGCGAACTCGGTTTCGCGTATGTGGACGTGCCCGCGATTTCGATGCTGGCGTGCCTGCTCGCCTTCGCGGTGAGTTTCGGCATCGTCGACCGGATGAGTACCACCACAGCCACTTTCCGTCGCACGCTGATCGTGGCGCTCACGGTGCTCGCGAGTGTGGCGATGATCTACGTGACGCTGTACATGTCGTTCACGCCGGTCGATTTCTACATCATCGACGGTGTGCAGGGCCGGTATTTCGTGCCGCTGGCAATCATGGGACTGGCGGTACTGGCTCGCGTGGTGCCGCTGCGACTCACGAATTCCGAGGGCGTGATTCCGGCCCGTGGGACCGCGATCACCATCGCCTGTGCGTCGACTTTCGCGCTTGTCGCTACCGCCGCAACGTATTACACCGTCGTCTGGGGATAATTCCCCAGACGACGGTGGGGATTACAGAGTTTTCTCGCCCGCTGCCGCGTAGGCGCTTTCGGTATCGGCCTTTTTCGGTCGCCACCAGTCCTCGTTGTCGCGGTACCAGGCGACGGTGTCGGCCAGGCCGGCGCGGAAGTCCGCGTAGCGCGGTGACCAGCCCAGCTCCTCGCGCAGCAGGCTCGCGTCGATGGCGTAGCGCTGGTCGTGGCCGGGGCGGTCCGTCACGTGATCGAAATCGGTGGGCTCTCGATCGAACGCCTGCAGAATGAGCTGGACGACCGTGAGGTTGTCGAGTTCACCCTGGGCGCCGATCAGGTAGGTCTTGCCGGTCCGGCCGCGCTCGAGAATGTCCCAGACCGCGCGATTGTGGTCGTCGACGTGGATCCAGTCGCGCACCTGATGGCCCGCGCCGTACAGCCGTGGGCGCACACCGTCGATCAGGTTGGTGATCTGGCGCGGGATGAATTTCTCCACGTGCTGGTAGGGGCCGTAATTGTTGGAGCAGTTCGACAGGGTCGCGCGGACACCGAAAGACCGGGTCCAGGCGCGCACCAGCATGTCGCTGCCCGCTTTGGTCGCCGAATACGGGCTCGACGGGTTGTAGGCGGTGGATTCGGTGAAGCCCGGCTCGTCGGGGGTGAGATCGCCGTACACCTCGTCGGTGGAGACGTGGTGGTAGCGCACCTCGTGGCGGCGTACCGCCTGCAACAGTGAGTAGGTGCCGACGATATTGGTCTGCACGAACGGCCACGGCTCGGCCAGGGAGTTGTCATTGTGGGATTCGGCCGCGAAATGCACGACCGCGTCCACCCCGCTGACCAAGTTGTCGACAAGATCGAGATCGGCGATATCGCCGTGCACGAATTCGATCCGATCCGCGACCGGATCCAGCGATGCCCGGTTGCCCGCGTAAGTGAGCGCGTCGAGCACGGTCACTTGGACATCCGGGCGCGTGGCCACGGTCTGCTGGACGAAATTCGCACCGATGAACCCGGCCCCGCCGGTTACGAGCACTCGCACTCGGTCAACGATACGTGCATTCCGCGGACGCTCGTGACGAAAGGTGTCACTGTTATGTGTTGCTGGATCGTCTCTGACCTGTGACCCGGTATATATTTACACCGTGATCTATGTCACATTACCTGCAAGTAGGTTAAGACTCAGAGTTGGTTTTCCTGAGAAAAAGCCCGGTCAACGCTCAGGTTTCTAGCACCGCACCAGCATCGGGGTATCCACGGTGAACAAAACTTGAACTAACAGTCACAGCAGGTTCACCTCTGGTTAGCTGCGGGGGCTTTTGATCTACCAGTCCCCTCCGCACGCTCCAAACTTGAGGTTCAACAAAAATGCTGATGAGGAAATTCGCCGCCACGTCGGCGCTGCTGATCGCTGCCATGGGCGTCACCGCCGGCACTGTGAACGCCGCGCCGGTCGAAGAAGCCGCCCCGATCAACTACTCCGCCGAGGTCGTCGACGGTTCCAAGTCCGTCATCACCACCGATGCCGGCTCGCTGGTCGTCGAAGACGGCGCCTTCAAGATCAAGGCTGCCAACGGCACCACCGTCGCCGGCACCCCGCTGTCGTTCCGCCTCGATGACTTCGAGCTGCCGATCGCCGCCGAGATCTCGGGCAACAAGGCCGTCCTGACCCCCCAGCTCGACCCGGCCCAGGCCGTCTACAAGCCGGTAGCCCTGCCTTACGAGGACAAGGCTCCCTGGAAGACCGAGTACGAGCGTGAGCAGGCCGCCTGGAGCCGTCTGACCTCCACCATCTCCATGGGCGCCACCATCGGCACCCTGGCCGGCGGCCTCGGCGGCGCGACCATCGGCTGCATCGCGGGTGCCGCGGCCGGCCTGGTCGCTACCGGTGTGCTGCTCGCCCTGTTCGGTGCCGGCCCGCTCGCCGGTTGCGTCGTCGGCGCCACCACCATCGGCGCCCTCGGCGTCATCCTGGGCCAGATCTTCGTGACCGCTCCGGTCGCGATCGGTGCTGCGATCCAGTACTTCACCACGATCAACCAGCCCTTCGTCGCTCCGGCCAAGTAATTTCGCCGTAGTACAGAAGGAAAGC
>NZ_JBHUYK010000060.1:0-5753 GCF_042668615.1 Nocardia sp. NPDC057272 | reverse complement strand
CTCGCCGGGAGGGCACGCTGTTGTGCGGCCGACACGAGTGGTGATCAGGCAATTCACCCGATGCGTAGTGCCCGGATCCGGTTGTAGAGCGTCGAGCGGCTCACGCCGAGTGCGCGTGCGGCCTGGAGCTTGTTGCCGCCGGCGGCCTCGATCGCGGCCATGATGACCTCCCGCTCCGCTTCGCGGATCGGGGAGCCGGGTGCTTGGCCGCCGCGGTGGGAGGCGGGCAGGTCGGCGGGGATGATGTCACCTGCCGATCGCACGGCCGCGACTACTTCCACGACTCGGCGCAGCTCGGCGAGGTTGCCTCGCCACGGCTGCGACGCCAAGATCCGCATCGTCTCGGCGGTGAACCGGGTCCTGGTGTGCCCGGCGACATCGGTCAGGATCTGCTGGGCCAGGCCGGGGACCTCGTGCCTGCGCCTGCGCAGCGGGATCAGTTCTCTGCGGTCGTTGCACAGGGCCGGTACCGCGGCGTGGATGTCGTCGAGGTGTTCGCCGGGAGTCGACGTCAGGACGACGTTGCGGGTCGTTTCCCGCAATCGCTGGGCGAGCAGTGCCGTGAGCTGCGGGGAGAGCAACTGGATGTTCTCGACAACCACGGCGGGTCCGTTGCCCCACAGCGCCTCTCCTAGCTGGGCCGCCCAGACACTCTCGCCCGCGAGAACGATGTCGGTCGCGTCGAGGGTGACAGCGCCAGGACCCGCGATGTTGTGCGCCTCGGTAGTCCGGCCGGTGCCGGCTTCACCGACCACCAGCAGCGGCCAGCGCGGCACGTGGGCCGATAGCGAATTGCCGCGCCGGACAACGGATTCCTGTGTGATGTCGACGAGCACACCATCGGCTCCGTCGATCGGCGTACAGACCAGGCGCACCTCACGTCCGGAGGTCAGCGCGAGCTCGTGGCTTTCCTGCGATCCGATCGGCACGGATTCGGCGCATGCGCGCACTGCGGCGTGATCGGCGGGTTCGAGCAGGTCGACGGCCGCAGGTGTGGCCAGAACCAGGCCCTCACCGATGACGACGACGGCGCGCCCCCGGCGACCGACAGCCGCTTGAAAGGCACTCATCAGCCGGCTCTGGGCGCGCGGCGAATCACGCTGGAGCCGCTCTTCGATGTCACGGACCATGCGCCGGGCCAGCAGCGACGACAACCGGTAGTCCGCGCCGGTTTTCGAGCCGATGCCGAGTACACCTTCGAGTCGCCGCGTCACCGGATGGAAGATCGGGTGGCCGTAGCAGGTGAACCCCCGGAACACCGTCAGATAATGCTCGTCGGCACGGACGAGAAGGCTTCGCCTGGTTTCCAGCGGGGTGCCGAGGGCATTGGTACCGATCCGGTCCTCACCGAGCTGGACGCCGGGCACCAGACCGAGGTCGCCGATCGCGTGGCGCATCGACCGCGCGGCGCCGTGGATGTCGACCAGCTGGCCGGCGTGATCGGTGAGCACCAGGGCTACCTGAGTTCCCTCGAGTTCGCCCGCCACCCGCCGCAGCACCGGATTGGCCGCGCGTGCGAGATTGCTCTCGGAGGTACGGGTCACGAGGTCGAACGGCGGCAGCGCGTCTCGGCGCACGCCG
The DNA here is from genome assembly GCF_042668615.1 of Nocardia sp. NPDC057272. Classification (NCBI taxonomy): domain Bacteria; kingdom Bacillati; phylum Actinomycetota; class Actinomycetes; order Mycobacteriales; family Nocardiaceae; genus Nocardia; species Nocardia sp. NPDC057272. Next base: position 4,172 of record NZ_JBHUYK010000060.1, on the reverse strand, counting down.
TTCAGTCGCGATCGGGCCCACGACGACTCGATGTCCGGTCGAGTCGTATCTCCGTGAACCTGCAACACAGTCATGGACACTGAACACCACCTTCTCCCGACCGCGTGGAGATGCGGTCGACGATCGGTCCTGTGACCGAGCACACTTGTATTTTATACACAATATCTGTTGATTTCCTGCAGCTTTGTCCGATACGGCTGTTTTTTTCGCCGACATAGGAAGGATTTGTCCCAGGCACGCCGGCATCAGCAGGCATATCGTGGGGAAATGACAGACAGAGCGCCCCACCTTCGCGAACTGGGCGGATTCCTCAAAGCCCGGCGCGGCGAGCTGACCCCCCAGGACGTGGGCCTCACCGTGCACAGCGCCTCCCCGCGCCGGGTCACCGGCCTGCGCCGCGAGGAGGTCGCCGACCTGGTCGCGATCAGCCACGATTACTACACCCGGATCGAACAGGGCCGCCTCGCCCCGTCGGAGCCAGTCCTCGACGCCCTGGTCCGCGCCCTGCGTCTCGACGACGCCCAGCGCGACTACATCGAGAATCTCGCCCGCCGGTCCGAGCGCCGCCCGGCCAAGCGCGGCCAGAAGACCGTGCGTCCACAGCTGCAGCGCCTCTTGGATCAGCTCACCGAGACGCCCGCCCTGGTGTTCGGCCGCTACCTCGAGATCCTTGCCTGGAACCACCTGGCCGCGGCATTGATCGCAGACTTCGGACAGATGTCGCCGCGGCAGCGTAACTACGTGCGGATGGTCTTCACCGATCCCGCGATGCGCACCCTCTACGACGACTGGGAAGGCGTTGCCCGCACGTGCGTCGCCATCCTGCGCATGGACGCGGCGGCCAATCCGACCGACCCGCAACTGACGGCGCTGGTCGGCGAACTCTCCATTGCCGACGAACAGTTCCGGCAATGGTGGGCAGCGCGCAATGTGGCTCGCCAGGAGTTCGGCTCCAAGACCCTGCACCACCCGGATGTCGGCGAGCTGACACTGAATTGGGACACCTTCAGCTATTCCGGCGACGCCGAACAGCAGTTGGTCCTGTGGTCGGCCGACGTGGGCACGACCTCACACGAGAAGCTACGCATCCTGATGTCCTGGTCGGCGCCGGTTCCCGATCGAGACCCTGCCGAGCACACCGGCTGAGCCGGACCGCCGTCGAACTCTTCCCGGAGTGGCGAAGAGTCGTGGTCTGTATAAATATATTATGTTTAATGTTCCCGACCCCTCGCCATCCGAGGACCCACCATCAGACACCCGGAGCGAAGTAGTGTCAGCGCCCATCAACACCACGTTCCGCGAACTCCTAGACTATTTCGGACAATGCGGCGCCTGCGGCTATCCGGCGTCAGCCTCCTTGCTGACCCAGCATTACGCTGACGGCTCCACACACCACGAGGTCGTAGCCACCTGCGGTCTACCTTGCGGCTGGCGCGCACCCGTGTCGATGCGCAGAATGACGGGCTCCCCCTAGCCCGTGTCCGAGTTCTTGGACAGTCATCGGATCGAATCCTTCCTACATTCGAACGACCGGGGGGCCGAGTCCGCGCACTCCGGTGCCGCGCGCGGCGTCGCGTCGCGGCGAGCCGGGAGCAGCGCTCCGTGCCGGAAGGAACGTCGATGACGACATCCACAACACCCGAGAAAGCGTTCGCCCAGCGGACCAGGAATACGGCGGTCGCGCTCGCGGCGGTGCTGCTCAGCGCGGGCTGGATGGCCCCGGCAGCGGCCGCACCGGGTGGCGACGCCCAATTCCTCCTGGTCGGCGGCACGGTGAGTGGTGACGTGACAGTTTTGAGGGTGGAGCCGAGCGGCGGGCTGACCAAGGTCGGCCAGACGCCGGTCGGCCTCGGCATCCTGTCGCTGGCGCTCGCGCCCAACGGGCACGCTGTCTATGTCAGCCAGGCCGCTGAACAGCAGGTCACCGGCTACCGCATCGACAACGCGGGTGCTCTGCGCCCGATTCCGGGCGCAGAGGTCGAGATCGACGGCGGTGCACCGGTCACCTCGACTCTGTCCGCCGACGGCACCCTGTTGTTCGTCGCCGTCGGCGGCGTGCCCGGACATATCAGGACCTATGCGGTCGATCCCACCGGCGCGCTGACGCATACCGCGTCGATCTCCGTACCCGGATTCAGCGCCATCCCGATGATCCGCATCGACCCGGACGGCCGATTCCTGCGGTTCGTCAGCCCGTTCGACAGCCTCGTGTCCAGCTTCGCCATCGGCGCGAACGGTGAACTCACCTCGATCGGCGCTCCGGTTTCCGGTGGCATGCTCCCGGTGAACCCCGGCTACACACCGGACGGCCGCTTCGTCTATGTGAGCAACGAAATGGGCGGCAATATCTCCGGATATGCGATCGGGACAGACGGGCACCTCACTCCCACGCCCGGATCGCCCTATGCCAGCGGGCTCATGCCGCACGGCGCCGAGGTGACCGCCGACGGCAAGCGGGTGTATGTGCCGGTGGTCGCGGGCGGCGGCGTCGCCGGGTACTCCATCGCGGCGGACGGCGCACTGACCCCACTGGCCGGATCCCCCTATCCAGCGCCGTCGGGCTCGGGGCCCGGCACAGTGGTGCTCAGCGATGACGAGCGGCACGTCTACGCGGCCGACGTGCTGACCACCGGCGTCACCACGCGCGTACACACCTTCGACGTCCAGCCCGACGGCACGCTGACCAGGTCAGCCCTGCCGTCGGTGGACACCGGCACCATCCTCGGCGACGGCCCGATCATGGTCCTGACGCCCTAGGCCCCCGGGTGTCAGATATATTATATTTCACACAGAGGAGCGGTCCGCCGCAGACGAAGGAGAGCGCGATGCACAAGCCAGGTCCCCTCGATCATCCCGCGGTGGTGCGCGCGTGAGCGGGCAGCCCCTGGAGGGCTTGCGGGTCGTCGAATTCGCCAGTTTCGTGGCGGGGCCTTCGGCCGGGATGACCCTCGCCCAGCTCGGCGCGCAGGTCATCCGGATCGATCCGCTCGGCGGTGGACCCGACTACCGCCGGTGGCCGGTGTCGAAGCACAACGGCGAGAGCCTGTATTGGAACTCGCTCAATCGCGGCAAGCGATCGGTGGCAGTGGACGTGCGCAGCGAGGAGGGCCGCGAACTGGTCCTCGCGCTGGCTACGGCACCGGGCGCGGACGCGGGCATCGTCGTGGACAACGCCGTCGGACGCCCGTGGTTCTCCTACGAGGCACTCGCGGCGCGGCGCTCGGACGTGATCAAGGTGCATATCGGCGGCAGAGCGGGCGGCGGCCCAGCGGTCGACTACACGGTGAACACCGAGGTCGGCGTCACCGATCTCACCGGGCCTGCGGACTCGCGCACGCCGGTGAATCACGTTCTGCCTGCCTGGGATCTGGTCGCGGGCATGACCGCGACCAGCGCACTGCTGTCGGCCCTGCACCGGCGAGAACGCTCAGGCGAGGGCGCGCACCTGCAGATCGCGCTGGCCGACGTCGCCCTGGCCGGCGTCGCGAATCTGGGGTGGCTCAGCGAGGTACGCGAACGCGGCGACCGGCCGCGTCACGGCAACTACATGTACGGCTCGTTCGGTGCCGACTTCGTTACCGCCGATGGTGGGCGCGTCATGGTCGTCGCCCTCACGCCGCGTCAGTGGCACGCACTGTGCACCGCCACCGGGACGGCGAAGGTGATCGCCTCGCTCGAGGAAACACTGGGAGTGGACTTCGCCGACGAGGCACACCGGTACGTGCACCGTGAGACCATCGCGGCGGTCATGCGTCCCTGGTTCGCCGGTCTGAATGTCGATGACGCGGGCGAGGCGCTCACCGAGGCAGGTGTGCTCTGGAGTCGCTACCGGCAGATGAGCGATGTCGTCGCCGATTTCGAGGCAGGTTCGGGCAGTGCTGTGCTGACCGAACTCGACCAGCCCGGTATCGGACCGGTCATCTCGGCGCGCAGTCCGATCCGCGAGGACAACGACTACGGCCCGGTCGACCCGGCCTCGGCACTGGGTGCCGACACCGACCAGGTCTTCGCCGAGGTGCTCGGCCTCAGTGACAGCGAACTTCACCGGCTGCGCTCCACCGGGGTCTTCGGCAGCACCGGATAGCCGTCGGGGCGCCACGTCGAATACGACAGTGGCCGGGTCGGGTGGGCGGGGCGAGGGGGTTAACAACCCCACCAACCCGCCCCACTAT
>NZ_JBHUYK010000059.1:0-6119 GCF_042668615.1 Nocardia sp. NPDC057272 | reverse complement strand
GCGACGTTCGACGTGTCGGTGTGGGAGTTCTTCTGGCCCTTGCAGATCGGTGCGAAGCTGGTCGTCGCGAAGCCGGACGGCCATCGTGATCCGGCGTACCTCGCCGAGATCGTTCACACCGAGGGCGTCACGGTCACCCACTTCGTGCCGTCGATGCTGGCCGTGTTCGTCGCCGACGCCGCGGCCGCGCGCTGCGCGTCGCTGCGGATGGTGTTCGCCTCCGGTGAAGCGTTGCCGCCCAAGCCCGCTCACCGTTTGCGCGAGCTGACCGGCGCCGCCCTGCACAACCTGTACGGACCCACCGAGGCCGCGGTCGACGTCACCTTCCACGAGGTCGTCGACACCGACGTGGACACGGTGCCGATCGGTGCCCCGGTCTTCAACACCCAGGTCTACGTCCTCGACGCGCGCCTGCGCCCCGTCCCGGTCGGTGTCGCGGGTGAGCTCTATCTCGCCGGTGTTCAGCTGGCGCGTGGCTATGTCGCCCGTCCGGACCTGACCTCCGATCGCTTCGTCGCCGATCCGTTCGGCGACGACGGCGAGCGCATGTACCGCACCGGTGACCTCGTCGCCTGGACCGAACAGGGCGAGCTGGAGTACCTGGGCCGCACCGACTTCCAGGTGAAACTGCGTGGTCTGCGCATCGAGCTCGGCGAGATCGAGTCCGCGCTGACCGGCCTCGACGAGGTCGCCCAGTCGGTGGTCGTCGTGCGCGGCGATCAGCACACCGGCGACCAGCTGGTCGCCTACGTCATCCCCGCGACCGGCCGCACCGTCGACATCGAGGACGCTCGCGAGGAACTGGGCAGCAACCTGCCCGCGTACATGGTGCCCTCGGTCATCGTCGTGCTCGACGAGTTCCCGCTCAACGCCTCCGGCAAGCTCGACCGCAAGGCGCTGCCCGCGCCGGTGTTCGAGGCCGCGGTGTTCCGCGCCCCGACCACCCCCGTCGAGGAAATCGTCGCCGCCACCTTCGCCGGTGTGCTCGGTGTGGATCGGGTCGGGCTGGACGACGACTTCTTCGCGCTCGGCGGCAACTCGCTGACCGCCACCCAGGTCGCCGCCCGCCTGTCGGCCGCGCTCAACACCGATATCGGCGTGCGCGAACTGTTCGAGTCCTCCACCGTCGCCGGACTGGCCGCGCGGGCCGAGACGCACTCCGGTGCCGAACGCCGCGCGCCGCTGGTGCCGCAGCAGCGCCCCGAGCGGGTGCCGCTGTCGCTGGCCCAGCAGCGCATGTGGTTCCTCAACCGCTTCGACCCCGAGTCCGCGGTGGACAACATCCCCGCCGCCGTCCGGCTGTCGGGCCTGCTCGACCGCCAGGCGCTGCAGGTGGCCGTGGCCGACGTGCTCGCCCGCCACGAGTCCCTGCGCAGCTACTACCCGGAGGTTTCCGGCGCCGGCTACCAGGTGATCGTGCCGACCGGCAAGGTCATCCCCGACCTCGCGCCGATCGAGACCACCGCCGCCGAACTGCCGCAACGGCTTTCGGAGCTCGTACGCACCGCGTTCGACGTCACCGCCGAGGTGCCGTTCCGCGCGGCCCTGTTCGAGGTGAGTCCCACCGAACATGTGCTCGCCCTTGTCGTGCACCACATCTCGGCCGACGGCTTCTCCATGGGCCCGCTGACCCGCGACGTGATGACCGCCTACAGCGCCCGCGTCGAAGGCGCCGAACCGGCCTGGCGTCCGCTGGAAGTCCAGTACGCCGACTTCGCGCTGTGGCAGCGCGCCGTGCTCGGTGACGAGGACGACGCGAAATCGGTGATCGCCCAGCAGATCTCGTTCTGGGGTTCGACCCTGCGCGGCCTGCCCGAACAGCTCGACCTGCCCGCCGACCGGCCGCGCCCCGCGGTCGCCAGCGGACGCGGCGCCACCCACACTTTCGAGATCGACGCGAAAACCCATGCGGCCCTGACCGAGCTGGCCCGCACCCGCGGCGCGACGCTGTTCATGGTCTCCCACGCGGCGCTGGCACTGCTGCTCTCGCGCCTGTCCGGCGAGAACGACATCGCCATCGGCACCCCCATCGCGGGTCGTGGTGAGCGCGCGCTCGACGACCTGATCGGCATGTTCGTCAACACCCTGGTGCTGCGCACCGAGATCGACAGCGACGCGAGCTTCACCGACCTGCTCGGTGCGGTCCGCGCGAGCGACATCGCCGCCTTCGGTCACGCCGATCTGCCGTTCGAACGTCTCGTCGAGATCATCAACCCGGCCCGCTCGCAGGCCCGCCACCCGCTGTTCCAGGTCATGCTGGCCTTCCAGAACACCGGCCAGACCAGCCTGGAACTGCCCGGCCTCACCGTGAGCGGCGTCGATCTGCCGATCGACGTGGCCAAGTTCGACCTGCAGGTCGTGCTCACCGAGAAGCCGGGTGACGCATCCGGGATCGTCGCCGAGCTGATCTACGCCACCGACCTGTTCGACGCGGCCACCATGGACCGCTTCGGCGCCCGCTTCGCCCGCCTGCTCGCCGAGATCGCGACTGCTCCGAACCGCGCTGTCGGCGATATCGCCCTGCTCGACTCCGCCGAAACCGCACTGGCCGTGCGTGGTTGGAACGACACCGCGCACGAGCTGCCCGGCGCGGGCACCCTGGTGGACGAGTTCGCCCGCCAGGCGCTGGCCACCCCCGACGCGGTCGCGATGGTCGACCCCGCCACCGGCGAGACCCTGACCTACGCCGAATTCGCCGCTCGCGTGCACCGTTTGGCGCATCGCCTGATCGAAGCGGGCGTCGGCCCGGAATCCCTCGTCGCGCTCGGCCTTCGCCGCAGCATCGACCTGGTCGTCGCGGCCTACGCGGTGCAGGAAGCAGGCGGCGGCTACGTGCCGCTCGACCTGGACCAGCCCGCCGACCGCATCGCCTACGTCCTGGAGACGGCAGCCCCGGTCGCCGTCCTCACCACTACCCGCGACGGGTTCGGACTCGACGACGACGCGGCCGTGGACGCCGCCCCGACGACGCTGGTCATCGACGCGATCGACCTCACGGCGTACCCGCAGACTCCGGTCAGCGATGCCGAGCGGATCGTTCCGCTGCTCCCGCGGCACCCGGCCTACGTCATCTTCACCTCCGGCTCGACCGGTCGCCCGAAGGGTGTGGCCGTGCCGCACTCGGCCGTGGTCAACCAGATCCGCTGGATCACCGGCGAATACGGCATCGGCGCCGACGATGTGGTGCTGTTCAAGACGCCCGCCACCTTCGACGTGTCGGTGTGGGAGCTGTTCGGCCCGCTGAGCACCGGCGGCCGGATCGTCGTGGCGAGCCCCGATGGTCACCGCGACCCGCAGTACCTCGCGGATGTCATCGCCGCGCAACGGGTGACGATGACCTCGTTCGTGCCGTCGATGCTCACCGTGTTCGCGGGCAGCATCGACCAGGCCGCGGTCGAGGGCGGAGCTCTGTCCTCGCTGCGCGCCCTGCTGATCGCCGGTGAGGCATTCACCGCCGATACGGTCGTCGCATTCCGCAACGTGAGCGACGCGGCGCTGTTCAACCTGTACGGCCCCACCGAGTTCACCGTCCACGCGACGCACGGCCCGGTCGCCGACCAGGTCGACGGCGCCGTCCCGGTCGGTGCGCCGGTCTGGAACTCGCAGGCCTACGTCCTGGATTCGCGCCTGCACCCCGTGGCCGCCGGTGTCGCCGGTGAGCTGTACCTGGCTGGTGCCCAGCTGGCACGCGGTTACTTCGGCCGGCCGGATCTCACCGCCGACCGCTTCGTCGCCGACCCGTTCGGGATCGACGGCGAGCGCATGTACCGCACCGGTGACCTCGTCCGCCGCGATGAGAACGGCGTCATCACCTATCTCGGCCGCACCGACTTCCAGGTCAAGCTGCGTGGTCTGCGGATCGAGCTCGGTGAGATCGAAGCCGCGCTCACCGCGCACAGCACCGTGACGCAAGCCGTGGTGGTCGTGCGTTCGGACGCTCGCACCGGTGACCAGCTCGTCGGCTATGTCGTCCCCGCGGTGGGCGAGACCGTCGACATCGACGTTCTGCGCGCGCAGCTCGCGGCGCAGCTGCCGTCCTACATGGTTCCGGCGGCGTTCGTCGTGATCGACGAGATGCCGCTGAGCGCCAACGGCAAGCTCGATCGGCGCGCCCTGCCCGAGCCGGTGTTCGAGGCGCGCGAGTTCCGTGCGCCGCGCACGCCGATCGAGGAGATCGTCGCCGCCACCTTCGCCGAGGTGCTCGGCCTGACCGGCGACCGCGCGGTCGGCCTCGACGACGACTTCTTCGATCTGGGCGGCAACTCGCTCATCGCCACCCAGGTGGTCGCCCGCCTCGGTGCCGCCCTCGACACCCGCGTCCCCGTGCGCGCTCTGTTCGAGGCGCCCTCGGTGGCCGCGCTGGCCACCAAGGTCGAGGTCCACGCGGGCAGCGGCAGCCGTCGCGAGCTCGTCGCCGGTGCGCGTCCGGACCAGATCCCGCTCTCGCTCGCTCAGCAGCGCATGTGGTTCCTCAACCGCTTCGACAGCGCGACCGGCGTCAACAACATCCCCCTCGCGGTCCGCCTGACCGGCGACCTCGACATCGATGCCCTGCGTCAGGCCGTCGCCGACGTGGTCGACCGGCACGAGGTGCTGCGCACCGTCTACCCGGAGACCGCCGACGGCCAGGGTGTGCAGGTCGTGCTGCCCGCCGGGCAGATGCCGATCTCGCTGCACCCGATCACCGTCGGCGAGGACGAGATCCGCGATCGCATCAGCGAACTCGTGCTCGCCGGATTCGACGTGACCGCCGAGGTCCCGGTGCGTGCCGAACTGCTGCGCATCGCGGGCTCCATGGACGGCTCGCACCCCGACACCCACGTGCTGGTCTTCGTCGTGCACCACATCTCCGGCGACGGCTGGTCGGTGCGCCCGCTGGCCCGCGACGTGATGATCGCCTACGCCGCCCGCTCGCGCGGGGAGGCGCCCGGCTGGACCCCGCTGCCCGTGCAGTACGCCGACTTCGCCCTGTGGCAGCGTGAAACGCTGGGCTCCGAAGCGGATTCGTCGTCGATGATCGCCCAGCAGGTGGCCTACTGGTCGCAGAACCTGGCCGGGCTGCCCGACCAGCTCGACCTGCCCGCCGACCGGGCCCGGCCCGCCGTCGCGTCCAATCGCGGTGGGGTGCACGAGTTCTCGATCGACCCGGCCCTGTCGGCCGGACTCAACGCGCTGGCCCGCGAACACGGCGCCAGCCTGTTCATGGTCGTGCACGCCGCGTTCGCCGCCCTGCTGGCCCGTCTGTCGGGCAGCGACGACATCGCCATCGGCACCGCCGTCGCCGGTCGCGGTGAAGCGGTGCTCGACGACGCCATCGGCATGTTCGTCAACACCCTGGTCCTGCGCAGTGCCGTCGACCCGGCCCAGCCGTTCACCGAGCTGCTCGCGCAGACCAGGGAGAACGACCTCGCGGCCTTCGGCCACGCCGACCTGCCGTTCGAGCGGCTCGTGGAGATCCTCAACCCGGCCCGTTCGCAGGCGCGCCACCCGCTGTTCCAGGTGATGCTGTCGTTCCAGAACACCGGTGAGGCGTCCTTCGAACTGCCCGGCCTCGAGGTCGCGGGCGTGCCGCTGGACGTGGTCACCGCCAAGTTCGATCTGCACCTGAATCTGGCCGATCGTCACCGTGCCGACGGTTCCGCCGACGGCATGACCGCCGAATTCGCCTACGCCACCGATATGTTCGACGCCGACACCATCGCCGCCCTCGCGCAGCGCCTGGTGCGGATGCTGACCGCGGTCGTGGCCAAGCCCGCCCGCGCGATCGGCGAGGTCGACCTGCTGGCCCCGGCCGAATACCGCCAGGTGGTCACCGACTGGAACGCCACCGAGCACCCGGTCGACCAGGCCGCCACGCTGGTGTCGATGTTCGAGGCACAGGCCGCGACCAGCCCGAACGCGACCGCCGTGACGTTCGAGGGGACGAGTCTGTCCTACCGCGAGTTCACCGCGCAGGTGAACCGCCTGGCCCGCCACCTCATCGCCCAGGGCGTCGGCCCGGACACCATGGTCGCGCTCGGCATGCGCCGCTCGCTCGATCTGGTGATCGGCATGTACGCGGTGAGCGTGGCCGGTGGCGCCTACGTGCCGCTGGACCCCGATCACCCGGCCGAGCGCAC
>NZ_JBHUYK010000058.1:0-6339 GCF_042668615.1 Nocardia sp. NPDC057272 | reverse complement strand
AAGGTGCCGTTCTCGGCGTATCTCGACGCGGCGACCACCGACGACCCCGGCGCACGCACCCAATTGCTGGCTCGCCACGCCAAACACCTGCGCGCCCACGTCGACCAACTGGCCGACAAGGCGTACTGGGCGGCCTTCGATCCGGCACCCGAGTTCGTCGTGCTGTTCGTGCCCGGCGACCCGTTCCTCGATGCCGCGCTCACCACCGACGCCGACCTCCTGGAGTACGCGTTCGGCCGGAACGTGATCCTGGCAACCCCCACTACACTGATCGCGCTGCTGCGGACGGTGGCGTTCAGCTGGCGGCAGGAAGCGCTCTCGCGCGATATGGCAACGGTGCAGCAACTGGGCAAGGAGCTCTACACCCGGTTGGGCAAGGTCGCCGAGCATCTGGACAATCTGGGCGTGAATCTCGGTAAGGCCGTAGCGGCTTTCAACGCGACCGTGGGTTCGGTGGAGTCGCGGGTCATGGTCACCGCGCGCCGGATGCACGATCTCGGCATCGCCGATCAGGAGCTCCCGGCAATCCGGCTCACCGAGACCCGACCACGCGTCGTCGCGTTCGCCGACGTCGAGGATCGCGTCTGAGATCCCCGTGCCGTGGCGCCCACAGGGCCGATGTGCAGTTAGTGTCATAGTGTGGCTGCTTCCCAACGTGCGCGACCCCGGGTGCCCGCGCCGCAACGTTCGATCGTGCCCTCGGTACCCGGCATCCCCGCCTGGGCCGCGATTCTGCTCGCCGCAGGTGCGACAGGTCTCGGGTTCCTGATCGACGGACTCGGCGGCGAGACCTATCCGACCGGCACGTTCTCGGCGCTGTATGTGCTCGGCTGCGTGCTCGCTGTCTGCGCGGTGCGCTTCCGCGGCCTGTTCTCCACCATGGTGATGCCGCCGCTGCTGCTGTTCGTCGCGGTGCCCCTGGCCTGCCAGATGCTGGGTGGACGCGCCACCACGTCGATCAAAGACGTGCTGATGAACCTGATCATCCCGCTGGTGGAGCGCTTCCCGACGATGGCGCTGGCCACCGTGCTGGTGCTGGCGATCGGCGGAGCCAGGATCGCGATCGCCAAGCGCGCACCCCAGACCGCTCGCCCCACCCCGGAGCGCCGGACCGAACGCAAGCCGGTCAAGCGCCGTCGCCCGGAGCCGACGCCCGACCTCGCCACCGCCGCCCGCAAGCGGCCGCGCCGCGGCACCGCGGTACTGGACGAAGCCGATACCGAGGTCGATATGGCGAGCCCGGCTCGCCGGCCCGCCAGGCCCGCCGAACCGAAACGGGCGCCCGCCGCGGCCCGGCCCCGCGAGCCTCGCGCCGCCCGCGGTGAACCCCGCGCCGCCCGCGCGGCCGCCGCACCGCGCGAACCCGAACCGGCCAGGGTCCCACGCCGCCGTGGCGACGCACCCCCGCATCCACAGCCGAACGTGCGCTATCGAGACCGCGCCGACTCCGCCCGCACGGAACGACGTCGCCCCGACAACGTCTGAGAACGAAGAATCCCCGCCGACCTCAGCCGGCGGGGATTTTCTTTGTTCAGCTCGGGCGGGTCAGCTCTGCGAAGGTGCGTCCCGGCGGGCGGGGCGGAGCTCACGAGGCAGGGAGAACACCAGCGTCTCGTTGGCCGTGGTCACCGGCTGGACCTCACCGAAACCGTGTTCGGCCAGCAGGTCGAGGACCCCGGTCACCAGGATCTCCGGCACCGACGCGCCCGAGGTGATGCCGATGGTCCGCACCCCGTCGAGCCAGGCCAGATCCACCTCACGCGCGTAGTCGACCAGATACGCCGCCTTCGCGCCGGCGCCGAGCGCCACCTCGACCAGTCGCACCGAGTTCGACGAGTTGCGCGAACCGACCACGATCACCAGATCGCATTCGGGCGCCATCGCCTTGACCGCGGTCTGCCGGTTGGACGTGGCGTAGCAGATGTCGTCGCTGGGCGGGTCCTGCAACGTCGGGAAACGTTCGCGCAGCCGCTCGACGGTCTCCATGGTCTCGTCGACCGAGAGCGTGGTCTGCGACAGCCAGATCACCTTCGACGGGTCGCGCACGGTCACCTTGTCCACCGAGTCGGGCCCGTCGACCAGCTGTACGTGCTCGGGCGCCTCACCGGCGGTGCCCTCGACTTCCTCATGGCCTTCGTGGCCGATCAGCAGGATGTCGAAGTCGTCGCGGGCGAAACGCTTGGCTTCCTGGTGCACCTTGGTGACCAGCGGACAGGTGGCGTCGATGGTGCGCAGGTTCCGTTCGGCGGCTGTCTCGTGCACGATCGGCGCGACACCGTGGGCGGAGAACACGACCAGCGCGCCCTCGGGCACCTCGTCGGTCTCGTCGACGAAGATCACGCCCTGCTCACGTAGCGTTTCCACGACGTGGCGGTTGTGCACGATCTCCTTGCGCACATAGATCGGGGCGCCGTGTTTCTCGAGAGCCTTCTCCACGGTCTCGACGGCGCGGTCGACGCCTGCGCAGTAGCCGCGCGGCTCGGCCAGCAGCACGCGCTTGCCACCGGCAGCATTCGCGCCCGCGGAGCGCGTGATACCGACGTTCAAGGGGATTGCCGAGGTCATATCCCACAGCTTACGTGCGCGCGACAGGCCCGATCAGGTCGGATCAAGGGGCGAAAGTCACACAACAGGGGTGTGGACCTTTGCATCACACCCGGTTTGCGGCAGGCTGGAGTCATGTTTCGACCTCCGTTCCTGGCCAGGGTGGCCGCCGGCGCCGCCGTCTACGCCTTAGAAGAGACCCGGCGACTGCCCGTCGCCGCGGTCAATTTCCCGATCACCGCGCTCAGTCGCGTGCTGCAGACCACGATGCATCTGCAGCAGTTCGTCACCAGCCTCGCGCTCAAGGGTGACGGTGTGTTCGAGCGGCTGGGTTCGGCTCCGGCCGAGCAGCCCGCGTGGGCCACCTTCGACGAGGACCTCGAACCCGCGCCCGCCACCAACGGCCACACCAGCCGCTTCGACCTGTTCGAAGCGGCGGAGGCCCCGCAGACCAACGGCAAGGTCGTGCCCGCGTCCCTGCTGCTGCTCGAGACCGAGGACGAGGTCATCGAGCCCGCCGAGGAGCCCGCCGCGGAGGAGGTCGTCGCCCCCGAGGTCGCGATCCGCTACGACTACCCCGCGATGACGCTGGCCCAGCTGCGCGCCCGGCTGCGGATGCTCACCGTCGAGGAGCTGGCGCAGCTGCTGGCCTTCGAACAGCAGACCCGCGCCCGCGCCCCCTTCGTCACGATGCTCACCAACCGCATCGCCACGGTCCAGGCGCAGTGATATCGGCGGCTGGCGCCGCATGGATCGCGGCCCTGTGGGCCTCGATTCTTCGCTCCTGCGTTCAGTCGCTTCGCTCCTTCTCTCCGTCAGTCCAGAATTGAGGCGGCCGCAATCCGCGCCTTCGGCGCACCGGGGTTGCGGCCGCTTTTTGGTTGTGTCGGTGGCCGCGCGTAGAACTGACCTATGACTCAGGACGGCGTCGCGCAGGCCGGCGCTCCGGCGAATTCGGCGGAGCAGCCGTATCCGGTGCGCTCGGTCGCGGTCAAGGTCGCCCAGTGGATCGAACGGCTCGGCAGCATCTGGGTGGAGGGGCAGGTCACCCAGATCAATCTGCGTCCCGGCACCCGCACCGCGTTCCTGGTGCTGCGCGATGCCTCGGTGGACATGTCGCTGTCGCTGACCTGCGACCCCGACCTGTTGCGCAGGCTGCCGGTGCCGCTCACCGAGGGCAGCCGCGTGGTCGTCTACGGCAAGCTGCACTTCTTCACCGGCCGGGGCACGGTCTCGTTGCGGGTCACCGAGATTCGCGCGGTCGGCATCGGTGAGCTACTGGCGCGGATCGAGCGGTTGAAAGCCCTCTTGACGGCCGAGGGCCTGTTCGATGCCAGGCTCAAGCGGCCGCTACCGTTCCTGCCCGCGACGATCGGGCTGATCACCGGACGGGCGAGCGCGGCCGAACGCGATGTCCTGTCCGTGGCCCAGAACCGCTGGCCCGCAGTCCGATTCGTCATCCGGAACACCGCGGTGCAGGGTCCGACCGCAGTGCCGCAGATGCTCGAAGCGCTGACCGAACTCGACCGTGACCCCGAGGTCGAGGTGATCGTGCTGGCGCGCGGCGGTGGCAGCGTCGAAGATCTGCTGGCGTTCTCCGACGAAGCACTGTGCCGGGCGGTCGCCGCCGCGCGCACCCCGATCGTGAGCGCCATCGGCCACGAACCCGATAATCCCCTGCTCGACCTGGTCGCCGACCTGCGCGCGGCCACCCCCACCGACGCCGCCAAACGCATCGTCCCCGATGCCGCCGCCGAACTGGCCGGGGTCCGTGAGATGCGGGCGCGCTCGGCGGCCGCGTTGCGCGGCTGGGTCCAGCGCGAGGAACACACCATCACGCAGTTGCGATCGCGCCCGGTCCTCGCCGATCCCCTGCGCGAACTGAACCACCGTCACGACGAGCTGGAACGCTTGCGCACGGCCGCCAGACGCACTGTCGACCAGCTGCTGCGCAGCGAGTCGACGACCACCCTGCATCTTCGCGAGAAGCTGACCGCGGTGGGTCCGGCCGCCACCCTGGCCCGTGGTTACGCTGTCGTGCAGCGCGTCGCCGGTCCCGAACGGCATGTCGTGCGTTCGATCGATGACTCCCCCGCGGGCAGCCAGCTCCGCATCAGGGTCGCCGACGGAGCCGTCACCGCCGCGGCACTGGGCACCCAGCGACTGACGCCAGAGACCACCGACGAGAAGAGGACGTGACCGTGGCCGACGCCGGTTCCGAGAACACCGCTGCCGACACCTTGGCCGAGATCGCGGCCTTCGGCTACGAACGCGCCCGCGACGAGCTCATCAACGTGGTGAAGATGCTCGAACAGGGCGGCCTCGACCTGGACGACTCGCTGGTGCTGTGGGAGCGCGGCGAAGCCCTGGCCACCCGCTGCGAACAGCATCTCGCCGGTGCGCGCCGCCGCGTGGAAGACGCGCTGTCCCGGGCCGACCTCGACACCGCCGACTGAGTACGCGCACCGACATCGCGCCTTTACCGCCGCGAAACACCGGCCGGGCACGCTGATGCTCGGCCGATCCGCCGAAGGATCGCCCTCCGCGCGACGCACGGAGAGTTCGAACGACGGAGTACGGCCGATGTCACCCACCGATTCACTGACGAGCCTGCGCGCCGACCTGGGTCCCATCACCTTCTCCACCGACACCCGCAAGCTGCGCACCAAGAGCCGCGACCGGTTCGCGCAGAGTCCGGTCCTGCGAGACCTGTTGCGCGGGCGCAATGCCGAGATCTTCATCGCGCCGCGCGGCAAGGACGAGCTGCGCACCGCGGTGGCCGCCTGCGCGCGTCATCGCATTCCGATCACCGTGCGCGGGGCCGGTTCCGGGCAGTTCGGTCAGGGTGTGCCGCTGCGCGGTGGCGCGGTGATCGATGTCACCGCCCTCGCCGGCGTCATCGGCTGGCACGGCGAACCGGGCAGGCGCCCGCCGACCACGGTGCGCGCGCTCGCGGGCACCGTCGTGGCCGATATCGACGCCGCGATCCGCCCGTCCGGGTGGGAGCTGCGGATGCATCCCTCGACGGCGCACCAGGCCACTGTCGGCGGCTACATCGCGGGTGGGCACGCGGGTATCGGCAGCTGTCGCTGGGGCATCCTGCGCGATACCGGCAACATCACCGCGCTGGAAGTGATGACGGTCGAGGAACACCCCCGGCTGATCGAGTTACGCGGGCGCGATGTGAACACCGTGCACCACGCGTACGGCGCCAACGGCATCATCACCGAGGTCGAACTGCCGCTCGCCCCGGCCTGGGAGTGGCACGAATTGGTCGTCTCGTTCCCCGATTTCGCGCAGGCGGCCCGCTTCTCGGTCGACATCTGCCGCAGCGACGGTGTGCTCACGAAAGTGGTTTCGCCCCATGCGCATCCGCTCCCGCAGTACTTTCCCGAACTCGCCGGATTGATTCCCGACGGCGAGTCGATGGTGCTGCTGATGGCCGCCGTCCAGTCGGTGCCGAATGTGGAGGATCTGGTGCAGGACAACGGCGGCCGGATCCGGTACCGGTGCCTCGAGGGCAAGGGCAGCTACGGTTCGCCCCTCTACGAGTTCACCTGGGGCCATTCGATGCTGCGCTACCAGCGGCACAACAGCGAGCTCACCGGGCTGATGGCCCTGTTCCCGCAGCGGGATCTGTACGAGTCGATCGTCGGCATCCACCGTGAATTCGCGGAGTTGGGGCCGCTGCATGTGGAGATGAAGCGGATCGACGGCGGTCTGTCGTGTCAGGGCTCACCGGTCTTCGCCTACGAGAGCCAGGAGCACTTGGCGGCGACCACCGAGCGGTTGCAG
>NZ_JBHUYK010000057.1:0-8179 GCF_042668615.1 Nocardia sp. NPDC057272 | reverse complement strand
GCCCGGTCCCATTCCGAACCCGGAAGCTAAGGCCACCTGCGCCGATGGTACTGCACTCGACAGGGTGTGGGAGAGTAGGACACTGCCGGAACATCCTTCGCGATAGGGGACCCTTATTTGGGTCCCCTATCGGCGTTTGTGGACTCGATACGAGTTCGGTACGCCAGGCGGACGATGCCCCGTCCTTCGTCCGTGGTTGAATTCTTAGTGGCGGGGTCATTGACAACACTCCCCGCAGGTCGGGGAACCTAGAGAGGGATCGCCGTGTCGGAACACAACGACGGACGGAAGCCTTTCCGCCGGGACGGAGACGCCCCCGGTTTCGGCCGGCGAGGCGAACCGACCGATCGCCCCCGCGGCGGACACGGTGACAATCGCGGCTCGGGCCGTGGCGAAGGCGGCGGATTCCGCCGCGACGACGCAGGCCGAGGCAGCAGCGCGGGTCGTGGTGGCTCCGATCGTGGCAGCTCCGACCGGGGTGGATTCCGTCGCAACGACGACAATCGCGGCTCCGGTCGTCCCGAAGGCCAGCGCGGCGGCTACAACCGCGACGACCGCGGCGGCAGCTCCGACCGTGGTGGATTCAAGCGCGGCGACAGTGGTGACCGCGGTGGCTACCAGCGCCGCGATGACGCCGGTCGCGGTGGCTCCGGCGACCGTGGTGGTTACCGTGGCAACGACGATCGCCCCCGTGGTGGTTCGGATCGTGGCGGCTCCGCTGATCGCGGTGGTTACCAGCGCCGTGACGACAGCGCGAAAGGTGGCTACCCGAAGCGCGATGATGCCGGTCGCGGCGGTTACCAGCGACGTGATGACAACGATCGCGGCGGCTACCAGAAGCGTGACGACAACGATCGCGGCGGATTCAAGCGCAGCGACAGTGGCGACCGCGGCGGCTACCAGCGCCGCGACGACGCCGGCCGCGGTGGCTCCGGCGACCGTGGTGGTTTCAAACGTAATGAAGGCGGAAGTGACCGCCCCGCAGGTGGTTTCGACCGCGGCGGCGACCGTGGCGGATACCGCGGCAACAATGACGATCGCCCCCGCGGCGGTTCGGGTGGCGGTTTCCGTCGTAACGAAGGCGACGACCGTTCGCGTGGCAGCTCCGATCGCGGCAGTGACCGTGGCGGCAGCTCCGATCGTGGTGGCTTCCGTCGCAGCGAAGGCGGCAGTGATCGTCCGAGTGGTGGCTTCCGTCGCAACGACAGCGATGACCGTTCGCGTGGTGGCTCCGATCGCGGTGGCTACCAGAAGCGTGACGACAAGGGTGGTTACCCGCGTCGTGACGACAGCGGCAAGGGCGGCTACCAGCGGCGCGACGACAACGATCGTGGGCCCAGGCGCGACGACGACCGTGGTCGCGGCGGGTTCAAGCGTGACGCGCGCTCCGGCGGCAGCCAGGGCAAGTTCGTCGGCGAGGACGGCAAGCCGCTCGACGGCACCTACCGCGAGAAGCGTCGTGAGCGCGACAGTGACGTGCTCGGCGTTGTCTCGGCATCGGCTGCCTCCGATATCGACGAGTCGATCACCGAGGACGACAGCACGGCCTCGGCCGGCGCGTCGGCCGGCACCTCCGCGACGGCGAGCGACAAGCCCGCAACCGACGAGTCGGCAGCGTCCACTGAGCAGTCCGAAGACAACGCGGGCTCGGCCACGGCGCGTGTAACCGAGACCGACGACAAGGCGACCACGATCGACACCGGTGAAGGTGACCGTCCTCGTGACGCCGAAGAGTCCGAGAGCGACAGCTCGCGGGTCGACTCGGATCTCGACAGCCGGTCCGGTGCCGCCGCTCGCGGCTCGGACAGTGGCGACCTGAATGACGTCGCCCGCGATGATTCCGACCTCGACGAGAGCCCACGCGGCGCCGATCGTGACAGTGTTGCCCGAAGTGCGTCGGATCGCGACGACCGTTCGCATGGGGCCGACCGTGACGACCGTTCCCGCGGTTCGGATCGCGACGATCGGGCCGGCGGTGACGCCGATCGTGGCGAGCGGCGTGGATTCGCGGATCGCGGTGCCCGTTCGGACCGTGACGACCGTGCGCGCAGTGGCTCGGCGTCCGGCGGTCCGTCGCGGTCGGGTGACTTCGGCGATGACCGCCGTCGCGGCGGTGAAGGCGCTCGTACGACGGGTGGGCGGCCGGACGATCGCCGTGCGGCTCGTCCCGAAGAGCCCGATCTGCCCGAGGACGTGCAGGCATCCGATCTGGATCCGGCCGTGCGCCGCGACCTGCTGAGCTTGGACAAGAACAACGCCGATTCGGTGGCCCGGCACATGGTGATGGCCGTCGAGCTGCTCGAGGACGACCCGCGCCTGGCGCTGGCACACGCTCGGGCCGCACGGCAGCGTGCGGGCCGCATCGCGGTGGTGCGTGAGACCGCCGGTGTGGTGGCCTACCACGCCGAGGAATGGGCGGAGGCGCTGTCGGAGCTGCGCACCGCACGACGCATGTCCGGTGGCGCCGGGCTGCTCGCGGTGATGGCGGACTGCGAGCGCGGTCTCGGCAGGCCGGAACGGGCCATCGAGCTCGGTCGCAGCGAGGAAGCGCAGACGCTCACCGGTGACGAAGCCGCCGAGCTGCGGATCGTTGTGGCAGGCGCCCGGATGGATCTGGGTCAGTTCGACCAGGCCGTCGTGACGCTGCAAGCCTCCGATCTGGACCCGTCGCGCACCGGCTCCGCCGCCGCGCGCCTGTTCTACGCCTACGCCGACGCGCTGGTGGCGGCGGGCCGCACCGATGACGGCCTGCAGTGGTTCCTCAACGCCGCTGCCGCCGACCTCGACGACGAAACCGACGCCGAGGAGCGGGCAACCGAACTCACCGGCGACGCACAGTAGAACCACAAGGCCGCAGGCCGGGAACGCAGACAGGTTTCCCGGCCTGCGGCCTTTTCGCATGTCATCAGAGGATGATGTCGGCCGGCGCCGCCGGATCGGGCGTGGCGCAGATGTGCTCGGTCCGCTCGAGCGGTGGACCGGCCTCCTGCGATGCGGGCAATCGAGCACGCTGTGTGAGCAGGGGAGCTACTTCGGTCGGCAACCGGTCCGGTTTCCCTGTTGCGTCGGTGAGCGCCCGCGACGCGCTGGGCGAGACGTCCGCAACTGGGGACATCGCGCACGAACACGTGGCACATGCTCGATCATGAAGGGTGCGAGCGCTATTCGACAGCCGAGGGGGACCGAAGCTGTCGGTGCCTTCGCCTAGGGTCGCAGAGGTGTCCGACCCGGCAGAGACGACGAAGTGAGGGTGGATGGACCGGCTACGCGATCGATACGAGGCATTGCTGCTCGACCTGGACGGAACGCTGTACCGCGGACCCGACGTCATCGAAGGTGCGCCCAAAGCGCTTGTACCGGATGGTGATTCGGCGCAGCGGCTCGTGTACGTCACCAATAATGCCGCGCGTGGCCCCGGTGCCGTGGCGCACCACCTGGACGAACTCGGCTACCCGGCCACCGCGAACGATGTGGTGACCAGTGCGCAAGCCGCCGCCCGCATGCTGTCCGAACGGCTGAGCCCCGGCGACAAGGTGCTGGTCGTCGGCACCGACGATCTGGCCGCCGAGGTGAAAGCCGTCGGTCTCGAGCCCATCCGCCGGTTCGGCGAGACCCCGCCGGCGGCGGTCGTCCAAGGTCACTCGCCGGCGACCGCGTGGCCAGACCTCGCCGAAGCCGCCTACGCCCTGCGCGCCGACGCGTTGTGGATCGCAGCCAACGCCGACCGCACCCTGCCCAACGAGCGCGGCCTAGCTCCCGGCAACGGCTCGATGGTCGCCGCCCTGGCCACCGCCTCCGATCGTGAGCCCCTGGTCGCGGGTAAGCCTTACGCGCCGCTGATGGAAGACGCGATCGAGCGAGCGGGCACCCGCCGTGCCCTGGTCGTCGGCGACCGCCTCGACACCGATATCGAGGGGGCCAACGGCCTCGGCCTCGACTCGCTGCTGGTGTTGACCGGAGTCAGCACCCTCGACGAGGTGATCAACGCACCCGCCGCCCGGATCCCTACCTATATCGCCGCCACCCTCGACGCCCTCAACGACGCCGCACTGGCAGAAGCGGCCGCACCGGCGGACATCGCGGAACTGTTGCGACAGTATCCCGGCCGGGCGGTACGGGTGCGCGCGGGCGATTCGGAAATCCGATAGCGTTGACGCCACGATGAGTACTGCGAGTTCACCGCCGAACGGCGCGTCACAGCCACCCCGGCCCGGGATCCCCGTGCCGGGTGCTCACCTGCCCGGCCCGCCGGCGCAGCAGGAACCGGCCGATCCGCACCGGATCAAGACCGAGGTCGACGCACTACTCGCCGAACTCGGTCCGCGTCCTGTCGCAGGCCCGGCGGAGAACACCGAGGCCGGTGCCGATATCACCCGCCGTGCGCGCATCCTCGAGCAGGCGCACGACGTACTGGTGGACGCGCTGGCGACAGTGGACAAGATCTGAGGTGGCCAGACGAGCGCGGGTGGACGCCGAACTGGTTCGCCGCGGGTTGGCGCGATCGCGAGAACACGCGGTCGAGCTGATCAGCGCGGGCCGCGTCCTGATTGCCGGAACCGTCGCCGTGAAGCCGGCGACGGCCGTGGAGACGGGAACCCCGCTGATCGTGCGGGAAGAACCCGACGAGGTGTCGTGGGCCTCGCGGGGCGCGCACAAACTGCTCGGCGCGCTCGAGGCGTTCGAACCCGAGGGGCTCGGCCTCGCGGGTAAGCGGTGCCTGGACGCGGGTGCGTCGACCGGTGGGTTCACCGATGTGCTGCTGAACAAGGGCGCGCGCGAGGTGGTCGCGGTCGACGTGGGCTACGGCCAGCTGATCTGGCGGCTGCAGAACGACGACCGGGTCCGCGTGTTCGACCGCACCAACGTGCGCAACATCACCCCCGAATCCATCAGTGGCACAGTCGAAATCGTTGTCGGTGACCTGTCCTTCATCTCGCTCGGGCTCGTCCTCCCGGCACTGGCGGCCTGCGCTGCCGACGGCGCCGATCTGCTGCCGATGGTGAAGCCGCAGTTCGAGGTCGGCAAAGACCGGGTCGGTTCGGGCGGTGTGGTGCGTGATCCGGCGCTGCGAACCGAAGTGGTGTGTGATGTGGCGACCGCCGCCGCGGCGCTCGGGCTGCGCACCCTGGGTGTGGTCGCCAGCCCGCTGCCCGGTCCGTCGGGCAATGTCGAGTACTTCCTGTGGTTGCGCAAGGTCGGCCCGTTCGACTACGACGCCGAACAGGTGCGGGCGCTGGTCGCGCAGGCTGTCGAGGAGGGTCCGCAGTGAGTACGCATGCCGGCGGCAGGGAGATCCTGCTCGTCGCCCATCCCGGTCGCGCGGAGATCATCGAGACCGCGCACCGGGTGGCGAAGATCTTCGCCGAAGCGGGCATCTGCCTGCGGGTACTGGCCGACGAGGCCGACAGCACCCGGTTCGAAGACGAAGCCGGATATCCGGTGCGGGTGGTGCCACACAGCCCGTCCGCGGCCCAGGGCTGTGAGATGGTGCTCGCCCTCGGCGGCGACGGCACGTTCTTGCGCGCGGCCGAACTCGGCAGGCCCGCGGGTGTGCCCGTGCTCGGAATCAACCTGGGCCGCATCGGTTTTCTCACCGAAGCCGAGGCCGAGAACCTCGACGAGGCGCTCTCGCAGGTGGTCGATCGCGACTACCAGGTGGAAAACCGGATGACCATCGACGTCACGGTGCGCGTGGACGACACGATCGTCGAACGCGGCTGGGCGCTCAACGAGGCCAGCCTCGAGAACGCCCAGCGGATGGGTGTGCTGGAAGTGGTGCTCGAAGTGGACGGGCGGCCGGTCTCGGCGTTCGGCTGCGACGGCATCCTCATCTCCACGCCCACCGGGTCGACCGCCTACGCGTTCTCGGCGGGTGGACCGGTGGTGTGGCCCGAACTGGAGGCGATGCTGGTGATTCCGAGCAACGCGCACGCGTTGTTCGCGCGGCCACTGGTGACCAGCCCGGAGTCGCTGATCGCGGTGGAGACCGTGGCGACCGGACACGATGCGATCGTTTTCCTCGACGGCAGGCGCACACTCGCGTTGCCGCGTGGCGGCCGCGCCGAAGTGGTGCGCGGCGAACGTCCGGTGCGCTGGGTGCGGCTGGATTCGGCGCCCTTCGCCGACCGGATGGTGCGAAAGTTCCAACTGCCGGTCACCGGCTGGCGGGGCAGACAGCGAACGGAAGAGCACTGATGCTGACGGAGATCAGGATTGACGGACTCGGTGTCATCTCGACGGCCACCGCGCAGTTCCATGCCGGTCTGACCGTGCTCACCGGCGAGACCGGTGCGGGCAAGACCATGGTGGTCACCAGCCTGCACCTGCTCAGCGGTGCGCGCGCCGACGCCGGACGGGTACGCCTGGGTGCGGCGAAGGCCGTGGTGGAGGGCCGTTTCGTCGTCGACGACGTGAACGACGCGGCTCGCACGGCGGTCGGGGAGGTGCTGGAATCGGCGGGTGCCGAGGCCGACGAGGACGGCAGCGTGATCGCGGTCCGCACCGTCAACAGCGACGGACGCTCGCGCGCGCACCTCGGTGGGCGAGGGGTGCCCGCCGCGGTGCTCGGTGAGTTCACCTCCCGGCTGCTGACCGTGCACGGCCAGAACGATCAATTGCGGTTGCAGCGGCCGGAGCAGCAACTGTCGGCACTGGACCAGTTCGCCGGCGACGGCGTAGCCGGTCTGCTGCGCAAGTACCAGGTGCATCGGCGGTCCTGGCTGGACGCGCGGACCGAACTGCTCGAACGCACCGCGCGCAGTCGGGAACTGGCGCTGGAAGCCGACCGGCTCAAGCATTCGCTCACCGAGATCGACGGCATCGCGCCCGAACCCGGTGAGGACACCCGCCTGGTCGCCGAGATCCGCAGACTCAGCGACCTCGATTCCCTGCGCGAGGCGGGCGTCGCCGCGCACGAGTCACTCTCGGGCCCGACCGACGCGCCGGCCGACGGTGGCGGCGTGCTCGATCTGCTCGGTGGCGCCCGCGCCCGCCTGGATTCCGCCGACGACCCGGCCCTGGCCGCGCTGGCTCCGCGGCTCGGGGAGGCGATCGCGGTGGTGGTCGACGTGACCACCGAACTCAGCAGCTATCTGTCGGAATTGCCGTCCGATCCCAGCGCACTGGACACGATGCTCAACCGTCAGGCCGAGCTCAAATCGCTGACTCGCAAATACGCACCCGACATCGACGGTGTGATCGCGTGGGCCGACGAGTCGCGCTCGCGCCTGGACTCGCTCGATGTGTCCGAGGACGCGCTGGCCAAGCTGGCCGGTGAGGTCGAAACGGCAGCGGGCAAAGTGCGCGAGGCGGCACGCAAACTCAGTGCCGCGCGTGCCAAGTCGGCGGGCAAGCTGGCGAGCGCGGTGAGCACCGAACTCAGTGGGCTGGCGATGGGGAAGGCGCGCTTGGAAGTCCAGGTCCGCCCGCTGCAGGCCAGTGCCCAGGATTCCGCGCCGTTGGAGATCGACGGTGTGCTGTTGCACGCCGGTTCGAACGGTTGTGACGAAGTGGAGTTCCGGCTCTCGGCGCATTCGGGAGCTCAGTCGCTGCCGCTCAGCAAGAGTGCGTCCGGCGGCGAGCTCTCGCGAGTGATGCTGGCACTGGAAGTAGTGCTCGCAGGATCCGATCACGGCGCGACCATGGTGTTCGACGAGGTCGACGCGGGTGTCGGCGGCCGGGCCGCGGTGGAGATCGGCAAGCGCCTGGCGCGCCTGGCCCGCACCCATCAGGTCATCGTCGTGACCCACCTGCCCCAGGTGGCGGCTTTCGCCGACACCCACCTGGTGGTGAACAAGTCCGACGACGGAAAAGGGAAGGTGGACAGCGGCGTTCGCGCGCTGACCGACGAAGAACGAGTGGTGGAACTGGCCCGTATGCTCGCAGGCCTCGACGACACGGAGACCGGCCGCGCCCACGCGGAAGAACTTCTCGAAACCGCCCGAGCCGAGCGCTTACCCGCCTGAAGCGAGCACTACCCCCAAAACGGTCGGTCACCACACCCGAAGCGGACCGACCGCACTTTCAACCACCCCGCACACCCGGCCCGTCCCCGTCTTCAACATCCCGCCCAACCCAGCCACCCGTACTCCCGACCCCTAGGGAGGGTCGGCCACGAAGTGGCCGGTCCGCGGCCGGCCCGCCGGTCAGGCGCCGGGGCGTAGGCGACGAAGGAGCAAGC
>NZ_JBHUYK010000056.1:0-10259 GCF_042668615.1 Nocardia sp. NPDC057272 | reverse complement strand
CCGCAAGACGGCGCGACCGAGATCGATCCGCTGGGCCCGGTCCGCGTGAGCACCAGCGACGGACAGCTCACCGCGGTCACGATGACCAACGAGCAGGGCGGCACGGTCGACGGCATCCTCACCCCCGATCAGTCGGCATGGAAACCGTCGGAACCGCTGGGCTACGGCCACACCTACACGGTCACGGCCGAGGCGGTCACCGTCACCGGCCGGGTCGGGCCGATCACCTCGTCGTTCACCACCCTGGCGCCGAACAACCAGACCAAGGTCTATTTCCGCACCACGGGCGGCACGGAACTCTCCTCGTCGGGCACTTTCGGCGTGGGCACCGTCGTCGTCGCGCACTTCGACGAGGACGTGCCCGATCGCGCGACGGCCGAGAAGTACCTGTCGGTCACCACCGATCCGCCCGTCACCGGCGCCTGGTACTGGCTCGACAACCGCAACGCCCACTGGCGCCCCGCGAACTACTACGCGCCCGGCACGAAGGTGACACTCACCGCCGACATCTACGGCAAGGATCTCGGCGGCGGCCTCTACGGGCAGGAAGACACCAAGACCAGCTTCACCATCGGCCCCTCGCACGTCTCGATCGTCGACGACAACGACAAGCAGGTGCAGGTGTACGAGAACGGCACGCTGATCAAGACCATGCCCACCTCGCTGGGCATGGGCGGCAGCCAGACCGTCGCGGGCAAGACCATCACCTTCTGGACCCAGCCGGGGGTGTACACCGTGATGGACAAGGCCAATCCGGTGATCATGGACTCCTCCACCTACGGCCTGCCGGTGAACTCCCGGCTCGGCTACAAGGAATCCATCGGCTGGGCGACCAGGATCAGTACCGACGGCATCTATCTGCACCAACTCGACGACACGATCTGGGCGCAGGGCAACACCAACGTCTCACATGGCTGCCTCAATCTCAGCGGCGAGAACGCCCGCTGGTTCTACGATTTCTCCCAACCCGGCGACGTGGTCGAGATCCGGAATACCGGCGGCGCCCCGCTCGAGGTGTGGCAGAACGGCGACTGGAGTGTGCCGTGGGAACAGTGGCAGGCAGGTAGCGCGCTGCGGTGAACGGGGACAACACCTTTCCGGCGCCGCCGCGCCGGGAGAAAACACGGCGGGGACCACAGCGCGTCGGCAGGCACGCCCCCACCGACCATCGCGCCCCACGGCACGGACGCGCCCGCCGAGCCGGGCTGATCATGGCCAGGATGCTCGTGGCGACCACCGCGCTGGCCGTCCTCGCGGGCACCGGCCTGGCCTGGTCGGCCAAGCAGGACTTCGATTCCGGGTTCACCCATTCCACCGCACTCGGTGAGGACGCCCCACGTTCCGGCGGCGGCGCTGTCAACATCCTGTTGATCGGCCTGGACACCCGTAAGGACCTCAACGGCAACGACCTGCCGAAAGAGGTGCTCGACCAGTTGCACGCCGGTGACGGCACCGAGGGCGGCTACAACGCGAATTCGCTGATCCTGCTGCACATCCCGGCCGACAAGAGTAAGGTCGTCGCCTTCTCCATCCCCCGCGACGACTATGTGCCGGTGACGGGTATCCCCGGCTACCAGCAGATCAAGATCAAAGAGGCGTACGGCCTGAAAAAGGCCGCGGTGCAGGCGAAGCTGATCGACCAGGGCGAAAAGGATCCGGTCGTGTTGGAGCGGCGCGGCCGGGAAGCCGGACGCGCGTCCATCGTCACCACCGTCCGCAATCTCGTCGGGGTTCCGATCGACCGGTTCGCCGAGATCTCCCTCGCGGGCTTCTACGACCTGGCCACCGCTGTCGGTGGGGTCGACGTGTGTCTCAACCACGCCGTCGACGACAGCGAGTTCTCCGGCGCGAGCTTTCCCGCGGGCAGGCAGCATCTCGATGGTGCACAAGCCCTGGCGTTCGTCCGTCAACGTCACGGACTGCTCAACGGCGACCTCGACCGCACCCACCGTCAACAGGCGTTCCTCACCTCGGTTGCCAAGTCGCTCAAGGACTCCGGAACGCTGACCAACCTGAGCCAGCTCACGGAACTGATGGACGTGGCGCACCGTGACGTGGTGCTCTCCGACGGCTGGAATCTGTTCGACTTCGCCCGCGACATGGGCTCCGCCGGCTCGGTACCGGTCGAATTCCGCACGCTGCCGGTGGTGCGCTACGACGTGATCGACGGTCAGGACGTGAACATCGTCGACCCGGCCGCGATCAAAAGGGAGGTGCGGGCGGCCTTCGGCCAGGAGGTGCCGGCGACCACGACCACGGCGCCGACCCCGGCGAGCGTGGTCGATGTACACAATGTGGGCACCGCGAAAGGTCAGGCGGCGGCGCTCTCGGCCGCGCTGACGAGCATGGGCTACGGTGCGGGCCTGATCGGCAACGGTGATTCGAGCGACGGCCCGTACTCGGCCATCACCTACGGCCTCGGTGCCGCCGACGATGCGCGTGCGCTGGCGGAACTTCTCGGCGGACTGCCGGTTTCCGCGTCGCCGTCGATCGAAGACGGGCGGATCAAGGTCGCGCTCGGCGCCGACTTCACCATGCCCACCGAGCTGAGCCCGACCACATCGACGACCACTCCCCCCACGACCACGACGTCGGGCTCGATGCCACTGCCCGACCGGGGAAAACCGTTGTCCACCAACATCGGCGACACCATTCCCTGCGTCAACTGAGCGACCTGCGCCGCATCAGCCGGGCGCAGGTGCCGGAGCCCTCGGCGGATATCGGTCGGCCACCGGAATGCCCAGTGGCCGACCGACTCTCACTCCTCCGGTGCGTCCGGATAGGCCTGCTGCCGGTATCCACCGCGCAGCGTCCCGTCCAGATACGCGGCCTTGCAGGCCCGTCGGGCGATCTTCCCGCTCGACGTCCGCGGAATCGACCCCGCGGGCACCAGCAACAGATCACGCACCATCACCCCGTGCCTGCGGGCGATCGCCGCGCGCACCGCGTCCGTGATCGGGCCCGGCTCGAGTTTCGCCGCGCCCGTCCCTCTTTCGGCGACGATCACCAATCGCTCCGCCGCCGGATCGGACACCGCCCCGGCCTCGAGCACCGGCGCGGGCAACTGCCCCGCCTGCACCGAGAAGGCCGCGATGAAGCCGGGCCGCAGCGCCGTACTGGCCTCCTGCGCCGAGTATTCGAGATCCTGCGGATAGTGGTTGCGCCCGTCGACGATCACCAGGTCCTTCACCCGGCCGGTGATGAACAGCTCGCCGTCGTGATAGGCGCCGTAGTCGCCGGTCCGCATCCACTTCGCGTCATCGGGCGCACCCTCGGCGCGACTACCGACCGGCATGCGCGCGACCACCCGGTTGTGGAAGGTCTCCGCGGTCTCCTCCGCCCGGCCCCAGTACCCGATGCCCATATTGTCACCGTGCAGCCAGATCTCGCCGACCTCGCCGTCGCGACGCTCGACCCCGGTACCGGGATCGACGATCACCGCCCACTGTGACCGCGCCACGTATCCGCACGACACCTGTGCCACCGCGTTCTCGGCGTGCTCGTCGCACTCCACCATCCGGCCGTCGTTCAGCTGCCCGCGATCGACATAGACCACCCGCGCCTCGTCGTCGCGCTTGGTCGCCGACACGAACAGCGTCGCCTCGGCCATCCCGTAGCACGGCTTGATCGCGGTCTTGGACAGCCCATAGGGCGCGAACGCCTCGTTGAACTTGCGCATCGAGGCCACCGACACCGGCTCACTGCCGTTGATCAGACCGATCACGTTCGACAGGTCGAGCGATTCGTCTCCCTTGGGCAACCCGCGCATCGCCGCGTGTTCGAAGGCGAAATTAGGTGCCGCCGAATAGATCTCGGCACCATCCGCTTGCGCGGCCAGCTCCTTGATCCAGCGCGAGGGCCTGCGCACGAACGCGCTGGGCGACATGATGGTGATGAACTTGCCACCGATGGTCGGCAGGATCACCGTGAGCAGCCCCATGTCGTGGAACAGCGGCAGCCAGGTGACCCCGCGGGCGTTCTCGGTGATCCCGATGGCGTCGATCATCTGTAGCAGGTTGGTCCCCACCGAGCGGTGGGTGATCTCGACACCGGCGGGCACCCTCGTGGACCCGGAGGTGTACTGCAGATACGCCACGCTGTCGATATTGATGTCGGGCCTGCGCCACCGCGTGCCGACAGTGTCGGGAATCGCCTCGACCGCGATGATTCTGGGCCGTTGCGCCGCGGGCTGTTCGCGGAAGAAATTGCGCACGCCGGCCGCCGCGCTACCGACGGTGAGCACCGCGGCCGGTTCGCAGTCGCCGAGAACGGCGTGCAGCCGGTCGCTGTGGCCCTGCTCCTCCGGATCGAACAGGGGCACAGCCACATTCCCCGCGTACACCGCCGCGAACAGCGCGACGACATAGTCGAGGCCCTGCGGCGCCAGCACCGCCACCCGGTCGCCGGGCTGGGTCACCTGCTGCAGTCGCGCGGCCACCGCGCGCAGCCGCACGCCGAACTCACGCCAGGTCAGCTCCTGGTATTCCCCCTCACGTTCTGTCGAATAGTCGATGAAGCGATAGGCCAGGTCGTCCCCGTTGGCCTCGCTGTGTTTGTCGACGAAGTCGATCAGGGTCTGATCACCGGGAATCCGGATAGTCCCCAGTTCGTCTACATAGTCGTCGAAAGTCTCGCCGATCATTCCCAATCCTTTTCAACGCACATTGACTCCGAATCCGCCACGACAAGGCGAATCGTCAATACCGCCCGAACGAGATCGCCACGTTGTGACCGCCGAAACCGAAGGAGTTGTTCACCGCGTAATCGATGCGACCACGCCGCGCCTGACCCGACACCACGTCCAAATCGATTTCAGGGTCCTGATTGTCCAGATTCAGCGTGGGCGGCACGATGCCGTCGCGCACACTGAGCACCGTCAGCACCGATTCGAGCGCACCGACCGCGCCGATCGAATGCCCGAGAGCCGATTTCGGCGCGTACACCGAAGCGTGCGAGCCGATCGCCTTCGCGATCGCGTTGGCCTCGGCGGTGTCACCGATCGGGGTCGCGGTGGCGTGTGCGTTGATGTGGGTGACGTCGGTGCGGCTGATCCCGCCGGTCTGCATCGCCCGGGTCATCGCCCGCGCGGCGCCGGTGCCCTCGGGATCCGGTGCGACGAGGTGGAATCCGTCGGAGGTGACGCCCGCGCCGAGCAGCCTGGCGTGAATCGTCGCGCCACGCGCCTTCGCGTGCTCCTCGGTTTCGATCACCATCATCGCGCCCGCCTCGCCGAAGACGAACCCGTCGCGGTCGGCGTCGAAGGGACGCGAGGCCGCCTTGGGATCGTCGTTGCGGGTGCTCATGGCTCGCATCTGCGTGAACGCCGCGATCGGCACCGCCTGGATGGAGCCCTCGACACCGCCGGTCACCACCATGTCGGCATCGCCCATCATGATCATCCGCCACGCGTTGGCGATCGCCTCCGAGCCCGACGAGCAGGCCGACACCGGCGTAGAAACCCCGGCCCGCGCACCCAATTCGATGCCGACACAGGCCGCGGGACCGTTGGGCATGATGGCCTGCACGGTCAACGGTGAGACCTTGCGGTAGCCGCCGTTGCGGAGCCGGTCGCGGGCGTAGATCAGCGATTCGGCGCCACCGAGGCCGGTACCGATCGAGACGCCGAGCCGGTCGCGGTCCACGGCGGGACTGCCCGCGTTGCGCCACACCTCGCGGCCGAGAACCACGGCCATCTGTTCGACGTAGGACAGTTTGCGCGCCTCTTCGCGGGTGAGCGAGAGGGTGGGCGACACCTTCAGGTGGCCGCCGATCCGCACCGGCAGTTCGAAATCGTCGATGAAGGAGTCTTCCAAGACGTCGATTCCGCTCTCGCCGTTGAGCAGACCTTTCCAGGTCGAGTCGACGTCGCCCGCGATCGACGTGGTCGCCGCCAGGCTCGTGACCACGATGTCCGTCATAATTTTTCGCTCACTCTCTCTAGCTATGCCACGACTGAACGGGAACCGCTGATGGAGCTGAACTGGTGGAGCGTATATGCACACGGCGCGACGCGCCCAAATTCCGAAACAGTGCGCAGGAACACCGTGTCGTTTCCAGGCGCGATGCGCCGGGTCTATTGTGACGACGGGCAACACTACCGGACCGACGCAACTCTCGCTTTTCACTAACCGGAAAGGGCAACGAGCGTGGCCAGGAACCTGACCCAACTGGAACTACTGATCGAGCTGGAACCCATCGCCGCGAGCAATGTCGACCGCCATCTATCGATGGCCAAGGACTGGCACCCGCACGATTATGTGCCGTGGGACCGTGGGCGCAACTTCGCGTCTATGGGCGGAATCGATTGGGACCCAGAACAATCCGCCCTCAGCGAACTCGCCAAGGCGGCCATGGTCACCAACCTGCTCACCGAGGACAACCTGCCCTCCTACCACCGTGAGATCGCCGAGAACTTCTCCAAGGACGGCGCCTGGGGCACCTGGGTGGGTCGCTGGACCGCCGAGGAGAACCGGCACGGGATCGTGCTGCGCGACTACCTCGTGGTGACCCGCGGGGTCGACCCGGTCGCGCTCGAACAGGCCCGAATGATCCACATGACCAACGGATATTCGGCGATGGCCGTGGTGGACGACAAGGCGCCGGGCTTCGACATCCACGCCTCGACCGGCGCCGGATTCCTGTTCTCCGTGGCCTATGTGACCTTCCAGGAACTGGCCACCAGGGTGAGCCACCGCAACACCGGTCGTGTCTGCGACGATCCGATCGCCGATCGCATGCTCGCCCGCATCGCCGCCGACGAGAACCTGCACATGATCTTCTACCGCAACCTCTGCGCCGCCTCGCTCGACCTGGCCCCCGACCAGACCATCGAGGCGATCAACACCATCGTGCAGAACTTCCAGATGCCCGGTGCGGGCATGCCCGGCTGGCGGCGCAACGGCGTACTGATGGCCAAGCACGGCATCTACGATCTGCGCCAGCATCTCGAAGAGGTACTGATGCCGGTGCTGCGCAAATGGAACATCTTCGAGCGCAATGACTTCGGACCTCGAGGCGAGCGTGCTCGCGAGGATCTGGCAGCCTTTCTCGATCGACTGGGCGGAGACGTTCTTCGCTTCGAGGAACAACGCGACCGCTCATTGGCGCGGGCGGCCGAGCGCGACCGGCAATCGGTCTGATCGACTCCGGCCCGGCCGCTACCGGGCCGGATCCCGGCGCGCGTCGTTCTTGTTGCGGTACATCGCCGCGTCGGCGGCGTGCACCAATTCGTCTACGGCGCCGGGTAATTGCTCGAAGAACGCGGTGCCGATGCTGGCGCCGACGGCGAGCATGTGTCCGTCCACCTCGAGCGGCTCGGTGAGCGCGGACAGCAGCTCGTTGGCCAGTCGCGCCAATTGCGCTTCACCGGAACATCTTTCGACCAGCACCAGGAACTCGTCACCGCCGATGCGGGCGGCGAGCGCCTTGTCCGGGCGCACCGCTTCGCGCATCCGGTCGGCCACGACCTCGAGCACACGGTCTCCGATCGTGTGCCCCCACAGATCGTTGATCTCCTTGAACCCGTCGAGGTCCAGATAGCAGACCCCGATCGGCGGTTGCGCTTCTGCCAGCCGGTTGAACAGGTGCGGGCGGTTCGGGAGACCGGTGAGCGCGTCGTGATTGGCGTCGTGCCACAGGCGGTCGGCGAGCTGCTTGCGCTCGGTGACATCGACCGCGACGCCGATCAGGAACTCGATACCCCCATCGGTGCCGCGCACCGCCGACATCGACAGGTCGATCGCGGTCACCCGACCGTCGGTATGCAGATGCTCGGTCTCGGTGCGGAAGCTCTCGGATTCGCCGGCGACCATCAACTGGAGTTGTTCGAACGCGAAGTTCAGGTTCTGCGGGCCCAGGATGTCGGCGACGGTCCGGCCCGGCATCGTCTCCGGGGTCTGGCCGAGCATCTGGGCCATGATGGCGTTGCAGTTCACCACCTGCCCGGTCATGTCGACGGTGCCGATGCCGACGAGCGCGCCGTCGAAGACCGCCT
Organism: Nocardia sp. NPDC057272; assembly: GCF_042668615.1. NCBI lineage: Bacteria > Bacillati > Actinomycetota > Actinomycetes > Mycobacteriales > Nocardiaceae > Nocardia > Nocardia sp. NPDC057272. Next base: position 2,266 of record NZ_JBHUYK010000056.1, on the reverse strand, counting down.
CGAAACGTGCTTCCGACAGCGCACGGCGGTTCTCGGCCTCCTGCGCCGCGGCGAGCACCGCGGCCAGCGTGGCCTCTTGCTCGGCCAGCGCGGCGGCCCGCAGCGCCGCGGTGAAGCCTGCCGCGAAATCAGCTGCCAGGACGATCGCCCGGTCGCGGATCTGCGGCAGCGCGGGGTCGGCCGGCCCGTCGGCGACGATCTCGACCAGATCGGCACAGATCACCGGCACCGAACGGCTCACCGCCGACGGGTCACGGTAGTTGGCGGCGACCAGCATCCGCGCCGCCCGCCGCGCGATGTCGGGATCCTCCCCACCGCGCGCCGCGTCGATCAGACCGGTGCACAGGGCAGCCAGCATCTCTTCGATCTGCGAGCGGTTGAGGGTAGGAGCTACGACGCCATCGAGGGCATCCGCCCACCGCTGCGCCAGCTCCCACGACCCCACTGCTTCATCCACCTGTCATCGTCTATAGCCCCGCCATGTCAGGCGGTCTACTTCTTGATCGCGACACCGCCCATGCCGAGCGAACGGCCCGGCTTCTCGTGCTGATCACGCTCGGACTCGGGTCGCCACAACGGCAACTCGACAACGCCTGGCTCGACCGAATCCCATCCCTCGAACAACGCGACGATCTCATCCTTGGAACGGAAATGAATACCGACCTTGGACTGGTTCACCGAGTGCGTGCCCAGTTTACCGGCGTCATCGGGCCGAAGCTCGGAGGTGAGATGTGAAATGGCTATGAAACTACCCGCTGCCACCACTTCGCGCAGCGCTGCCACCTTGCCGACCGGATCGTCGGCATCGGGCACCAGATGCAGCACCGCGATCAGCAGCAACCCCACAGGGGCGTCGAAGTCGATCAATCCTGTCTCGCGTACCGCGGCGACCAGGTCGAGGGGTTTGCGCAGATCGGCCTCGATCGCACCCGCGCACTCGTTGCCCTGCAGGATGGTTCGCGAATGAGCGACCGCCACCGGGTCGATGTCGACGTAGAGCACCGTAGCCTCCGGGTCGAGCTCGTGCACGATCTCGTGCACGTTGCCCGCGGTGGGGATGCCCGACCCGACGTCGAGGAACTGCCGGATACCGGCGTCGAGCATGAAGCGAACCGCCCGGCGCAGAAACGCGCGATTACTCAGCGCCAACCGCGGCAGGTCGGGAACCAGCCCGGTAGCCATCTCGGCGGCGTCCCGGTCGACCGCGAAGTTGTGCGAGCCGCCGAGCAAAGCGTCGTACATCCGAGCCGGACTCGGATGCTGCATATCGACACCTTCGGGCGCCCATACCGGCCGTTCCATCGAATTCCCCTGTCTGCCATTACCGCACCGCACCCTCGCAACCCGCGATGACGCCTCCCGCATCGTAATCGGCGCCACCGACATCGGCGCGGCTATCCATTAGCGACGGTCATGTCCTCGACCGATGGTGCTGCCGGGTCTATTTTTCGGAGCCGTACGGCTGGGCCCACAGGGGGGCCACATCCGGGGTCATAGTGGCGACGACCGGGATACCGGCCGCCATAAAATTGTCCAGAGCCCTGCGCATATGGTCGGCGGAGGTGATCAGGACAGCTTTGGTCACGCCGAGCGCTTCCATCATGCGCGCCGAGAACTCGGCATTCTGCACGGTGGAGCCGGCTTCGGTTTCCGCGTGCAACCGGTGCCTGGCGACACCACGAACATTGAGCCAGTCGGCCATCACCTGCGCCTCGGTGACACCGTTGCGTGGGTTGCCGCCGGTCACGATCACCGGCGAAGCGGGCGACATAAAGGCCTGAATCAGCGCCGCGTGCAAGCGATTACCCAATTCGGGCCGCATCGTGCCATCGGGCAGCAGACCGTATCCGAGCACCACGATCGCCGTCTCGGGGCCGTAGGTGGCAGGCAGCACGATCCCGGCGAGGCCGGCGACCGAACCGGCCGCGCCGATCAGCGGATCGGCGGAAGGCGCGGCGGCACCGAGTGGCGCGGTCGCGACCGCTCCGACCAGTGCGGCAGGCAGCACCAGGACGGCCGCACAACGACGCAGTGCCTGGTGGGTGAAGAGCCAGTTCATGGTGACCTCCCGAAGCGACGTCGCATCATCGTCGCCTACCGGAACCTCCGACGTGCCCATTTCTGAAATGTTGACGGTTCGGACTGTTCGCCCCGGTCCAGGAGGTATCCTCGGAACGCAAAAAGGCCCTCCAACCGAAGTTGGAGGGCCTTTCGCAATGATGTTCCGGCAGTGTCCTACTCTCCCACACCCTGTCGAGTGCAGTAC
>NZ_JBHUYK010000055.1:0-14435 GCF_042668615.1 Nocardia sp. NPDC057272 | reverse complement strand
GGCAGGATGTCTGCCGGCCCGGTGCTGGGTGGGGAACTATCAGGCGGTGACCGAAGCTTCGCGCTGGAGTTCCAGGGCGATATCGATGAGCTGGTCTTCCTGGCCGCCGACGAGCTTGCGCTTGCCCGCGCGGACGAGCATTTCGGCGGCGGAGACGCCGTAGCGTTCGGCTTGGCGTTCGGCGTGGCGCAGGAAGCTGGAGTAGACACCCGCGTAGCCCATCATCAGGGCCTGACGGTCGAGCAGGCATTCCGACGGCATGGCCGGGCGGACCACGTCTTCGGCGGCGTCGGTGACGGCGAAGAAGTCGACGCCGGTCTTGATACCGAGCTTGTCGCAGACGCCGATGAAGGCTTCGACCGGCAGATTGCCCGCGCCCGCGCCGAAGCGGCGAGCCGAGCCGTCGATCTGGGTGGCGCCCGCGCGCACGGCGTACACCGAGTTCGCCACGGCCAGGCCGAGGTTCTCGTGGCCGTGGAAGCCGACCTGGGCGTCGTCGCTGAGTTCGGCGACCAGGGCCGAGACGCGGTCGGAGACCTGCTCGAGGACGAGCGCGCCCGCGGAATCGACGACGTAGACGCACTGGCAACCCGCGTCGGCCATGATGCGGGCCTGCTCGGCCAGGTTCTCCGGCGTGGTGGAGTGGGCCATCATGAGGAAGCCGACGGTCTCCAGGCCGAGATCACGGGCGTAGCCGAAGTGCTGGATGGAGACGTCTGCTTCGGTGCAGTGGGTGGCGATCCGGCAGATGGACGCGCCGTTGTCCTGGGAGATCTTGATGTCTTCCTTGACGCCGACGCCGGGCAGCATGAGGAACGCGATCTTGGCCTGCTTGGCGGTTTCCGCGGCAGCCTTGATCAGTTCCTGCTCAGGGGTTTTGGAGAAACCGTAGTTGAACGAGGACCCGGCCAGGCCGTCACCGTGGGTGACCTCGATGACCGGGACACCGGACGCGTCGAGTGCGCCGACGATGTCGCGAACCTCGGTCACGGTGAACTGGTGGCGCTTGTGGTGCGAGCCGTCACGCAGTGAAGTATCGGTGACGCGCACATCGAGTTCGCCCGAGAAGGGCTGCAGGATGTTGTTCATGGTCGAATCTCCTTACACCCGAGCTGAGAGGATTTGATCGGCCAGCACATCGCCGACCTTGGTGGCCGCGGCCGTCATGATGTCGAGGTTGCCCGCGTACGGCGGCAGGAAGTCGCCCGCGCCCTCGACCTCGACGAAGATCGACACCTTCGCCAAGCCGCCGGATACCAGCGACGGGTCGTCGAACTGCGGGTCGTTGAGCAGCCGGTAGCCGGGCACGTACTCCTGAATGGACTTCTCCATCCGGAAGATCGACTCGGAGATCGCGTCGCGATCGGCGTCCTCGGGGATGGCGCAGAAGATGGTGTCGCGCATGATCATCGGCGGCTCGGCCGGGTTCAGGATGATGATGGCCTTACCGCGTTCGGCGCCACCGATGGTCTCCACACCCCGGGAGGTGGTCTTGGTGAACTCGTCGATGTTCGCGCGGGTACCCGGACCGGCCGACACCGAGGACACCGAGGCCACGATCTCGGCGTAGGACACCGGGACAACCCGCGAGACCGCGTTGACCATCGGAATCGTGGCCTGGCCACCGCAGGTGATCATGTTGACGTTCGCCGCGTCCCGCAGCGAATCCAGGTTCACCGGGGGGATCACGGCCGGGCCGACGGCGGCCGGGGTGAGGTCGACGGCGCGGATACCCGCGGCCTCGTATTTCGGCGCGTACGCGCGGTGCACGTAGGCGGAGGTGGCCTCGAACAGCAGGTCCGGCTTCTCGTCGAGGGCGAGCAGCCAGTCCGCGCCCTCGGCGGAGGTTTCCAGACCAAGCCCGCGTGCCCGCTTCAGCCCCTCCGAATCCGGGTCGATGCCGATCATCCAGCGCGGCTCGATCTTGTCCGAGCGCAGCAGCTTGTAGAGCAGATCGGTGCTGATGTTGCCGGACCCCACGATCGCGGCGGTGACTTTGCTGGTCACGGTGTACTCCTTGGGAAGTCTGGTTCAGCTGAAACGCAAACGGACGGAACCGAGTCCGGTGAACTCGGCGCGGAAGTCGTCACCGGGGCGGGCGTCGATGGCGCGGGTACAGGAACCGGGCAGCACGATGTCGCCCTTCTTCAACCGCACCCCGAAGGTCGCGACCTTGCGCGCCAGCCACGCGACGGCGATCACCGGATCGCCCAGCACCGCGTCGCTGCGGCCCTCGGCGATGACCTCGCCGTTGCGGGTGAGTACGGCGTCGATGGCCTTGATGTCGATGTCGCCGGGTGCGACGCGTTCTTTGCCGAGCACCCACCCGGCCGAGGAGGCGTTGTCGGCGATGGTGTCGGTCAGGCCGATCTTCCAGTCGTTGATGCGCGAGTCGATGAGTTCGATCGAGGGCGCGTACGCGACGGTCGCGGCCAGCACGTCGGCCTCGGTGCAGTCCTCGCCGGGCAGGTCGGCGCCGAGCACGAATCCGACCTCGACCTCCACCCGCGGCAGCAGGAACTTCGAGGTGTCGACGGGGACGTCCTCGTAGACCTCCATGTCGGCGAGCAGGTGACCGTAGTCGGGCTCGTCGACGCCCATCATCTCCTGCATCGCCTTCGACGACAGCCCCACCTTGTGCCCGACGACCTTCGCGCCGGACCGGAGCCTGCGCTGGATGTTGAGCAGCTGGATCTCGTAGGCGTCGACCACATCGATATCGGGGAACCGGTCGACGAGCGGCGGCACGGCGACGCGCTCGTCTTCGGCGCGGGCCAGTTCGTCGGCGAGATGGGTTCGTACCGCGTCAGGCAGCACGCGGACCTCCTTGGCAGCACGGTCGGAAGGATCTAGACGTCAAAACTGTAACCGGTTTTCCAGTCCAGCATCAGCCGTTCACCTGACAATACAACGCTACATCTGGTGATTTCTGCAACATGTTCTACTGAGTTCTATTTTTATCTGTCCAAACGCCCGGACCCTTCTATAACGTGTTCTACATGAGTGATCGGGAATACGATGTCGTGGTCGTCGGTAGCGGCGCCGCCGGGATGACCGCCGCCCTCGCGGCGGCGCACAAGGGACTGAGCGTTGTGCTGCTGGAGAAGGCCGCGCACTACGGCGGGTCGACGGCCCGATCCGGCGGTGGCGTCTGGATTCCGGGCAACAAGGCGTTGCTCGCCGCGGGCCGCCCCGACGACCGCGAGGACGCGCGCACCTACCTGCACAGCATCATCGGCGACGTGGTGCCCGCCGAGAAGATCGACACCTACCTCGATCGTGGCGCCGAGGCGTTCGACTTCGTCCTCGACCACACCCCGCTGAAGATGAAGTGGGTTCCCGGCTACTCCGACTACTACCCCGAGGCCCCGGGCGGGCTCGGCCAGGGACGCTCGTGCGAGCCGACGCCGTTCAACGGCAAGGTGCTCGGCGCGGAACTGGCCAATCTGGAACCGCCCTACGCCAAGGCGCCGCTGAACGTGGTCGTCATGCAGGCCGACTTCGTGCGGCTCAACCTGATCCGCCGTCACCCCAAGGGTGCGATGCGGGCGCTGCGCGTCGGCGCGCGCACCTACCTGGCCAAGTGGACCGGCAAGCATCTGCTCGGCATGGGGCAGGCCATCATCGCCGCCATGCGCAAGGGCCTGCTCGACGCGGGCGTGCCGGTGCTGCTCAACACCCCACTCACCGACCTGGTGGTCACCGACGGCAAGGTCACCGGGGTCAAGGCCACCGTCGACGGCGAACCGGTCACCTTCACCGCGCGCTACGGCGTGATCCTCGGCGCGGGCGGGTTCGAGCACAATGCCGACATGCGGGCCAAGTACCAGCGTCAGCCGATAACCACTGAGTGGACAACCGGTGCCGCGGCCAACACCGGCGATGGCATCGTCGCGGGTATGGCAGCGGGTGCGACGGTCGGATTCATGGAGGACGCCTGGTGGGGTCCGACGATCTTCAAGGGCGGCAAGCCCTGGTTCGCCCTGGCCGAGCGCAACCTGCCCGGCACCATCATGGTCAACGACCGGGGCGAACGGTTCGGCAACGAGTCCGCCCCCTACGTCGAGGCGGTGCACACCATGTACGGCGGTGAGTACGGGCAGGGCGCGGGCCCCGGCGAGAACGTGCCGTCCTGGCTGGTGTTCGACCAGCGCTACCGCAACCGCTACATCTTCGCGGGCCTGCAACCGGGACAGCGCTTTCCGTCACGCTGGATGGAGAACGACTACATCGTCAAGGCCGACACGATCCAGGAGCTGGCCGAGCGCATCGGCGTGCCCGTGGACAACCTGACCTCGACGATCGAGCGTTTCAACGGCTTCGCCGCCGCGGGCAAGGACGAGGACTTCGGCCGCGGCAACAGCCACTACGACCGCTACTACGGCGACCCGACCGTGAAGCCGAACCCGTGCCTGGCCGAACTGTCGCAGGGCCCGTTCTACGCGGCGAAGATGGTGCCCGGCGACCTCGGCACCAAGGGCGGCCTCGTCACCGATACCGCCGCGCGTGTGCTGCGCGAGGACGATTCCGTCATCGACGGCCTCTACGCCGCGGGCAACACCAGCTCGCCGGTGATGGGCCACACCTACGCGGGCCCCGGCGCCACCATCGGCCCCGCGATCACCTTCGCCTACCTGGCTGTGCTCGACATCGTCGCCAGGAAGACGGCCGACTCGGCGAAGGCGAGCGCATGAGCGTCAGCCCGACGATCACGATCGGCTATCTCGCCGTGCTCGACGTTGCCACGACGGGCTCGGCGGACAAGCCAACACCCACAGGAGAAGACCGTGCCCATTGATCTAGCGACCGCGCTCGGCGCGACTCTGCCCGCGCGCGAGTTCAGTTGGACACCCACCGACGTGCAGCTCTACCACCTGGGCCTCGGCGCGGGCGCCCGCCCGACCGACCCGGCCGAGCTGGCCTACCTCGACGATCGCGCACCCCAGGTGCTGCCCACGTTCGCGACGGTGGCGCCGACCCTCGGCGAAACCGAGCCGCCGCGAGTGAGCTTCCCCGGTATCGAGATCGACCTGGCCAAGGTCGTGCACGGTCACCAGGAAGTGGAGGTGCACAAGCCGATTCCCGCCACCGGCAAGGCGGTCTCGGTCGGCCGGATCGCCGAGATCTGGGACAAGGGCGCCAACGCGGTGATCGTGCAGGAGCACACCGTCACCGGGTCCGACGGTGAACCGCTGTGGACTGTGCGGTCCTCCATCTTCGCCAAGGGCGAGGGCGGCTTCGGCGGCGAGCGCGGCCCGAGCGCCCGCACCGAACTGCCCGATCGCGCCCCCGACGCGGAACTGCTCACCCCCACGTTGCCGCAGCAGGCCCTGCTGTACCGCCTCTCCGGCGATCGCAACCCGCTGCATTCGGATCCCGAATTCGCCCGTGGCGCAGGTTTTCCCGCCCCGATCCTGCACGGGCTGTGCACCTACGGCACGGTATGCAAGGCCATCACCGACGCTCTGCTCGACAGTGACGCGGGCCGGGTCGGCGGTTTCCGGGCCAAGTTCGCCGGCGTGCTCTACCCGGGTGAGACCCTGCGCACCAAGGTGTGGCGCGAGGGCGACCAGTTGATCGCGGTCGTCACCGTGGTCGAACGAGACGATGCCCCTGTCCTCAGCGACGTCGCCCTGCGTATCGCCTGATCTGGACCACTGATCACCAGGTCGCCGGAGCGTGAGAACTCCGGTGGCCTGGTGATCATTTTTCGAGTGCGGCGATCGCTTGGACGATGCGGTCGGCGCGATCGGTGGGGGTGCTCGATTTGAGGACGGGGAGAAACAGCAGGTACCGCTCGGTGCGGGTGAGGGCCCGGTAGGCGGCGTCGGCCTCAGGGGTGAGCGCGGCGAGGAAGTCGGCGGGCGGTTCGGCGGTGCGCTGAGGTTCGTATGCGCCCGCCCAGCGGCCGTCGGCGCACGCCGCTTCGATGGCCGCGAACCCGGCCGGGCGCATCCGCCCCGCGGCGATGAGAGCTTCGGCCTTGGCGACGTTGACCTGCGACCAGGGGCTCCGTGCTCGACGCGGCGAGTATCGCTGCAAGTAGTGGTGGGCGTCGAGGCTGCGGCGATGGCTGTCGATCCAGCCGTAGCAGAGTGCGCCGTCCAGGGTTTCGCTGATCGTCACCGATTTCTCGGGGGCGTTCTTCTTCGAGATCAGCACCCACACGTCGCGGGCGTCGGCGTGGTTCGCCGCCAGCCAGGTGTCCCAGGCTTCGGCGTCGGGGCAGGTGATGAATTCGATGTCCATGCCATCTATCCTCCGACTCAAAGCGCTCACCGAATGAGCACTTTGAATTCACTCCGGTTCGAGTGTCGCCAGTAGGGCGTCGGCGGCTCGGGTGGCCTGCTCGGTCCGGAGGGAATCGACGACTCCTTGCAGGTGAAATGCCCAGTGCGCCTCGAACAGGCACGCGAGCCCGTAAGCGCTGGTCGCGACGCGATCCTCCGGGGCGGCCGGGTACGCGGCGGCGAGCTGTCGCTCCAGTTCGGGTAGCCACCGCTCGGTCCACAGCTCCCGGAGGCTGTGGCGGACCACCTCGTCGCGTGCCGCGAGATTCACCAATTCGCTCCACACCACCAGGTCGTCGCGGGTTCCGTAAGCGCCCGGTGCGAACATCCGTGCCACGCGATCCTCGATCGGCCCCTCGGCGCCCAGCCGCAGTTGCGCGTCACCGTACGCGGCGACGGCTTCGGTGACGAAGGCCCGCATCAGCCCGTCTCTGCTGCCGAAATAGTGCAGCACCAGCGTGCGCTGGACCCCGGCCGCCGCGGCCACTCGCGACAGTGTCGTGTCGGCGAAACCGTCGGTCGCCACGACGGAATGAGCGGCCCGCAGGATCTGACCGATTCGCTCCTTGGCCTTGCTCGGCCGCCCGACTTTATTTACTGTCATGTTAGTCAATATATTCGACGGGGAGGCAGTCATGCGAGTTCTGGCACTGGGCGGGGCAGGGGAGATGGGCAGGGTCGCCGCCCGCATCATGCACGGCGACGACAGCGTGACGGCACTGACGATCGCCGACCGGGACGAAGCCGCGGCGCGCGCGCTCGCCGCCGAACTGGGCGTCACCGCGTGTCGCCTGGACGCCACCGACGGCCCGGCGCTGACCGCGACGATGCGGGATTTCGACCTGGTGGTGAATACCGTCGGCCCATATTTCCGCTTCGGCCCACCGATCCTGGCGGCGGCGATCGCCGCGCGCTGCGACTACATCGACATCTGCGACGATCCCCAGCCGACCATGGACATGCTGGAACTGGACGTGGCGGCGCGCGGGGCGGGGGTGACAGCGCTGGTCGGCATGGGCGCCAGCCCCGGAATCGCCAATCTGCTCGCCGTGCTGGCGGGCCGGGAACTCGACCGGGTCGACTCCGTGGTCACCGGCTGGAACATTCACTCCGCGCACACCGAACCGGCCGGTCCGGGGGCGACCGCGGCCGTGGTGCACGGCATGCGGCAGATCGCCGGTGACATTCCGGTCATCCGCGACGGCGTGCGCGCCCAGCGCCCGGCGCTGGAACGGATGCGCATCGACTACCCGGGCCTCGGCACCGGCGAAGGCCGCAGCTTCGGTCACCCGGAGGCGATCACCGTGGCGCGAGCCTTCCCCGAACTCCGCGACGCGACCACCGTGGTCGTCGGCGACCGCTCGACCTCGGCAGCGCTGCTGGCACTGCGCTGGGTGATGGGCGCTCGCCTGTTGACGCTCGATCAGGCGGCGGCGGTGGCAGCCCGCGTCGAACGACTCCTCCCCGCCGATCCGGCGAAACTGATCACCGCCGGTGGCCTGCCACCGCTGTTCGCCGTCGCGACGGGCCTGCGGGCTGGAGTGGCCGCGACCGCCGCCACGGCGCTGTGTCAGGTCCCCGGTCTGACGATGGCCGACAACACCGGCGTGCCGTTGGCGGTCGCGGCACTGCTGCGAGCGAAGAGCCCCGGTGTCCACACGCCGGAGACCCTGCTCGATCCGCACGAATTCTTCACCGCGTTCGCCCCGCACTGTCTCGGTGCACCGCGTTCGGCCGCGATGACCGTCACCACCCGCAGCTGGGACACCGAGGAGGACAACGCCGCGGCACTGTCGTCCGCGCTGCTGACCGCACTGATCACCGCGAGGTGAGCTGACAACAGTTCACGGCACCGACCGCCTGCTCAGGCTGGTCGATTCACAGCCAGGTGTCGAGGCTGGTGGTGGTGAGGAAGTGGTCGAGGTCGGCGCGCCAGGGGGCGGGAGTGGTCTTGTCCGGCTCGATGCCGGTGTACTGGCCGCGGTAGAACAGCAGTGGACGGCCGCCGGTGGTGGCCGATTCCGAGAGCGCGTGGACCCGGCCGATCACGATGTAGTGGTCGCCGCCGTCGACGACGGAGTCGACCGTGCATTCGATGGTGGCCAGCGAATCATCGATCACCGGAACGCCGAGTTCGGAGGTGTGCCAGCCGACGCCGGCGAACTTGTCGGTCTCGCGTGAGCCGAAGCGCGCGCACGTCGGCTGCTGTTCCTCGGAGAGCACGTTCACGCAGAACTTGCCCGCCGCCTCGATCGCCGCCCACGACCGCGACCCCTTGGTGGGGCAGAACAGCACAAGGGGCGGGTCGAGGGAGAGCGCGGCGAAGGACTGGCAGGCGAACCCGATGGGCTCACCGTCCGGATCGAGCGCGGTGATCACGGTGATGCCGGTGCAGAACTGTCCCAGCACGGTGCGGAACTGCCGGCCGTCGATCGCCGGTATCTGTTCAGTCATGTCCTTCGCCGCCCGTTCCTATTGCTGCTTGAATCCGACAGTGAAGTCGTGACCCCACAGGCTCACCGCGGTCGATTCGCGGGCGATCCAGTCGTGGTCGTCGACTTCCAGTCCTTCACAGCCGAATTCGATGTCGAATCCGCCGGGAGTCTTCATGTAGAAGGACAGCATCTTGTCGTTGATGTGCCTGCCGAGGGTGGCCGACATCTTCACCTTCTTGCGATAGGCGCGGTCCAGACAGAGGCCGACGTCGTCGGAGTTCTCCACCTCGACCATCAGGTGCACGATGCCGGTGGGGTTCGGCAGCGGCAGGAACGCCAGCGCGTGGTGGCGCGGGTTGCAGCCGTAGAAGCGCAGCCAGGCCGGGTCGCCGTCGGCGGGACGGCCGACCATCTGCGGCGGCAGCCGCATGGAGTCGCGCAGCCGGAAGCCCAGGATGTCCTGGTAGAACGCCTGTGCCGCGGCATCGTCGGTGCAGGTGAGAACCACGTGGCCCAGCCCCTGCTCGGCGGTGACGAACTTGTGGCCGTAGGGGCTCACGAAGCGTCGGCCCAGGTACTGCGCGCCGTAGAACGCCTCGAGGGTGTTTCCGGACGGATCCTGGAACCGGATCATGCCCTCGACGCGACGCTCACCGAGCTCTTCCTTGGTGCCCTCGGTGAAGGCGACTCCGGCCTTGCTCAGGGTCTCCCGCAGCTGTTGCAGGCCGGGGCCGTCGGTGACCTCCCAGCCCGAGACCAGCAGCCGGTCCTGCTCGCCGGGAACGATCACCAGTCGCGCGGCGAAATCGTCCATGCGCAGGTAGAGCGCGTCGGGGTCGAGCCCGGTGCCCTCCATCATGCCGAGAACCTTGAGGCCGTACTCGCGCCAGGCCGCCATGTCGGTGGCCTCGATGCGCATGTAGCCCAGGGCGCGGATGCTCATTACTTCTCCCCGAGGAAATCGACGGTGAGCCGGTTGAACTCGTCGAACTTCTCCAGCTGTGCCCAGTGCCCGCAGCCACCGAACACGTGCAGCTGGACGCGCGGGATCACCTTGGTGGCCACGAGCGCGCCGTCGAGGGGGTTCACCCGATCTTCGCGACCCCAGATCAACAGCACCGGCTGACGCAGCTTGTACGCGTCACGCCACAGCATGCCCTTCTCGAAGTCGGCGCCGGCGAAGGACTTGCCCATCGCCTTCATCGCGGCCAGCGATTCGGGGGTGTTGGCGAGGGCGAACCGCTCGTCGATGAGCTCGTCGGTCACCAGGGACTGGTCGAAGACCATGATCCGCAGGAACTTCTCCAGGTTGTCCCTGGTCGGCTCGTAGGTGAACCGCGAGAGCAGCTTCACGCCCTCGGTGGGGTCGGGCGCGAACAGGTTGGTGCTCAGCCCGCCCGGACCCATCAGCACGAGTTTGCCCGCGCGCGTGGGGTGGTCGAGCGCGAACCGCACCGAGGCGCCGCCGCCGAGGGAGTTGCCGAGCAGGTGCACCCGGTCGGTGATCTCCAGGTGATCGAGCAGTGCGAGCAGTGCGTTCGAGCTGTGCACGAAGTACTGGGGGTGGTCGATCGGCTTGTCCGACTTGCCGTAACCGGGCTGATCAGGCGCGATCACGTGATAGTGCTCGGCCAGTACCGGGATGTTGCGGGCGAAGTTCGACCATGCCGAGGCGCCGGGTCCACCACCGTGCAGCAGCACGATCGTCGGCCCGTTGCCCACTCCGGCTTCGTGGTAGTGCAGCTTCAGATCGGGGGTGACCTGCGCGAAGCGTGAGGTCGATTCGTGGGTCAGTTCAGCGGTCCGGGTCATCGGCTACACCATGGCGTCGGTGACGGGCAGCCCGAACTCGTGCGTGCCGTACATGACGTAGGCGCGCTCGGGATCGTTGGCCGCGTGCACTCGCCCGGCATGCGCGTCACGCCAGAAGCGCTGCAGCGGTGTGCCGTTGGCCAGCGCGGTGGCGCCGGAGGACTCGAAGAGCTTGTCGATCGAGGCGATCACCCGGCCGGTCGCGCGGACCTGGTCGCGGCGGGCGCGTACGCGCAGATCGAACGGCACTTCCTGGCCCGCCTGCAGCAGCGCGTACTCCTCGGCGACATTGCCCGAGAGCTGACGCCATGCGGCGTCGATGTCGCTGGCCGCCTCGGCGACGCGCACCTTGGCGAACGGATCGTCCTTGGCGTTCTCGCCGGCGAAGGCCGCGCGCACGCGCTTGCCCTGGTGCTCGACGTGCGCCTCGTAGGCGCCGTAGCCCATGCCGACGATCGGCGTGGAGATGGTGGTGGGGTGGATGGTGCCCCACGGCATCTTGAAGACCGCGTCGGTGTTCTGCTCGAGGCCCGGCGCGCGGCCCTCGCTCATGGCGCGGAAGCTCAGGAACCGGTGCGACGGGACGAAGACGTCCTCGACGACGACGGTGTTGGAGCCGGTGCCGCGCAGGCCGACGACGTTCCAGACGTCATCGATGCGGTAGTCCGAGCGCGGGATCAGGAAGCTGCCGAAGTCGACCGGCTTGCCGTTCTTGATCACCGGACCGCCAAGCACCGCCCAGGTGGCGTGATCGGAACCCGAGGACCAAGCCCACGAGCCGCGCACGATGTAACCACCGTCGACGGCCTGTCCCGCTCCCATCGGCGCGTACGAGGACGAGATGCGCACATCGGTGTCCTCGCCCCACACGTCCTGCTGGGCCTGCTGATCGAACAGCGCGAGGTGCCAGTTGTGCACCCCGATGATGCCCGACACCCAGCCGGTGGAACCACACGCGCTGGCGATCTTGCGCACGGTGTCGTAGAAGACCACCGGGTCGGCCGCGTGGCCGCCCCACTGCTTGGGCTGGAGCAGCCGGAAGAAACCGGTCTCCTGCAGCGCCTTCATGGATTCTTCGGGGATGCGGCGCAGGTCCTCGGCCTCCTGCGCACGCTCACGCAGCGTCGGCAGCAGTGCCTCGACCCGTTCGGTCACTTCTTGCGTCATTTCGGAGCCCGCTCCTGCCCTTGTCGGATCGACAACCGGTTCTTTTCGTCTCTGAGATTAGAACAGGTTCTCATTTCTGTCGAGAAGATCGCCCTACCTCGGATATAACAGGAGTCAACAAGGAAGTTCGCTGGACAACTGGCGTGAAGTGGCTCAGTTTTGTAACGTGTTCTAGTGAACGAGGAGGGTTCGGGATGGCGATCAACCCCAAGGTGAGGGAACTCGATGTCGGTGCACCGCCGACGAGGTTCGCGCGCGGCTGGCACTGTGTCGGCCTGGCGTCGACGTTCCGCGACGGTAAACCGCACGCGGTCGAGATCTTCGGTACCAAGCTCGTCGTGTGGACCGATACCGACGACCAGATCCGCGTGCTCGACGCCTATTGCAGGCATATGGGCGGCGACCTGAGCATGGGAACGGTGAAGGGCGACGACATCGCCTGCCCGTTCCACGACTGGCGCTGGGGCGCCAGCGGAAAGTGCACCGCGATTCCGTACGCGCGCCGTGTTCCGCCGCTGGCCCGTACCCGCAGGTGGACCACGCTCGAGCGCAACGGTCAGCTGTTCGTCTGGCACGACCACGAGGGCAACGAACCGCCCCCGGAGGTCACGATCCCGCATATCGAGGGCCCGTACACCGACGAACAGGGCAATCCGACCGAGACCCACAACAGCGGCTGGACCGACTGGACCTGGGACTCGTTGCTGATCGAGGGCGCCAACTGCCGCGAGATCATCGACAACGTCGTGGACATGGCGCACTTCTTCTACATCCACTACGCCTTCCCGACGTTCTTCAAGAACGTCTTCGAAGGGCATGTGGCGACGCAGTTCCTGGAGACCAAGGGCCGCCCCGACGTCGGCATGGCCGCCAAGCACGGCGGTGACACGCTGCTGAAGTCGGAGGCGTCCTACTTCGGGCCGTCCTACATGATCAATCCGCTGGTGAACATCTACAGCGGGTACGAGATCAAGGTTCAGCTGATCAACTGCCACTACCCGGTGAGCCAGGATTCGTTCGTGCTGCAGTGGGGCCTGAGCGTCGAGAAGCCCAAGGGCATCCCCGACGAGGCCGCGAAGAAACTGGCCGACACCATGGCCAAGTTCTTCGGCGACGGCTTCCTGCAGGACGTGGAGATCTGGAAGCACAAGTCCAAGGTCGAGAACCCGCTGCTCTGCGAGGAAGACGGGCCGGTCTACCAGCTGCGTCGCTGGTACGAGCAGTTCTACGTCGACGTCGCCGAGGTGACCGAGAAGATGACCCAGCGCTTCGAGTTCGAGGTCGATACGACCAAGGCGAATCAGGCGTGGGAGGCCGAGGTGGCGGAGAACCTGCGCCGCAAGGCCGAATCCGAGGAAGCAGGCGTCTGAGATGAGTCCGAGCGAGCCGCAAAGGTCCGGCGATCCGTCGCAGCTCGCTTCGGCGGAGCCCGGGTCGGGCGATTCCCCGCAGCGTGCGGGGCCTCGCCCGACTTGGGCCAAGGCACCTGATTTCGCTGATCAGCCCGTGCGGCAAGCGGCGGTGCGGGCGCAAACCGTGGTCGACAAACAGCACTATCTCGATACCGGTCTGACGCCACTGCGGTGTCAGGCCTGCTCGGCGCAGGTCATGGTGCGCAAGTCGAGCGCACACCAGACTTCGGTGCAGTGGACCGAACGTCCCGACGCGCACTGCCCGGTTTTCGCGCAGTTGGCCGCACACGGTGCCCGGCCGGGCAGGCCGGAATCCTGTCCGTCACTGGAGAAGTCGATCAAATGGGCCGTCGACGAGGGCGTGCTCGAAATCCCCGAGTAGTCAGCCGAACGGTGTGTGCGGGCGATCCTGGCGCACACCGTCGAGGTAGATGTCGACCTTCTCGTTGTAGAAGCACGCCAGGCCGGCGACCTTCTGGCTCTCGGGCAGCGGCGTGCGATAGATCCAGACGATGTCGGCGTGCTCGGTGTCGCCGAGGCGCACATTCCAGTAGTCGGCGGTGCCCTTGTACGGGCAGCTGGTGTGGGTGTCCGACGCGGTCAGCAGATCCATCCGGACATCGGTCAGCGGCAGGTAATACCGTGCGGGCAAACCGGTTTCGAACAGGATCCGGGGCGAATGCGAGTCCGCGACGGTGACTCCGTCGATCTCCACCCGCACGTGCCGGGAACTGCCGAGAATGTCCACGCGCGAATAGGGGTCGCGCGGATGGGCGAAGACCTGCTCGTCTTCCTCGAACCAGTCGAACGCGGCGATGTCGAGCCGCACAGCGTCTTTCAGCTCCGGCAGCGGTGAGTCGAGATAGCGCAGCGCCGCACCGTCGGCGCGCAGACCCTCGACCGCCACGTCGTAACCCGTCGCGTCGCCGCGGCTGGGGGAGTGCTCGGTGATCCCGTTCGGATCGAGGTCTGCGCGCACGTCGGTGAGCGGCACGTAGTAGGTCGGGTAATAGGGGATCTCCCAGACCAGCAGCGGCCGGAGTGTGTCGGCCACCAGCTTCCCGCGCAAGTAGACCCGTACTCGCTTCTGTCCGGTCTCAACCTTGACACGTCCACGTCGGTCCTCGGCCATGCACCAACGCTACCCGAATTCCCAACCCCGAACCCCGACCCTTAGGGAGGGGCCGGACGCGCAGCGGCCGGGTTCGCGGCCGTCCCGTCGATCAGGTGCCGTTGCGTAGGCGACGAAGGAGCAAGCAACGGTGCCCGTTAGACGGGACCGGGGGGGGCGCGCAAAACAGCGCGCCCCCCCCCCCAAA
>NZ_JBHUYK010000054.1:0-14614 GCF_042668615.1 Nocardia sp. NPDC057272 | reverse complement strand
ACCGAGAAGATCGGATAGCAGAACATCGCGATCAGGAACCAGCCCGCGGTGGTCACCGCCGTGAGACCCGTTCGGCCACCCGCCGACACACCCGCCGTCGATTCGACATACGCGGTGGTGGTGGAGGTACCGATGATCGCGCCCGCGGTGGTACCGACCGAGTCCGCGGCCATCGCGCTCGCCGCGCGCGGCAGGGTGCCGTCCTTGTTCAGCAGACCGGCCTGGTTGGCGACGCCGATCAGGGTGCCCGAGGCATCGAAGAAATCGACGAACAACATGGTGAGGACCACAACGATCATCTGCCCGGTGAAGGCGTCGGGCAGGTGGATGATCGCCTGCCCGAAGGTCTGATCCAGGCCCTTGGGCATCTCGGCGATGCCGTCCGGCACGCCGACCAGACCGGTGACCATACCCAGGATCGTGGTCGCGACGATGCCGTAGAGCACGGCGCCGTGCCAGCCGATCACCAGGAAGACCACGGTCACGATCAGGCCGAACAGGGCGAGCAGGGTGGTGCCCTCGGTGAAGTCGCCGAGGGTCACCAGCGTCGCGTCACTGTTGACGACGATGCCCGCGTTCTTCAGACCGAGGAACGCCACGAACAAACCGATACCCGCGCCGACCGCGAACTTCATCTGCAGCGGGATCGCGTTGAGAATCCGTTCCCGGACCTTCGTGACCGCCAAGATGAAGAAGATGATGCCCGAGAGCAAGGTGCCCGAGAGCGCTACCTGCCACGGGATACCCATGCTGAGCACCACGGTGTAGGCGAAGAACGCGTTGAGTCCCATGCCCGGCGCGAGTGCGATCGGGTACTTCGCCCAGATGCCCATGACCAGCGTGCCGAAGACGGCGGCGACGGCGGTGGCCGTGAAGACCGCCTGCATCGGAATGCCCTTGTCACCGAGGGCGCCTTCGTCACCGAGGATCGACGGGTTCACCGCCAGCACATACGACATCGCCAGGAACGTGACCGTGCCCGCCATCGCCTCGCGCTTGAAGGTGGACCCACTCGACGAGATACCGAAGTATCCGTCGATGCGCCCTCGGGCACGGGTTAGGACGTCGCTGGCCATGACTCTCCTCAATGATCGACCCAGGAACGGTAGCGGAAAGTTCACTGAATCGAATAACCCGGCGCCCGTGTCACCGTGTACGGTTACGCGCCCGCGACGGCCACCAAGCCCAGTTCCGCGTCGGACGCGAGCAGCGCGTTGTGGGGAAGCACACGGACCGTGTACCCGACAGCACCCGACAGCGGGACCGGAGCCTGAATCGAATACAGCTCGCTGCCCTCGTCGGTGCCGAGGTGGCGCATCTCGATCGTGGTCGTATCGGAGAGGTCGTCGGTCGGCGAGACCCGGCCGAGTACCGCCTGCACCACCACATCCGACGGCGCGAGCCCGCCGAGGTCGATGCGCGCGTGCAGGGACAGCTCCGCGCCGATCACCGGAGTGTCGGGCAGCCCCGAGCTGTCGACCTGCGCGATTCGCACCGACGGCCACGCGGCGTCGACGCGCCTGCGGTACTCGGCGACCTCCGCGGCGCCCGCGAATGTGTCGGCGGCGGCCCGGCCGAACGCGGCGGCCGCGGGCCCGTAGTACTGCTCGGCGTAGTCGCGCACCATCCGCGAGGCCAGGACTTTCGGGCTGGTGGTCTGCAGGGTGTGGCGCACCATCTCGGTCCAGCGGACCGGCACATCGCCCGCGTCGCGGTCGTAGAAGCGCGGCGCCACCGTGCGTTCGACGAGTTCGTAGAGCGCCGAGGCCTCGAGATCGTCGCGGCGGGATTCGTCGCGGACACCGTCGGCGGTGGGGATGGCCCAGCCGTTCTCGCCGTCGAACATCTCGTCCCACCAGCCGTCGCGGATGGACAGGTTGAGGCCGCCGTTGAGCGCGGACTTCATCCCCGAGGTGCCGCACGCCTCGAGCGGGCGTAGCGGATTGTTCAGCCACACATCGCAACCCCAGTACAGGTAGCGGGCCATCGACATGTCGTAGTCGGGCAGGAAGACGATGCGATGCCGCACCTCGGGATCGTCGGCGAACCGCACCACCTGCTGGATCAGCGCCTTGCCGCCGTCGTCGGCGGGGTGGCTCTTGCCCGCCACCACCAGCTGCACCGGACGTTCGGGGTCGAGCAGCAGCGCGCGCAGGCGTTCGGGGTCGCGCAGCATGAGGGTGAGCCGCTTGTAGGTGGGGACGCGGCGGGCGAAACCGATGGTGAGCACGTTCGGATCGAAGACGTCGTCGATCCAGCCGAGTTCGGCGTCGGCGGCGCCGCGCTGTCGCCAGGAATCGCGCAGCCTGCGCCGCACTTCGTCGATCAGGACGCCGCGCAACGTGTTTCGCGTCGACCACAGCTGACCGAGGTCGACGTCGCTGAGCTTCTCCCAGCCCCGCGCCTCCTCGACCAGCTCGGGCCCGACGAGTTCGCGTGCCTTGTCGATCCATTCGCGCGCGGCCCAGGTCGGGGCGTGCACGCCGTTGGTGACCGAGCCGATCGGCACCTCGGCCGCGTCGAATCCGGGCCACAGCGCCGCGAACATCTCCCGGCTGACCTCGCCGTGCAATTTCGATACCCCGTTGGCGCGCTGGGCCATGCGCAGACCCATGTGCGCCATGTTGAACACCGAGGGGTCGCCCTCGCGCCCGAACGCGAGGATCCGGTCCACGGAAAGCCCCGGCAGCAGCACGGATTCGGACTCGCCGTGCGAGCCGCCGAAGTACCTGCGCACCAACGGCATCGGGAAACGGTCGATGCCCGCAGGCACCGGGGTGTGCGTGGTGAAAACGGTTCCCGCCCGCACCGCGGCCAGCGCGGTCTCGAAATCCAGTCCGCCCGCGATGAATTCACGCATGCGCTCGACGCCGAGGAAACCCGCGTGGCCCTCGTTCATGTGGAAGACATCGGGATCGGGCAGGCCGTTGGCGCGGGTGTAGGCGCGCACGGCGCGCACGCCGCCGATACCCGCCAGGATCTCCTGCTTGATGCGGTGGTCCTGGTCGCCGCCGTAGAGCCGGTCGGTGACGGCCCGCAGTTCGGGGTCGTTCTCGGCGATATCGGAATCGAGCAGCAGCAACGGAATCCGCCCCACCTGCGCGATCCACACCCGTGCCCGCAGGACGCGCCCCTCGGACATGCCGACGTGGATGAGCACCGGCGAACCGTCGCTGGTGAGCAGGCGCAGCGGCAGGCCCTGCGGATCGAGCGCCGGATAGTGCTCCATCTGCCAGCCGTCGGCCGACAGCGATTGCCGGAAGTACCCGGAGCGGTACAGCAGCCCCACGCCGATCAGCGGCAGCCCGAGATCCGAGGCGGCCTTGAGATGATCACCGGCGAGGATGCCGAGGCCGCCGGAGTAGTTCGGCAGCACCTCGGTGACGCCGAACTCCATCGAGAAATAGGCGATCCCGGCGATGTCGGTGCCGGTCTGCTCCTGGAACCAGCGCGGCCGCGTCAGGTAGTCCGCCAGACCCGCGGCGGCCGCGTCGACGCGCGCGATGTAGGCCGGGTCGGCGGCGAGCTCGTCGAGCCGCTCGGCAGGGACCTCACCCAGCATCCGTACCGGGTCCTGACCGACGGTTCGCCACAACTCGGGGTCGAGCTCGGCGAACAGATCCTGCGTCGGGCCGTGCCACGACCACCGCAGGTTGGTCGACAACTCACCCAGCGCGGCGAGCCGCTCCGGCAAATGGGCACGGACAGTGAACCGACGAAGTGCCTTCACCCCGGAAGAATAAACGATCGCGCCCGCACTGGGGGTCTAGGTGAATTGGGCAGCGAACTCGGGGCTCGGCGGGACCTCGGTGATCACGTCGATCAGGACGCCGGCGGGGTCGGCGACGATGAAGTGGCGCTGGCCGAAGTCTTCGGTGCGCAGGTCGAGCTCGGCGCGCAGGCCGCCGGTTTTCACGAGCCGGTCCCACTCGGCGTCGACATCGTCGACCTCGAAGTTCAGCACCACACCCTGGACGGGTTTTCCGAAGCCCGCCGGAATCGTGGGGTGGGTGGGGTCGAGCAGAGCCAGTTCGTAGGTCGGCTCGTCGCCGGCACCCGGCCGCCGCAGGCTGACGTACCAGTCCGCCTCGAAGACGATCTCGAAGCCGAACCAGGCCGTGTAGAAGTCGCGCGATTCCGCGATCCGGGTGGTGGCGAGAACGGGGTAGTAGCTGCTGATTTTCATGGCGTCACCTTTCACATACCGTTGGTATGTGTCGTACCGTAGTTCACATACCAGCGGTAGGTCAATGGGAGGACGGCCGATGACATCGACAGCACGGACGCGGCAACGCGAGGAGACGCGGCGCATCCTGCTGCACGAGACCAGGGCGCTGTTCGCCGCGAAAGGCTATGCCGCAGTGGGTCTGTCGGAGATCGTGACGTCCGCCGGGGTCACCAAGGGCGCGCTGTACCACCACTTCGACAGCAAGGCCGACCTGTTCCGCGCGGTCCTCACGCAGGTGCAGGAGGAGGTGGGCGCGCAGGTGGCCGCTGCCGCGGACACCGAGTCCGACCCCTGGACGCAGCTCACCACCGGCTGCGCCGCGTTCCTGCGAGCCTGCGCCGACCCCCGTGTCCAGCGCATCCTGCTGATCGACGGCCCCGCCGTCCTCGGCTGGCACGAATGGCGGGCCATGGACGAAGCCAACTCGGCCCGCCACCTCGACGAGGCCCTGCAAACCCTCGTCGATGCCGGTGTCCTTCCTCCACAACCGATCGCCCCACTGACCCAACTGCTCTCCGGCGCGATGAACGAAGCCGCGCTGTGGCTGGCCACCACCACCGACCCCGACGCGCTGACCGGCACCATCGCCGCCCTCGACCGCCTCCTCGCGGGGCTGCGCATCACCTGACCCAAAGAAATCGGTTCGCCATCCCCCGGCGCTCCGTGTCACCATGCACCGATGCCGCACTGGGTCGATGTCCTGCCCGAATTTCTGGTCGCCGCCATCATCTTGGCCGCGCTTCCCGGACCCGCGACGGCGCTGTTCCTGCAGCGATCGGTGCGTGACGGGCGGTCCGCCGGTCTGGCCGCGGTGGTGGGCAACGAGATCGGCATTCTCGGCTGGACGCTCGCGGGCGGCACCGGGTTGTCGATCCTGCTGGCGGCCAACCGCTGGCTCAACACCACCATGCACGTCGTGGGTGCCGCGGTGCTGATCTGGCTCGGCGTGCAGTCGTGGCGCCATGCCCGCGGCCACCACGACGAGTTCGGCGCCGCGCTCACCGCGAAACTGCCCGGCGGCAACACTCCCGCCGCTGCCTTCCGCGCCTCACTGATCTCGATCGCCGCCAACCCGAAGGCCGCCGTCTTCGGCATGACGATCCTGCCCCAGTTCCTCCCGGACGAAGGGCCCGTCATCCCCACCCTGCTCATCCTCGCCACCATCCAGGTCGTCGTCGACGGCGCCTGGTGCGTAGCAGTGGTGCTGGCCGCCGACCGAGCGGGCGCCTGGCTGCGCCGCGCGACAATCCGCCAACGGATGGAACGAACCCTCGCCGCCATCCTGGTCGCCCTCGGCCTCGGCCTGGCCGCGGATACCCGCTGAACACCGCGTCCTTCCCCGGCCGCCGACGCTCCCCACCCAGCGAAAATGCAGTAAGTTAGCCGAGTGACCGGCCGGATTGCCATCGATGACATCGCCCCGTCCATTCCCGGCGGCCGCCCGGCCAAAGCCGCAGTCGGCGAGGTGTTCCCTGTCCGCGCCGTCGTCTGGCGCGAGGGTCACGATGCGGTAGCCGCCACCCTGGCGGTCCGCGCTCCCGGCTCCTCCCGGATCACCCGTGTCCGGATGACGCCCGACTACCAACCCGACGTGTTCAACGGCCTCTTCACCCCCCACCTCCCCGGTGTGTGGACCTACCGCGTCGAAGGCTGGAGCGACCCCATCGCCACCTGGCGAAGCGCGGTCGAGGCGAAGTTGTCGGTCGGCCAGTCTGCCGCCGACCTCGCCAACGACCTCGAGATCGGCGCCGTCCTGTTCGAACGCGCCGCCCAAGCTGTCCCGAAGAAGCAGTTCGAACGCCTGCGCGCCGCCGCCACCGCCCTGCGCGGTGACGAACAACTCCCGGCCCGGGTCGCGCCCGCGTTCTCCGAGGAGGTCGCCGAGATCCTGCGCGCCACCCCGCTGCGCGAGATGGTCACCCGCGGCACCCAGTTCTCGGTCCTGGTCGAACGCCGCCGCGCCCTGGTCGGCTCCTGGTACGAGTTCTTCCCGCGCTCCACCGGTGGTCGCGACGCCGACGGCGCCCCGATCCACGGCACCTTCGCCACGGCGGCCCGCGAACTCCCCCGCATCGCCGGCATGGGGTTCGATGTCGTCTACCTCCCGCCGATCCACCCGGTCGGCGAGGTGAATCGCAAGGGCCGCAACAACAGTCTCACCACCGAACCCGGCGACGTGGGCTCACCCTGGGCCATCGGCTCGGCGGACGGCGGACACGATGCCGTGCACCCGCTGCTGGGCACCGAGCGCGACTTCACCGAATTCGTCTCCGAGGCAACCGCTCTCGGCCTGGACGTCGCCATCGACCTGGCCCTGCAATGTGCCCCCGACCACCCGTGGGTCGCCGCCCACCCGGAGTGGTTCACCACCCTGCCCGACGGCACCATCGCCTATGCCGAGAACCCACCGAAGAAGTACCAGGACATCTACCCGGTCAACTTCGACAACGATCCCGACGGTCTCTACGCCGAGATCCTGCGGGTGGTCCGGCACTGGATCTCCTTGGGCGTCACCATCTTCCGCGTGGACAACCCGCACACCAAGCCCGCCGATTTCTGGGAATGGCTGATCACCGAACTGCGCCGCACCGACCCCGAGGTGATCTTCCTGTCCGAAGCGTTCACCCGTCCGGCCCGCCTCTACGGCCTGGCCCGCCGCGGCTTCAGCCAGTCGTACACGTATTTCACCTGGCGCGTGCACAAGTGGGAACTCACCGAGTTCGGCTACGAGATCGCCGCCAAGGCCGACGAGGCCAGGCCCAACCTGTTCGTGAACACCCCCGACATCCTGCACGAGAGCCTCCAGTACGGCGGCCCCGGCATGTTCGCCATCCGCGCCGCCCTCGCCGCCACCCTGTCCCCTACCTGGGGCGTGTACTCCGGTTTCGAGCTGTTCGAACACGAAGCGGTCCGCGAGGGCAGCGAGGAGTACCTCGATTCGGAGAAGTACGAACTGCGTCCCCGCGATTTCGCCGGCGCCCTCGAACGCGGTGAATCGCTGGAACCGTGGCTCACCCGCCTGAACGAGATCCGCCGCAATCACCCGGCGCTGCAGCAGTTGCGCTGCATCCACTTCCATCACGTCGACAACGACGCGCTGATCGCCTACTCCAAGGTCGACCCGGCCACCGGCGACGCGGTGCTGGTCATCGTGAATCTGAACCCCTATGCCGCCGAGCAGGGCCACATTTCACTCGATCTCCCCGCCATCGGCCGCGAATGGCACGACCACCCGGTGGTCTTCGACGAGGTGAGCGGCGAGGAATACCACTGGGGCCAGCAGAATTTCGTGCGCCTCGACCCCACGCGTGCGGTCGCGCACATCCTGTCACTGCCCGCAGTCCCGGCCGCGGCCCGCGCACCGCTGGCCTACCGCGAGACACTGTGATGAAGCGCCGCGATCTCCTGCTGCTGGCCGCGGGCACCCATCCCGACCCGCACACCGTCCTCGGCGCGCACGCCCACGCCGACGGCACCGCGGTCCGTGTCCTGCGCCCCCACGCCGACACTGTGACGGTTCTCGTCGGGGAGTCCGAACATCGGCTGAAGTCGCTGGGTCACGGCATCTTCGACGCGATCCTGCCGTATCCACAGATCGACGACTACCGGATCCGCGCCGAGTACCCCGGCGGCCAGACCGTGATCTCGGCCGACGGCTACCGCTTCCTGCCCACCGTCGGCGAGCTCGACCTGCACCTCATCGGCGAAGGCAGGCACACCCGCCTCTGGGAGGTTCTCGGCGCCCATCCGCGCCACTACACCACCCTCGACGGCGACGTCGACGGCACCTCCTTCGCGGTGTGGGCCCCGAATGCCCGCGGCGTCACCGTCTTCGGTGATTTCGATCACTGGAGCGGCACCTCGGCCCCGATGCGCGCGCTGGGCAATTCCGGTGTGTGGGAGGTGTTCGTGCCCGGCGTCGGGCCGGGCACACGGTACAAGTACCGGATCCACGGCGCCGACGGCCGAGTCGTGGATCACGCCGACCCCCTTGCCTTTTCGACCGAGATACCGCCCGCCACCGCCTCGGTGGTGTCCCGCACCGACCACGTGTGGACCGACAGCGCCTGGCTCGACCGACGCGCAAGAACCGACGCGGTCCGCTCCCCCATGAGCGCCTACGAAATCCACCTCGGTTCCTGGCGACCCGGCCTCGACTACCGCGAATTGGCCCACCAGCTGGCCGATTACGTCCGCGCGACCGGATTCACCCACGTGGAGCTGCTGCCGGTCGCCGAGCACCCCTTCGGCGGCTCGTGGGGATACCAGGTCACCTCGTACTACGCCCCGACCTCACGTTTCGGCAGTCCCGACGACTTCCGCTACTTCGTCGACCACCTCCACAACGCGGGCATCGGCGTGCTGCTCGACTGGGTCCCCGCGCACTTCCCCCGCGACGAATGGGCACTCGCCCGTTTCGACGGCACCCCACTCTACGAACACCCCGACCCGCGCCGCGGCGAGCAACTCGACTGGGGCACCTACGTTTTCGACTTCGGGCGCAACGAGGTCCGCAACTTCCTGGTCGCCAACGCGGCCTTCTGGATCTCCGAATTCCACATCGACGGCCTGCGCGTCGACGCCGTCGCCTCGATGCTGTACCTGGACTACTCCCGACCCGACGGCGGCTGGGAGCCCAACATCTATGGCGGCCGGGAGAATCTGGAAGCGGTCGACTTCCTGCAGGAACTCAACGACACCGTGCACGGCGCCCATCCCGGCGTGGTCACCATCGCCGAGGAGTCGACCACCTGGCCCGGCGTCACCCGCGGCACCGACGTCGGCGGCCTCGGCTTCACCATGAAGTGGAACATGGGCTGGATGCACGACACCCTCGGCTACCTGGGTCGCGACCCGATCCACCGCTCCTGGCACCACAACGAGATGACGTTCTCGCTGGTCTACGCGTGGAGTGAGAACTACGTCCTGCCGATCAGCCACGACGAGGTCGTGCACGGCAAAGGCACCCTGTGGACCCGCATGCCCGGCGACGACTTCGCCAAGGCGAGCGGCGTGCGCGCCCTGCTCGCCTACATGTGGGCCCACCCCGGCAAGCAACTGCTGTTCATGGGCCAGGAATACGGCCAGTTCCGCGAATGGGACAACGACCGCGGCCTGGACTGGCAGGAACTGAAAAACCCACTCCACCAGGGCATTTCGACAATGGTCGCCGACCTCAATCGCACCTACACCGCCCACCCCGCGCTGTGGACCCAGGACGCCACCCCCGGCGGCCACTCCTGGATCGAAGCCGACGACAGCACCGCCAACGTCTTCGCCTTCCTCCGCTGGGGCACCGACGGCAGCGCGGTGGCGGCCGTCTTCAACTTCTCTGGTTCGATCCGCGAGAACTACCGCATCGGCCTGCCCCACCCCGGCGCCTGGCACGAAATCCTCAACACCGACGCCCACGAATACGCGGGCTCCGGCATCGGCAACCTCGGCATCGTCACCGCCGTCGACACCCCCAGCCACGGTCACCCCGCCTCGGCCACCGTCACCATGGCGCCCCACAGCGCCCTCTGGCTGTCCTGGACGGTCTAACGATCCAGGTCGACCCGAATTGTCAGCAGATCGGTACCGAACGCCCGCACCGCGGTGCTGTTGTAGCGCGGCAGCTGCCGCAGTCTGGCTCGCGCGTCGTCCTCGGGCAGCAGCACGGCGGTTCCCGCGTACCAGCGTCCGCCCAGGCGCACCCTGACCTTGTTGTCGGCTTTGATGTTGCGCACATACTGCGAGCGATCCCCGAACTCGGAGACCAGCCAGAACTCGTCGCCGACGCGGCGACCACCGATCGGCGTGACCCGCGGCTGCCCACTCACCCGCCCGACCGTCTCGAGCAACTGCTGACCAGGCAGTCTGCCCAGTATCGGATTCAGTCGCCGCTGCAACGCGGTGACAATCCGATGCTGAATATCGTTCTTGGACGCCATATTTCGACCGTAGCACCGCTCATGCGCAGCGAAGCCGCCCCGGCGGTGTTCGGCCGGGGCGGCTTCGAAGCGATATGAGCACGGCAGTCCGTCGACGGTGAACCGATCGGAACTGGGCGGTGGGTGTCAGTACAGGGCGGCGGCGAGCTTGCGGCGGGCCGCGATCACGAAGGGCTCGGCGGGGTCGAACAGCTCGAACAGTTCGAGCAGGCGAGTGCGCGCCTTGGTGCGGTCGTCGCCCGCGGTGCGCTTGACGATCGCGATGATCCGTTCGAAGGCCGCCTCGGGGCGCTGTTCGAACATTTCGACGTCGGCGGCGTCGAGGGCGGCATCCAGGTTCGCCGGGTCGGCGTCGGCGGTGGCCACCACCGCCGGATCGAGCTGCTGGGCCCTGGTCAGGAAGCGCAGCTGGCGCAGGGCCGCCTTGGCTTCCTCGTTGCCGGGTTCCTCGGCGATGATCGCCTCGTAGGCCGCCTCGGCGCCGGCGAAGTCACCTTCGGACAGCTTGTCCTCGGCGTCGACGAAGCGCGGATCCTCGACCTCTGGTTCGGCGGGGGCCGCGTCGGGGTCGCCCTCGAGCTTGCCCGCGGTCGCGTCCATCACCGCGTCGAGCCACTGGCGTACCTGCGGGTCCGGCTGCGCGCCTTCGAAGTCGGCCAGCGGCTGCCCGCCCGCCACCGCGATCACCGTCGGAATGCCCTGCACACGCAGCGCCTGGACGATGTTCATATTGGGTTCGGCCTCGATCACGGCCAGATCCCAGGCGCCGCGGTCTTCGGCGTTGAACCGTTCGAGCGTACGAACCAGCTCGACGCTGCCCGCGCTGCGCTGCGAGAACAGCGCGACCACCACGGGCACCTGCGTCGAGCGCCGGATCACCTTGGCTTCGAAATCCGCCTCGGTGACCGTGTGGTTCCCCGAGGCCGGAGCAGCAGCGGCACCGCCGGGCGCGGCGGGCGGCTGCTTCAGCGCGGACAGATCCACCGCGCCGGACATGGCGGCGGCAGCGGCGGGCGAAGGACGGCGGGCAGCGGGTCGAGTCACGGTTTCCAGTTTGTCACGAAGCCGTCGGCGCGGCAGCCGCGGAGCCCTTGCTCGCGTCGGCGCTCAGCTCGCCCAGCTGACCGGTGCGCACTGCCCAGACCTCGAAGATCACGGTGAACAGCGGCGGAATGCTCGACGCCAGCGCCAGCACCGTGGTCTTCCAGTTCCAGTTCAGCTCACGCGAGGCCAGCAGCGCGGAGAGCACGAACAGCACAAAGATCCCGCCGTGGACCGGACCGAAGATCTTCACGCCGATCTCGTTGCCCTCCGCGGGCAGGTACTTGAACGCCATACCGGTCAGCAGACCGATCCAGGACAGCGCCTCGAGCACCGCGAAGAACCGGAACCGGCTGGCCGTTGACCGCAAATCGAAGAAACCCATGCCCACTATTGTGCCGCATGATCTACGACACCACGTAGTTGGACCGGTCACAACAAAAGCCCCGGTACTCGCGCGGAGTACCAGGGCTTTCGTGGTCGAACAGGATCAGGCGGGAACGCGGATGATCAGCGCGTCGCCCTGGCCGCCACCGCCACACAGCGCGGCGGCACCGACGCCACCACCGCGACGCTTCAGCTCCAGCGCCAGGTGCAGCAGGATGCGCGCGCCCGACATGCCGAGCGGGTGCCCGATGGCGATGGCGCCACCGTTGACGTTGACCTTCTCCGGGTCGTAGCCCAGCTTGCGGGTCGAGGACACCCCGACGGCCGCGAACGCCTCGTTGATCTCGATCAGGTCCAGCTCGGCGGGCGTGATGCCCTCCTTCGCGCACGCGGCGAGGATGGCGTTGGCGGGCTGGTCCTGCAGGGTCGAGTCCGGCCCGGCGACCTGGCCCGCGGCGCCGATCTCGGCGATCCACTCCAGGCCCAGCTCCTCGGCCTTGGTCTTGCTCATCACGATCACCGCGGCCGCGCCGTCGGAGATCTGCGAGGCGGTGCCCGCCGTGACGGTGCCGTCCTTGCGGAAGGCCGGGCGCAGCTTGCCCAGCGATTCGACGGTGGTGTCGGCGCGAATGCCCTCGTCCTCGGTCACGTAGACCGGGTCACCCTTGCGCTGCGGCACGGCGACCGGCACGACCTCGTCCTCGAACAGCCCGTTCTTCCACGCGGCAGCGGCGCGCTGGTGCGAGGCCGCGGCCAGCGCGTCCTGCTCCTCGCGGCTCACCTTGTCCAGGTCGTTGCGATCCTCGGTGAGCAGGCCCATGGCCTGGTCGGTGATCACGTCGTGCAGGCCGTCGTAGGCCATATGGTCGACGAGGGTGGTGTCGCCGTACTTGAAGCCCTCGCGGCTCTTCGGCAGCAGGTGCGGAGTCTGGCTCATCGACTCCATACCGCCGGCCACCACGATCTCGTGCTCACCCGCGCGGATCAGCTGGTCGGCCAGCGCGATCGCGTTGATGCCCGACAGACAGACCTTGTTGATCAGGATCGACGGCACATCCATCGGGATGCCCGCGGCGATGGCGGCCTGGCGCGCGGGCAGCTGCCCCGCGCCCGCCTGCAGCACCTGGCCGAGGATCACGTAGTCGACCTGCTCGGGCGCGACGCCGCCCTTCTCGAGCGCGGCCTTGATCGCGACACCGGCCAGATCCGAGGCCTTGAAGCCCTTCAGACCGCCCAGCAGCCGACCGACCGGGGTACGCGCACCGGACACGATGACAGAAGTGGTCACGAAAGCCTCGCATTCATTGAGTCGATCCTCGCGGACGCACACAGCAGCACCGCACGCGTACAGGAGTTGGACTCCACGGTAACCGGTATCGGCCCGCGCCCGGCACGCAGGTCCGCGCTAGCTTCGTGGGGTGACCAATGAGAACTTCATCCCCGCCGACTACGTCATCGCCGTCGACCACGTGGGCATCGCCGTGCCCGACCTGGACACCGCGGTGGCCTGGTACACCGACAACCTCGGCATGGTCGAGACCCACCGCGAGGTGAACGAGGCCCAGGGCGTCGTCGAGGCCATGCTGTCGTGCCCCGCCGCCGCCGACCGCGCGACCGCCCTGCAGTTGCTGGCCCCGCTCACCCCGGAGTCGACCATCGCCAAGTTCATCGACCGCAGCGGCCCCGGACTGCAGCAGCTGGCCTACCGGGTCACCGATATCGAAGCCGTTTCGGGTTTCCTGCGCGGGCGCGGCGTGCGTTTGCTGTACGAAGCCCCACGTCACGGGACCGCCGATTCCCGCATCAATTTCATCCATCCGAAGGATGCTGGCGGTGTGCTGGTCGAGCTCGTGGAGCCGAACCCGGATGTTACGCACTAGTACGCCGGTACTGTCGGTAAATCTCGGCGAGATCACAATCACGGTCGAGTCTCCATAGGCTCGCTCGAGGCTGTATTTTGTGTGCCATGTCGTCACCTGAGTCCGATCGCAATCGCTTCGTTGCACTGCCCTTCACCGTTGTGCGCAAGGGTTATGCGCAAGACGAGGTGCGCAACTACTTCGACCGCTTCGACGCTGAGCTCCGCGTCACCGCCACCGACCGGGACGCTGCCGCAGCGCAGGCCCGCAATCTCGCCAGCCAGCTGGAAGATGCGCGTGACGAGATCGACGAGCTCCGCAAGGAGGTCGACCGGCTTTCCGTGCCGCCGACCACCGCCGAAGGCATGTCCGACCGTATCTCGCGCATGCTGCGCCTGGCCTCGGACGAAGCGTCCGAGGTCCGCGCGCTGGCGCAGGCCGAAGCCGCCGAGATGGTGTCGATCGCCGAGCAGCAGGCCACCGAGATGCGTGGCAAGTACGAGTCGCTGCTCGCGGAGACCAAGGAGAAGCGCGAGGCGCTCGAGATCGAGTTCGAGCAGACCCTCGCGAACGCGCGCACCGAGTCGGCCAAGATCATCGAAGCCGCCCAAGCCGATGTCGAACGTCTGGGCAAGGAGGCCGAAGCCAAGCGCAAGGCCACCCAGCAGGACTTCGAAGCCACCATGAACGATCGGCGTACCAAGCTGACCCGGGCCATGGAGGAGCTCGAGGCCACCAGTCGCGCCGAAGCCGCCCAGCGGATCAAGGACGCGACCGACGAGTCGAACCGCCTGATCAGCTCCGCCACCCAGACCTCCGAGCGCAAGATCGCGCACGCGAAGGAACTGGCCGAGGAGATGCGCGTGCTGCGCGGCCGGGTGCTCGCCCAGCTGCTCGGTATCCGCGGTCAGCTCGATTCCGTGCCCGCCATGCTCGCCGCGGTCAACCGCGAGAGCGAACTGCTCGACGGCACGCCTGAGCGCAAGTCGATCAGCAACAACGGCAACAAGTCGGTGTCGAGCTCGCGTCAGAACAAGGCCATCCCCGAGGTCGCCGACGAGGACATCGTCGATGAGGACCGCGAGAGCGCCGACGTCAACTAACCAGCTGTCGGACTCGTCACGACATTCACCCGGAAAACCGAAGGCCGCCTCGAATCATCGAGG
>NZ_JBHUYK010000053.1:0-15239 GCF_042668615.1 Nocardia sp. NPDC057272 | reverse complement strand
GAGATGCGACGAAGGAGCGATTCCGCGGCGCCTGACCGGCGACCCCTCAGGGCCGCGGACACGCGCGCGCCAGCGCGCCAACAAACACAGCGTCAAACAGTCCTGGGACTACCGAACTCCGAATCCCGACCTAAACGTCGAACGACTCCCCCGGCGAAACCGCGTGCACCGGCCCCGAGAACGCCGCCTTGGCCTCCGCGATCACATCCTCACGCGAAGTCCACGGCGGAATGTGGGTGAGCAACAATTCCTTGGCCCCCGCACGAGTAGCGATCTCGCCCGCCTCGGTCCCCGAAAGGTGAATCCCCGGAGGACGATTCGCCGGATCGTGGGTCCACGACGCCTCGGCCATCAGCACATCCGCACCCTGCGCCAAGTCGACCACCGCATCGCACATCGCCGTATCGCCGGTGTAGACGAAGACCCGGCCGTCGGCCGCGGTGATCCGCAGCCCATAGGACTCCGGCGGGTGGAACATCCGCCGAGCTTCCACCGTGTGACCGGGCCCGAACGGAATCGGGGTGTTCTCGACCCACGCCTGCGAGTCGATCACATCGGACCAGTCGTCGGTCTCGCCGCCGATCTCCGCGGACGCGTTGCCGATCCGCAGCGCGGAATCGGACGGCCCGCGCACCAGCGCCTTCCCGGTCGGCGGATTCGGGTGGTACCGACGCCACACCAGCAGTGCGGGCAGATCCAAGCAGTGATCCGCGTGCAGGTGGGTGAGGAAGATGTCGACATCGGCCGGGTTCATATGCTTCTGCAGGGCGCCGAAAATACCGGGACCGAAGTCGATGACTGTCGGCCGCATATCAGGGCCCGTCAGCAGGTAGCCCGACGCTGGGGAGTCCGGGCCGGACACGCTGCCCGAGCACCCGAGGACGGTAAGGCGCATACCCCCATGCTGCCACGACGTGCTGGTGCTCAATGCAGGATCCCCCCAATTTCCAGACCGGATCCCCGGTTACCGCGTTGGTAGTGCGCGGCCGACCGATGCTCCACGGCGGCGTCGACGTTCATCTGACGAGAGTACCCAGCCCGCGAGCACTCCACCCACCGCCCCGAAAAGATGTCCCTGCCAAGAAATTCGAGGGTCGCTCGGCAGCACGCCCCACAGCATCGAGCCGTAGAACACGAGGATCACCAGTCCCACCACGATCTGGCCCACATTGCGCGCGAACCACCCGCGGCAGATCAGGTATGTCAGCCAGCCGAACACGATCGACGACGCTCCCACGTGCACACTTCCCGCCGACCCCGTGAGCCAGGTACCGACGCCCGCGATCACCCAGATGATCGCCGTGGCCGCGATCCCCCGCCCGATCCCGGAGAGCAGCACGAGGAAACCGAGCACGAGCAACGGCAGCGTGTTGGCGAACAGGTGGTCCCACCCGCCGTGCAACAGCGGCGCCCACAGGATCCCGTCGAGCCCGGATACCTCGCGCGGCTCGATTCCCGCCGAGTCGAGTTCGCCGACCGATCCGGGTGGCGAATCGTAGGAGAGCACCATGTCGACGCCCTCGATCACGTACAGCGACCCCACGAAGCCCAGAATCACCACCGCGGCCCGAATCCACGAACCGCCTCGCGACGCGCCGATGCCCGAACTCGCGTTACCGCGCAGCCCCGAGATCCGATCAGGATCGAACGAGGCACCCACCCCACCGCTCACCGACATCGCCTCCACTCCGGCAAGGGACCGTCGAACAGCCCGTTGACCAGAGCGTACCGAAGCCGGGTCACATCGCGTCAGGCCCAGAGTTGCCCGTCCAGCTTCTCCTCGGCTTCGTCCAGCGTGCCGTCGTATGCCCCGGTAGACAGATACTTCCAGCCGCCGTCGGCGACCACGAACGCGATATCGGCCCGTTTCCCGGCCTTCTGCGCCTTCTTGGCGATGCCGAGCGCGGCGTGCAGGATCGCCCCGGTGGAGATTCCGGCGAAGATTCCCTCCTCGCCGACCAGTTCGCGAGTCCGTTTCACGGCGTCGTACGGGCCCACCGAGAACCGGGTGGTGAGCACCTTCTCGTCGTAGAGCTCGGGGATGAATCCCTCGTCGATATT
The DNA here is from genome assembly GCF_042668615.1 of Nocardia sp. NPDC057272. Taxonomy (NCBI): domain Bacteria; kingdom Bacillati; phylum Actinomycetota; class Actinomycetes; order Mycobacteriales; family Nocardiaceae; genus Nocardia; species Nocardia sp. NPDC057272. The sequence goes on along the minus strand of NZ_JBHUYK010000053.1, from coordinate 13,178 downwards.
GCGCAGGCCGTAGACCAGCTCGCCGTAGCGGGGTTCAGCGGCCACGATCTCGATATCGGGCACATTCTCACGCAGGAACCGGCCGGTGCCCATCAGCGTTCCGGTCGTGCCGAGCCCCGCGACGAAATGGGTGATCTCCGGCAGGTCGGCCAGCAGTTCCGGCCCGGTGTTCTCGTAGTGCGCGAGCGCGTTGGCCGGGTTGCCGTACTGGTACAGCATCACCCAGTCCGGATTCTGCGCCGCGACCTGCTTGGCCATCGCCACCGCTTGATTGGATCCACCCGCCGCGGGCGAGTCGATGATCTCGGCGCCGAACATCGTGAGCAGCTGCCGACGCTCCACCGAGGTGTTCTCCGGCATCACGCACACGATCCGGTAACCCTTGAGCTTGGCCGCCATGGCCAGCGAGATCCCGGTATTGCCGCTGGTCGGCTCCAGAATCGTGCAGCCGGGGGTGAGCAGCCCGTCGGCCTCGGCCTGTTCGATCATCCGCAGTGCGGGCCGGTCCTTGATCGACCCCGTGGGATTGCGGTCCTCGAGCTTGGCCCACAGCCGCACATGATCGTCGCCGTCCCATTGGGGCGACAGTGTCTGCAATCCGACGAGCGGCGTATTGCCGAGCGTCGCGATCAGCGATTCGTAGCGGGCCACGGGGTCAGGCGCCGCCGGCCACGGCGGGCAGGATGGTGACCGACGCGCCCGCGGGCACCTCGGCTTCCAGCCCACCGGAGAAGCGCACGTCCTCGTCGTCGACGTAGATGTTGACGTAGCGGTTCAGCTTGCCGTCCGACAGCAGCTTCTCGGCCAGCCCGGGGTGGTTCGCGTCGAGATCGGCGATGAGCGCGGACAGCGTCGAGCCCTCGCCCTGCACCCGCTTCTCACCTCCGGTGATACCACGCATGATGGTCGGAATGGACACGGTTACCGGCATGGGGACTCCTCGGGGGTGGTGACTGTTCTCGGACGGTTCAGTAGGAATCGACGATGCGCACCGGTTCTTCGGTGACCTCGCCGTCGACGATGCGGTAGCTGCGCAGTTCGTGCTCCTGCGGGTCGCGCGTGGAGACCAGCACATAGTGCGCGTCCGGTTCGGCGGCGTAGGAGATGTCGGTGCGGCTCGGGTAGGCCTCGGTGGCGGTGTGCGAGTGGTAGATCACGACCGGCACTTCGTCGGCGTCGTCCATCGCGCGCCACACGCGCAGCTGCTCACCGGAATCGAACCGGTAGAAGGTGGGCGAGCGTTCGGCGTTGACCATCGCGACGAAGCGTTCCGGCCGGTCGCTGCCCTCGGGGCCGGCGATGATGCCGCAGGCCTCGTCCGGGTGGTCGGCGCGAGCGTGCGCCACCATCGCGTCAACGAGATCGGCCCTGATCACCAGCACTTCATCGACCCTTTCCACAATCTGCGTGCGCGCTGTCGAGCACCTTCCCCGACAACGACTCACCCTATTCGGGTATTCCGCGGGGTATGCACTCCGGTCCCGGCCGGGTCGTCACAGCCGTCGCGGCAAGTCGCCGAAGGGCTGGTCAGCAGGCGGTTCGGGGCCATCAGGCAGCCGCACCACCGGCAGTGGGCGAGGCCGCCGATCAGCGCGGAAACAGATCGTAGTAGGCGGGGATACCGGCGATCGAGGTCGCGGCGAGCACCGCGTCGACGACGGCGCGCTCGACGACCACCGCCGCGGCCGTACACAACTGGTCGAGCAGCAGCAGGTCCGTGGGGAACGCCGGCGGCAGCGCGAGCGGGGCGACCTCGATGGCGCCGGTGGACAGCGCGAACAGGGTGTCGCCGTCGAGCGGGGAATGCACGGGCCGGATCGCCCGGGCGAGTCCGTCGTGCCCGGTCGCGGCCAGCCGTCGACAGCCTGCCGGGTCGAGGGCGGCATCGGTGGCGATCACGCCGATCGTGGTGTTGAGCACCATGCTCTTGGCAGGTAGCGCGGCAAGTGCGGCGATCTCGTCCGGTGTCGCGTGCCGCAGCCCGAAGAAGTCGGGTCCATCGGTGCCGACGCCCCACAGCAACCCGGTGCGCGGATCGACGACCGACCCGACGGGATTGGCCACGATCACCGCGCCGACGGTCACCCCAGCCCCGGGGCCGTCCGCGAGAACCACACTCGCCGAACCGATTCCGCCCTTGATCGCGCCCGCCCGCGCACCGACACCGGCGCCCGCGGTGCCCCTGGCGAACTCGGTCGCCGCCGCCGCGGCCGCGCGATAACCGAAGTCGGGGTCGGGCCGAATACCCCAGTCCCCGACCGGCAGGTCGAAGATCACCGCGCCGGGCACGATCGGGACCACGCGACTCGGGTCGGCCGGGTCCATCGGAATGCCCTCGCGGTGTTCCTCCGACCAGCGCATCACCCCGTCCGCGGCGGCGAGGCCGTACGCGCTACCTCCGGTGAGAAGCACGGCATTGAGTCGGCGGACGGTGTTGGCCGGGTCGAGCAGGTCGGTTTCCCTGGTGCCGGGTCCGCCGCCGCGTACGTCGACCGAGGCCGTCGCACCGCCGGGGACCCGCACCACCGTGCAGCCCGTCGCGGCGCCGGTACCGAGGGTGACCTCGGCGTCGAGCGCCTGATGATGCCCGACCAGCACACCGGCGACATCAGTGATCGAGTTGCGTACTCCGGGGCCGCTGCGCATCATGTCGTCCTTCGTCGGCGATTCCGGTCGTCGCGCTCACGGCGCGAGCGCTTGCAGTAGTGAATCCTGCATCCAGGTGAGCCAGTGGTAGACGTCCAGATGCGGGGCGCGCGGGTCTTCCGGATCGAAATGGTCGGGCGTGTCGTCGTCGATGTCGAGCAGGGTGCCCAGCGCGAGCCGGACATCGGTGAGCGCGGCCAGCCACGCGTCGGCCTGCTCGGGCGTGAGCGCGATCTTGCCGCCCACTTCCGGACAGCTGTCGAGGACGGTCTGCCCGGCGGCCAGTTTCGCGTCGATGATCTCCGGCTCGTGCAGGCTGCGCAGCGCGCTGTTGAGATCGGCGCGCTTGGCATCGGGAGAACCGGGCTCGGCGCGGTGGAAATCGGGCAGCAGACGCAGCAGTTGCGGATCGTCGGGCGGGGTGGAGTTGCCCGTGCGCAAGCCCGTGAGCGCGGCGAGTTCGTCTTCGGGGGCGTCGGCGGCGCGGTCACTGAGCAGTCCGGACACCGCACCGATCAGGGAGCGAAGGACGGTGGCCTCGTGCTCGTCCATTTCGGATCGAAGCTTGAGGCCACTCAGTGAGTTCTTCCTGCTCCACTTACGCACAGGGCCCAGGTTACTCAGGTCGTCAGTCGCGCTGCATGGTTGCCCAGAGCCCCGCGGCGTGCAGCCTGCGCACGTCCTGCTCCATCTTGTCGCGCGATCCGGAGGACACCACCGCCTTGCCCTCGTTGTGCACCTGCATCATCAACTCGGTCGCCTTGGCTTTGCTGTAGCCGAACAGCTTCTGGAAGATGTAGGTGACGTAGTGCATGAGGTTCACCGGATCGTCCCAGACCACGGTGACCCAGGGCCTGTCCTCGGCCTCCAGGATCTCGGTGTATTCGGTGGTCTCCGGTGTCGCCTGCGGTGCCGACAGTGCGGCGTTCACAGCGTCGGTGACGGCGCCGGCCCGAACGTTATTGCACACGGCCATAAAAACCAGGGTACGACGAGGCCCGCAGGAAACAACACCCGCGGTGACTAGAGTTTCTGGTGTGCAGATCCGTGACGAGTTCGCCAGCACCGCGCTGCTGACCGACCAGTACGAGCTGACCATGCTGGCCGCGGCGCTGGCCGACGGTTCGGCTCAGCGACAGTGCACCTTCGAGGTGTTCGCCCGGCGGTTGCCGAACGGGCGCCGCTACGGCGTCGTCGCGGGCACCGGCCGTCTGCTCGACGCGCTGACCCACTTCCGCTTCGGCCCCGACGAGCTGGCCGTGGTCGCGAAGTTCCTCGACCCCGCCACCGTCGACTGGTTGCGCGAGTATCGCTTCACCGGCGATATCGACGGCTATGCCGAAGGCGAGCTGTACTTCCCCGGTTCGCCGATCCTGACCGTGCGCGGCAGTTTCGCCGAATGCGTGCTGCTCGAGACCCTCGCGCTGTCGATCTTCAATCACGACAGCGCCATCGCCTCGTCGGCCGCCCGGATGGTGAGCGCGGCCGCGGGCCGGCGGATGATCGAGATGGGATCGCGGCGCACCCACGAGCTCGCCGCGCCGTCGAGTTCGCGCGCCGCCTACCTGGCCGGATTCGACGCGACCTCCAATCTCGAGGCCGTGCGCAGCTTCGGCGTGCCCGGCGCGGGCACCAGCGCCCACGCATTCACCCTGCTGCACAGCGGCGCCGACGGCGAACACGAAGCCGCGGCGTTCCGCAGCCAGATCGACACGCTCGGCATCGGCACCACGCTGCTGGTCGACACCTTCGACATCACCCGGGGCGTCGCGACCGCGATCGAGGTGGCCGGGCCCGAACTGGGCGGTGTGCGCATCGACTCCGGCGACCTCGGCGTCCTCGCCAGACAGGTCCGTGACCAGCTCGACGAACTCGGCGCCACCGGCACACGCATCGTGGTCTCCGGCGACCTGGACGAGTACGCGATCGCCGCGCTGCGTGCCGAACCGGTCGACGTGTACGGCGTCGGCACGTCGGTGGTCACCGGTTCCGGCGCCCCGACCGCGGGCATGGTCTACAAGCTCGTCGAGGTCGACGGCATTCCGGTGGCCAAACGGTCGAGCCACAAGCAGTCGCGCGGGGGGACCAAGAAGGCGGTGCGGCTGGCCCGCGCCACCGGCACGATCGTCGAGGAGATCGTGTACCCAGAAGGCGGAGAAGCACCGGCTACCAACGGTTTTCAGGTACACGAGCTTCAGGTGCCGCTGGTACGCGACGGCAAGGTGGTCGACGATGTCGCGACGCTGGCGCAGAGTCGCGCATTGGTCGCGCGCGGTTTGGTGAGCCTGCCGTGGGAAGGGCTGAAACTGTCCGCGGGCGAGCCCGCCGTGCCGACGACGTTCCTCGGCTGAATGCCTCGGCGAGACCGGGTGGCCGCTCGGCGTTCCACGGCGGAGAATGGTTCTGCTCGAACGAGGCGGAGGACGACATGGCACGTGGCCTGATAATCGTGGATGTGCAGAACGACTTCTGCGAGGGTGGCTCCCTCGCGGTGGCGGGCGGCGCGGCGGTAGCGGCGGCGATCACCGATTTCCTCGCCACCGAGCACTACGACGCGGTGGTGGCCACCCGGGACTGGCATATCGACCCCGGTCCCCACTTCTCCACCGAACCCGACTACGTCGACTCGTGGCCGCCCCACTGCCGAGTGGGCACCCCCGGCGCCGATTTCCATCCCGCGCTCGACGTCTCGCCCATCCACGAAACCTTCTCCAAAGGCGAGTACACCGCCGCCTACTCCGGCTTCGAAGGCGCGGCGGCGGACGGCACCTCCCTCACGGACTGGCTCCGCGCCCGCGACATCGACGCCGTGGACGTGGTCGGCATCGCCACCGACCACTGTGTTCGGGCCACCGCGCTGGACGCCGCCGAGGCCGGATTCGACACCACCGTCCTGCTCGGCCTCACCGCGGGCGTCACCCCGGAAACCACCGAGATCGCCCTGACCACCCTCCGCGATGCGGGCGTCGGGCTGCGTCCCTGAATACTTCTCCCATGGACTATCGATTCCCGGCGCACACCCGACCCGCCCTGACGAAGGCACTCGCCGAGACCGACAGCATCCACGACGCCGCCGACACCGTCTTCTGGTCGAACCCGGCCACCGACGACCTCCAGCGCCTCGGCATCGGCGCGTTCGGCAAACTGCCCCCGGCCTTCTCCCACCTGCTGGCCCTGTCGAGCCTGCACACAAGCGTTCTCGACGCGGGATTCTCGAGCTACCTGAAAACCCGGCGCAGCGAACTCCCCTGGGCCACCAGGGGTTTGCGTGCGGCAGGCATGCCGCAACTGGCCGCCGCGGCCATCATCGCCGCCCGCGACGCCTCCCTCAGCTCCTCGAACGACGACCTCGACCGCTTCTGGGAAGACGAACACCGAACCCTCGCGAGCCCCGACCAGATCCGCCGCCCCACCGGCGACCGCGCCGAAGACCCCGACGAGATCTACGACATCAACGAGCCCCAGGACTTCGAACAGCGAGTCCTCGACTACGTCCGCGATCACATCGACGACTTCGTCCGCGAGTCCTGACCCACACCCCTCACCCGTTCCCAGCCACACCGCGCACTCCGATTCCGCCATGACCGCACTCCCAGCCCCCGACAAAGCAGCCCGACCGAACCTGTCCGACCCGACGGATAAGCTGCGACCGTGCCCGAACTTCCTCCCGTCGCCGACCTGCTCGTCACCGCCGTGCATGCCCTCGGTGGCAAGGAACGCACCGGGCAGACCACCATGGCCACCGCCGTCGATCACGCGATCGACACCAAGGAGCACCTGGCCGTCCAGGCCGGCACCGGCACCGGCAAGTCGCTGGCCTATCTCATCCCGAGCCTGCGGCACGCGGTCCGTACCGGTCGCACGGTGGTGGTCTCCACCGCCACGATCGCGCTGCAACGCCAGCTCGTCGACCGCGATCTGCCGCGCCTGGCCGAGGCACTCACCAAGCCGCTCGGCCGCGCACCCAAATTCGCGATCCTCAAGGGCCGCAACAACTATCTCTGCCTGAACAAGATCAACAGCGTCATCCCGGAAGATACCGGCGGCGAGGCCGAGCTGTTCGACGCCTTTGCCATCTCCCGCCTCGGCCGCGAAGTCCAGCGCCTCAACGAATGGGCCTCCGACACCGAGACCGGCGACCGTGACGAACTCGCCCCCGGCGTCACCGACCGCGCGTGGCGCCAGGTGAGCGTGGGCTCGCGCGAATGCCTCGGCAAGTCCCGCTGCCAGTTCGGCCAGGACTGTTTCGCCGAGAAGGCCCGTGCGGAATCGGCCCAGGCCGACGTGGTGGTGACCAACCACGCGCTGCTGGCCATCGATGCCATCAGCGGCATCCAGATCCTGCCCGAACACGATGTGGTGGTGATCGACGAGGCGCACGAACTGGTCGACCGTGTCACCGGCGTCGCCACCGCCGAACTGGCCGCGACCGCGATCAGCGCGGCCGCCCGCCGCTGCACCAAACTGATCGACGAACGCGAGGTCGACCGCCTGGAGGGCGCCGCGGAGGCCTTCCACCAGGCACTGGAGGATCTGCCGCCCGGCCGCTGGGACCAGATGCCCGACGGCATCGCCCCGGTGCTCGCCCTGGTTCGCGATTCCGCCTGGAACGCGCGTACCGCCATCGCACCGCAGGGCACCGTCAAAACCCAGGACGACCCCGACAACGCCGCCGCCCGCACCATGGCCGTGGCCGCCATCGACGACGTGCACGACGCCGCGGTCCGCGCGCTCACCGCGTTCGAGGAAGCCGACCCGGCTGCCCGTCGCGATGTCATCTGGTTGTCGGCCGACGAGATGCGTGGCGTCGCCCGCCGCACCTTGCGGATGGCGCCGCTCTCGGTCGGCGGCCTGCTGCGCAGCAGGCTGTTCGGCACCGCGACCGTCGTGCTCACCTCGGCCACCCTGCAGATCGGCGGCTCGTTCGACGGGCTCGCGATCACCTGGGGCCTGCCGTCGCAGTCGGGCGGCAAGGTCGATCCGGCCATGGCCAACGGCGCCACCGCACCCGCCGACCTGGAATCGGTGCGCTGGAACGCCCTCGACGTGGGTTCACCGTTCGACCACGCCAAGTCCGGCATCCTCTACGTGGCCAAACACCTGCCCGCCCCTGGCCGCGACGGCCTCTCGCCCGCATATCTCGACGAGATCGAACAGCTCATCACCGCCGCCGGTGGCCGTACGCTCGGCCTGTTCTCCTCGATGCGCGCCGCCAAGGCCGCCACCGAGGCGCTGCGCGAGCGGCTCGACACTCCGGTGCTGTGCCAGGGTGACGATTCGATGGGCGCGCTGGTGCGCAAGTTCGCCGACGACCCGGCCACCTCGCTGTTCGGCACCCTCACCCTCTGGCAGGGTGTCGACGTGCCCGGCCCGTCGCTGAGTCTCGTTATCCTGGACCGCATTCCGTTCCCCCGGCCCGACGATCCGCTGCTCACCGCACGCCAGCGAGCGGTGGAGTCGCGCGGCGGCAACGGTTTCATGACCGTGGCCGCCAATCACGCCGCGTTGCTGCTGGCACAGGGCACCGGCAGGCTGCTGCGCAGCGTGGACGACCGCGGCGTGGTCGCGATCCTCGACTCCCGCCTCGCCACCGCCCGCTACGGCAGCTACCTGCGCGCTTCGCTGCCGCCGTACTGGGAGACCAGCGATCCCGAGGTGGTTGCCAAGGCGCTGCGCAGGCTCACCGACTCCGCCTGAGCGAAGCCGACACTTGCAGGTCGAGTCTTGCAATCGAGGTGACCACACTCGTGAATCAGCGAGCGTGCGAACGCAAGTCGTGAGAACGTGTGGTGATGATGCACCACGCCGATGGCGAGGTACTCGGCGAATTTCTGGTCAGCGCAAGATCTTTGGCCGAGTACCGCGCGATGTTCCATCTCTCCGACGATGATCTGGCCGGGCGCCGTGTCCTCGATTGCCCCGGCGGCGCAGCAAGTTTCGCGGCCGAGGCAAGCGCTCTGGGTGCCGAAGTCACCGCGATCGATCCCATCTACGCCACCCCACCGACCGAACTGGCCGCCCGCGCGACCCCCGAAACCGAACGGGCCGTGGCCTGGGCACACTCCCACGCCGACCGCTACCGCTGGGACTGGTACGGCTCCACGACAGAGCACGCCGCGATCCGCCGCGGCGCCGCGGCCCGCTTCGCCGACGACGTGCGCGCCGCACCTCACCGCTATCTGGCCGGCTCGCTCCCCTCCCTCCCCTGTCCCGACGACGCGTTCGACCTGGCCCTGAGCTCGCACCTGCTGTTCAGCTACGCCGACCGCCTCGACGCCGACTTCCACCTGGCCGCCCTGCTCGAACTGGCGCGCGTCGCCACCGTCGAAACCCGCGTCTACCCGCTGCTCGACTACACCGGCGCCCCACTCGACGACCTCATCGACCACCTGCGTACCGAACTCCACGACAAGGGCATCGCCACTTCCCTGCAAAAGACCGGTTATGAGTTCCACCACGGCGCCGACACCATGCTGACGTTGCGTCCGGCGGCCTGATGGGCGAGTTCGGAGCCGGCGCGGCGGCCCGCAACGTGCACGCCGAGAACGGTTCGCCGCCAGCCGTACCCGCTTTCATGTCGTTTTCCTACCGAAGTCGGTCCGCCGCCGAACGCCGTCGACCCGGCGCGGTAGGTTCTTAGTCGTGCATACGATGTGGGCCGGCCGGTAGTACGGCCGTGGCGGAGAGATCTCGAGGCGTGGCACTCCCGCGCACGACCCTGACGCTTCTGCTACTACTCGGTACCGCCGTCTTAGGCGTGACACTGCTGTTCACGACCATGGACCCGTGGATGGACAGCGGCGGGATTCTCGTCGGCGGTCTCGACGTGCACATCTACCGCGACGGCGGCTGGCGGGTCGTGCACGAACGGGCGCTCTACATCGAGCCGACGCACTATGGCCTGCTCTACACCTACACACCGTTCTCGGCCGTGGTCTTCCTGCCACTACTGCTGGTGCCGTGGGCGCACGTCACCACGACCTGGCTGGTGCTCAACCTGCTGGTGCTGTTCGGGGTTGTGCTGCAGAGCTTCCGGATGCTCGGCTACCGGGCCACCCCCGGTCTGACCGCCGTCAGCGCCCTGCTCACCCTGGCCTGCACCTTCGCCGAACCGGTGCGCACCACGCTCTACTACGGGCAGATCAATCTGGTGCTGATGCTGGTGGTGCTGTGGGATTTCTCCCGCGCCGAGAACAGCCGGTTGCGCGGCATCGGCGTCGGTATCGCCGCGGGTATCAAGCTGACTCCGCTGTATTTCATCGCCCAGTATCTGGCGCAACGGCAGTGGCGCGCGGCCGCGACCAGCGCTCTCACCTTCCTCGCGTCGATCGGTCTGACCGCGCTGATCCTGCCGAGCGACTCGTATCAATACTGGACGTCGACGTTCTTCCATTCCGGTCGCATCGCCCCGGATGTCCATCCCGCCAACCAGTCCCTGCGCGGCGCCATCGCCCACCTCACCCACGGCCCGGCGCCGGTGTGGTTGTGGCTGTTGATCGCCGTGCCGGTCGCGCTGGTCGCGCTGTGGCTGGCCGCGGTCCTTGTCCGCCGCGGCGAACCCCTGCTCTCGGTCACCCTCGGCGGCCTCACCGCCTGTGCCGTCTCCCCGTATTCGTGGGGTCACCACTGGGTGTGGTTCGTTCCGCTGCTGGTCTACCTGATCCACCGCGCCCAGACCCGCGCGCCCTGGTGGCTCGCCGCGGCCGCGCTCTACCTGTCCATCGCCGCCTGGACCTACACCTATACCCCCACCTGGGTGAGCGTGGGCACCTTCCTGCTCCCCCCGTGGTGGCCGCTGCCCCAGGTCCTGATGAACATCTACGTGATCATCTATCTGATCACCCTCGCGGGCATCGCCCTGCGCGTCCGCGCCCGCAAACTTCCCCCGGCCCCCATCGAGCCCGCCATCGATCTCACTGTCCCCGAACAGCTTTCACCCGAAACCCGGACCGTCGCCGCCCCACACCCCGACGACGACCGCCCGGCGATGATGAACTGAACTACCCGCAGGACCAATCGAAAACGCCCGACTCCAAGTCGAGCTGGGCGTTGCCGCCGCCGAAGTTCATCCCGGAGATCTCCTCGATCTCCAGGTAGTACGGGGTCAACCCCTCGGGCAGCGCCTGGACGGGGAAGGCGGTGCCGCCGAGGTGGGAGCGGCCGAAGAGCGGCTCGGCCCACGTGGTCCAGCCGGAATCCTCGGTGAGCGGGTCCTGGTACTTGGTGTTCGGCTCGTATTCGACCGGGGGAACGCCCACGTTCGGGTCGGCGGTGCGCTCGGCGAGCCAGACGCCGACGGTGGGGTGCACGTCGTCCCAGGCATTGCAGCCCTCATCGCTCGCGGTCGGGGAACCCGGCTTGCGAACATCGGCGGGCGGGGCGACGGGGCCGCCGGCGAATTCCTTGTCGGTGAGCCAGATCAGCGCGAAAGCGCCGCCGATCTCGTCGTGCATGATCTGCAACTTCGGATGCAGGCGGGTGGCGACGAGATCGCGGGCAAGGGGATCGTCCGACGAGGCGTCGGCCTCGACCGCGTCGGTTCCGGCGAACTGCCCCTCGCCCTGGAAGAGCGCGATGGCGGGGAATCCGGGTCCGCGACGCTGGAAATCGGTCGGCAGGCGCAGGGTGAGCGCGTGCATCATCGGCAGGCCGGTGACAGGTCCGCGCGGCCATGTCGCCGGATCGATGGCCGGTCCCTCACTGCCGATCCAGCCGGAGCGCACCGGCGCGTCGAGCACCAGCGGATCGCCCTCGGGCGTCTCGGCCAGTTTGTCCGCCGAGTCTCCGAAACCCAGGTCGTAAGCCTTCATCGCAGCTCTCCTCTTCCATCCGCGGACAATGCGTGGCGCCGCTGTGCACAGGCGCCGCCACGAGGTTAATCGCTGCCACCGACTCCCCGCGCGTGCTCCGTGGAACCACGGACGTACGGGCGATGACGAATCGGCTCGAGGCGGCGCGAAAGAGGCGGCGCGGCAACCGAACCCCGGTCACCGCGCCGCCTCTCGACGATCAGTGTGCTGCGTCGGATCAGAGCACAGCCTTGAAGATCAACGTCACCACCGCGGCCACGACGGCGAGCGCCACGGCCCCACCGCCCCACACCACACCCTGGCGCTGCCACGGCCGCCCGGCATCGAGCGAGAAACGCCCCGGCCCGGTAAACGCCAACGCCGCGGCGGCCAGCGCGAACAGCAGCGGCGTCGTGAACCCCGGCACCGACGGATCCGCCGGGAAGAGCCCCCCGCTCCACAACACGTTGATGGCGTTGATCATCGTTCCGAGCACGATGGCGGCGGCCAGCGGCGTGACCAGCCCGACCACCAGCAGCAGCCCACCGACCAGTTCGGCGAGCCCGGCCAGGGTGCCGAAGAATTCGCCGGGGTTGTAGCCCATGGCGGTAAAGCCGTCGGCATTGGCACGCCAGCCGGGTCCGTTGAACCAGCCGAACAGCTTCTGGGTTCCGTAGGCGGCCATCAGTCCGCCGAAGCCGACGCGCAGCACCAGCAGGCCGATGCCCGCGGCGGTGGTTTCGTCGGCGGTGGTAGGAGTGAGGCGGGTAGCGGTGTCGGTCATCGTGTCCTCATCTGCGATTCGAAACATCCCCGCAACCGGACTGTGGTCCGATTGCCTTCCTCGATCACAACCCTGGGTCCGAGGCCACTATTTCACGCCGTTCCGGGCAATTCCGTGATGCCGGTCACTATCGATCGAAAAGGGCCGCCCCACCGGGACGGCCCTGCTCGGAATTCCTCAGATCACCACGCTATGGTGGCGTAGCCGACCAGCGTCTCCTCGGACTCCTGCGACAGCTTCCACATGCCGCCGATGTTCTTCCAGGTCACCGGGATCGGGAAGGCGTAGTCGCCGAGGCGGCTGTTCAGGGTGGCCGACAGGGTGTCGCCGTCCACGGTGACCGGGCCGGAGACATCCCAGCTGTAGCCGGGGATCCGGTTGACGGTGTCGCGCACGACCGCGAGGCTGCCGCCGTTGCCCGACTCGAGCTCGGCCGACGAACCGTTCATGGCCGCCTGCAGCTTGCCGTACAGCTCGCCGACCGAGGGCGTGGCCGGAGCGGCGATCGCGGCGGGGGCGGTGGCGACAACAGCGGCGGTGACCGGCGCGAAGATGGTGGCAAACGCCATCGACGCGGCAACGAGCGAACGCTTCATGGGTGGATCTCCTCTAGTTAGGCAAGCCTAGGCTAGCCTGAGTATAGACACACCTATGGCTGGAACGTCTACTCGACCAGGAAGAAGAAGTACGCGAGGAACAGCACCATCAGCGCCCACATGGCCGGGTGCACATCCTTGATGCGACCCTTCGCGACCATCACGATCGGGTAGAAGATCATGCCCATCGCCAGACCGTTCGCGATCGAGTACGTCAACGGCATCATGATGACGGTGATGAACGCGGGCACCGAGTACTCGAGGTTCTGCCAGTCGATGTCACCGAGCGAACGCGCCATCAGGATGCCGACCACGATCAGCGCGGCCGAGGTGATCTCGGCCGATCCGGCGACCACCGAGAAG
>NZ_JBHUYK010000052.1:3611-17101 GCF_042668615.1 Nocardia sp. NPDC057272 | reverse complement strand
CGGCAGGTTTCTGGTTCGAGTCCAGATGGGGGAGCCACCACCACATGTGGTAATGCAGCGAATAACCGGGACAGCGTAACAGTTGGTCCCGCTCAAGGTCGGGTCGCCCTAGCGGGTGTGCCCGACCTTTCTGCGTTGCCGGGCGATCTACTCGCCGCCGTCCACCACGCCACCGCCGTCGTAACGGTCGGTGCCGATCCCGATGCGCCCGGCCTCGGCGTAGCCGCGTCCTGGCGCACCGAGGACGCGCCCGGCGGCGCAGTGCCGCCCGCCGTCGTCGTCGCCAAGCTGCGCGCCGTTGCCGACGCGATCGAGCGGGGTGCGGCATGACGACCCCAATTCCCCGGCGCCGCCTCACAGATCAGGAACTCGGCCAGGCGGCCCGCCTCATCACCACCGACCAACACGACAAGATCACCGACGACACCATTTCGGCGATGGTGGCCGAACTGGTCGCCCGCCGCGCCGCCGGTGACGGCCTGCCGGTGGACCACCTGTTCACCCTGGCCGTGATGGGTGGCGGCGTGGTCGACGTGGAGGCACAGCCCTACGTCACCCCGATGCACCTGGCCAGCATGCTGCGCCTGATTGCCGAGGACGTCGACCGGATCCCCTCGGGCACATGATCCGACGTACTGAGCCGCTGCCCCGGTGCCCCCAGTGTGAGCGCCCGTTCTCCCCCCGTACCCGTGTTCCACGGTTGCCCTCGGGGGAAGTACGGCCGTGCTGGGAGTGCCGGGGCGGCGTCGTAGATGCCCGCCCGCGCCCGGTGTTTCGCCCCGGTCGCGGGCGGGAGTCAAACGGCGGTGATGCCGCCTAAATCCATTGCTACGCAACATGTTTCGCACGTACGCCTAGCAGGCGACGACACCGGCCGTTAGAGGGTGGCGGGTTGTCGTGCCTACCGCTAAGGCACTCGAGGACATAGGCCGCGCCGCTTACCTAGACGGACTGCCCGACGGCGCCCACCTGGCCCTACTGGCCGACACAACGTGTCGGTGGGAAGGGGGATCTATGCCCATTTCCCGGCCTGTGCGCAAGCGAGTAATACCCGCAGCGCGTCGCATATCGGCTCCATACGCCCGGCTCCATACCAGAGCTCGGCCCCGATTGTGTGACCCATCTACACAGGGTCACCTCTCACCACCACCCCCACCACCCAGAGCTAGGCCAAACACCCCGCTAGCTGCCTCTCAGACAGGACAACAGCCCAATGACAACCAAAGATGAACCGGCACAACCGCTCTCGACAGACCTAGAGGACACGAACGTCTGTAGGGTCTGCTTCGGCCCAATCTGCTACCGGCGCAGGATGAACGGCGAGTGGCTGCCGCTGGACTGCTCCCCCGCCGAGGACGGCACGGTCCGGGTGCGCGGCGACCGCGCGGTGATCCTGACCGGCGTCGACCTGATCGAGATGCGCCGCCTACGCCCGGTCCCCCTGTACCGGCTTCACCGGCCGTCCGAGGGATGCCCGCATAAGCGGACCGCGACCCCTTCCGCGGAGCTCGCCGGCCTCGGCATCACGGCCGGTCAAGGCGATTTCGGCGCGATCGCTAAACGGACCGGTGCGAAATGACGCACACCGTAACCCCGCTGATCTGTCGCGGCTCGCTGATGATCCTGTTCTCATGCGAGGACGGCGATTGCGACTACCGAGGCCCGGACACGTCCAGCATCGGCCCCGGCGTCACGTTCGCGTGTGCCGCCGCGCTGGCGCTCAATCGGGCGGCGTGGACGGACACCTACCAGGGCCCGGCCGACACGATCCGGGCCGGGACGATCGGCGTTCTATACGAGTCCCCCGGCGGCCGGGTGTCGTGGTGGTATGGCCGCTAGGTGGGGCGGGCGGCGGGCGGCGCAGTACACAGCGGCCGTGCTGTCCGAGTACGGCACGCTGTGTGTCCTCCAGCGGCCCGGCTGCACAACGATCGCCACCACGGCCGATCACATCGTGCCCCGGTCCCTCGGTGGCGACCCGTGGGCGATCGAGAACGGCCGCCCGGCGTGCCG
The DNA here is from genome assembly GCF_042668615.1 of Nocardia sp. NPDC057272. Lineage (NCBI taxonomy): Bacteria > Bacillati > Actinomycetota > Actinomycetes > Mycobacteriales > Nocardiaceae > Nocardia > Nocardia sp. NPDC057272. The sequence continues at coordinate 15,088 of NZ_JBHUYK010000052.1, read as the reverse complement.
CTCCTGCAACAGCTCTCGCGGCAACGGCCTCGGTGGCGCCACGCCTGGCGTGCGCGTGGTGGTCGTCATGGGCCCACCGGCCTCGGGCAAGTCGACCCACGTGCGCGCCCACGCCTCGGCCGACGACGTAGTGATAGACCTCGACGTGATCGCCTCGGCGCTGCGCGGCCCGACCACGGACCCGATGCACGTCTACCCGGCCCACGTGCGCCACGTGGCGATCGCGGCGCGCCAGGCTGCCATCCGTCGCGCCGTGCGCCTGGCCGAAAAGGTGACGGTGTGGCTGATCCACTCCATGCCCTCGGCCTCCCAGCTCGCCAGCTACCGCGCCGAGGGCTACGAACTGGTGACCGTGGATCCCGGCGCGGCCGTGGTGGTGGAGCGGGCACGCGAGCAGCGCCCGGCCGAGGCGCTGACCCACGTCGATCGGTACTACGTCGGCCAGGCGGACGGCGGCGCGGTCGCGCCCTCCCGTGAATGGTGATCATGCATGGTCTATGCATATCCATCCAATCGGCTATGCATAGTCCGTGCATGAATATGCATCGCGTCATGCATGGCCCATGCATGGCCACTCAGTCGGCCACTTGGTACAAAGTCGCGCGCCTCGGTTTGTACCAAGCTGCGCGCCAAACGGACATATCGTATAAGCCCTGGTCACAGCTAGTTTTTGAGAACGACCCACCCCGGCAGCCCCCTGCCCAGCTCCCCGGTTTCTCTCGGGTCTGTATCAACACAGAGGTTGGTACAAAGGTGTATAAGAAGATGAACTTCTCAGTTTATAACGGTTTGGTTACATTTTTCGGGGTGGTTTATGCATAGCCATGCATGGCGGTCTTGCATATTATTCGCCGTTCATGCATGGTCGTATGCATGGCCAGACCCGACCCCCGCCGCCCGCGCGACGGACAAGACGCGCTGTTCGACGGTGAGGCGCTGCCCGCGTCCGTGCCGGGGAAGATTACACGCGGTCGCATCTCCGAGGCCGTCGACCGCGCGTTCGCCTCGGCCACCGAGGCCGACCTACTGCGCCCCGAGCACGAAGCCCTACAGGCGTTCGTGCGGCATGCCGCCTGGTCGGCCGATTCGTTCGAGCAGCAGAACAAGCCCTACGGCGCGTCCAAGCTGATCCCGGCCGTGACCGAGGCGCTACGTGAATTGCGGCTCACGCCGGACAGCCAGGCCGATGCGACGGACGATGATCTGCGCGTCCTGCTCGAGGAAATCGGCAAGCCCTCCACCGACGTGCCGACCGATGCGTAAGCGGACCGGCACCCTTCCCGCGGAGCTCGCCGGCCTCGGCATCGTGGCTGGTCACAGCGTTTTCAGCGCCGATGCTAAACGGACCGGCCGCCGATGACGGCCACCCCGCCGCCTCGGTTCCATACGCCTCGGCGTCCCGAGCGTCCCAGCTACGGCCGCGCGATCGACCGCACGTCAACCGGCCTCGGCCGCCCGCTGATGCCCTGGCAACGGCGCGCCGTCGACGTGGCCACCGAGATCGACCCGGATACCGGCCGGTTCGCCTACCCGCTGGTGATCATCTCGGTACCCCGGCAGTCGGGTAAGACCGCGCTCACGCTGGCAACGGCGTTCCACCGTGGCCTACTGCTGCCCAACGGGCGCGTTTGGTTCACCGCACAGACCGGCATGCACGCCCGTGACAGCTTTCTAGAGATGGCGCGCCCGGCGAAAATCACGCCATTCGGTCGGCTGTTCGACCTCAAACGCGGCGCCGGTGATACGCGAATTGAGTTCGCGCACAACATGTCCCAGCTACGCCCGCACCCGCCCACCGAGGACTCGCTACACAGCAAGCAATCCGACCTCAATCTGATAGATGAGGCGTGGGTGTTCGGCCAGGCCGAGGCCGAGGCGCTGATGGCCGCCATCACCCCGACACAGGCCACGCGCCCGATGCGCCAAACCATCATCCTGTCGACGCGCGGCACGGCCGCCTCAACGTGGTTCCACGGCCTGATCGAGTCCGCCAAGGACAACCCCCGAGTTTGCTTGGTGGACTACGGAATTGGGCCCGATGACGACCCGGCCGACCTCGACGTGATCGCGGCGGCGCACCCCGCCTACGGCCACACGGTCGACATGGCGGCGCTACAGGACGCACAGGATCAACTCTCGCCCGGCGAGTTCGCCAGGGCGTACGGCAACCGGCCGACCGGCGCGGCCGAACTGATCTGGCCCGCCGACCTGTGGGCCCGGTGCCAGACCGTCGACCGGATCCCGGACATGCCGGTGTGCTTCGCGGCGGCCGTGTCGATCGACCGCACGGAAACCGCGATCGCGGCGGCCGTGGTGGTCGACGGCGTGCCGTTCGCCGAAGTGGTCGACGTGCTGCCCGGCACCGAGGGCGGCGCAGCGCGCCTGGCCCAGCTCACCGAACGGCACGACCACACCGGCCCGTGGATCGACCGAGGCGGGCCCTCGGCCACCCTGGCCGCCGAGTGCGACCGCGACGCGCTGCCCTTCACCGAGGCCACCACGCGCGACGTGTCGGTGGCGCACGGCGACATGTACGACCGCGTGATGTCCGGCCGGATCCGGTGCCGCGTTCACCCGTCGCTGACCTCGGCCGTGTCGGCCGCCGCCTGGCGCAACCTCGGCGACGGCGGGCGCGCGTTTGGCCGCCGCGCCTCGGCCGGATCAATCGCCGCGTTGGAAGCGGTCGCGCTGGCCGCTCACGGCGCCGCTCACGATGTGCCCATGCCCGCCCCGATGATATGGACCCCAAATGCCTAAAACCCTTTTGGACGCAACAGATTCCAGCGTGATCGTCACCTGTGATTCCTGCACCTGGCGCACGATCGCGGGCACCCGAGGCGGCGCGTGGAAGGCCGCCGCCATGCACCTGCGCCACGTCCACGGCGATCTACAGGCCGCGCGCCACGCCGTGAATGCGAGTTGCCAATGGGTTGCGCGCCAGCGTGTACACCCGTCGGAAGGTGGGAAGCGTGGGAATCAGGGACGCGATCAGGGCGATAGCCTCGGCACCGGCGACGATCGCCGCAGCGCATGACTCGCTGTCGGGTCCGGCGTCACCGTGGGCAGCGTGGCCTAGCCATCTGGCGCACATAGACGTTCCCGAGTGGACGGCCGATTACGAATGGCCGGTGACGCGCGCCGAGGCGCTGCGTATCCCGGCCGTCATGCGTGCCAGGCGTTTGCTGTGCGGCACGATCGGGCGCCTACCGATGCGGGTGGCCGACGCAACCAACGTGCCCGCCGACCCGCAACCCCGGTGGGTCGACCGCACCGACAAGCCACTGAGCCCGTTTCACCGCACGGTGATGGTGGTGGACGACCTGTTCTTCTACGGGTGGTCGCTGCTGCGCGTGGAACGCGACGCGAACATGGCCGTGGAATCGCTGGACTACGTGCCGTGGGACCGGTGGGACTTCGACCCCGAGGGCCACATTCTGATCGACGGCTACCCGGTCGCGCCCGGCACGGTGTGCGCCATCCCCGGCGTAGACGAGGGACTGTTGCGTTTCGGGTCGCGCGCGATTCGTCACGCTGACGCACTGACCGAGATCGCCGAACGTGCCGCCCGCACACCGATTCCCAATATCGAGTTGCACGACACGTCCGACCGGCCGATGGCCGAGGCCGACATAGACCGGCTGGTGCGCCGGTGGGCTGCCGCGCGGCGCGGCGAGAACGGCGGCGTGGCCTACACGAACAAATCGGTGGAGGCCAAGACCCACGGGCAGCAGAACGCGGACATGGTGATTGAGGCGCGCAACGCGGCCGTGGTCGACATCGCGCGCGCCGCAGGCATCCCGGCCGCGATGCTCGACGCGACCGCGACACAGGCCGCACTCACCTACGAGACGACGGCCGGGCGAAACGCCGAGTTCGTCGACTACGGCCTGAGTCCGCACATGGCCGCGATCTGCGCCCGCCTCGGACAGGACGACATCACCGCGCCCGGCTACCACGTCGAAATCGACCTGACCGGGTTCACCTCCCTTGCGCCGCCAGACAAGGCGATCGCGCCGGATGACGGCGCCGCCCTCGACACCCCGACCGAACCACGTCGATTGGAAATCGCATGAGTTTCCGAAGTGCCTACGGCTACAACCATTCCGAGAACGGTTGGCGGATGGTGAACCGCGACGGGTGCGTGGTGGCCAACGTGCTGCCCTGGACCGATACCGCGCCCATCCGCGCCGGTGTGGCCGCAACGATTCTGAATGCCTGGCTGCTCTGGTACCACCTCCACGTCGAACCGATTGACTCGCCGGTGTGGGGCTGGTCGCGTGAGAACGACGTGCCCAACTCCAACCACCTCAGTGGTACCGCCGTCGACATCAACGCGCCTCGGTACCCGTGGGGTGCGCGCACCATGCCAGCGGACCGAATCAGCAAGGTACGCAAGGGATTAGAGCTGTTCGAGGGGTGCGTGTTCTGGGGCGCCGACTGGTCGCGCGCCGATGAAATGCACTTCCAAATCGGCCTTCCCGAGGGCCACCCGCATCTCGACAAATTCGCCGCTGCGCTGGACGCCGGACACCTCGGCATCTACGCGGGCGGCCCGGACAACGGAGACGACGACATGACCGAGAACGAGCGCAAGATGTTGGCCGACGTACACCGGGAACTGACCCAGGTCTACCCGTCGCGCTCGCGCTACCGCGACGGCGATGGCGGGGTGGACACCCTGGCCGGAATGGTCCTCAACGCGGACGCGCGGATCCACGAGGATGCCGTGGAGCGTGCCGCGCTGCTCGGTGATGACGAGGCCATTGGCCGCGTGCGCGCCGCCGCCGAGGCGGGCGACGGCCAGGCCGCCGCGATCCTCGGCCGGATCGACGGGTTGGCGTCATGACGTGGTATCTGATCCTCGCCTACGCGATCGCCACCGGCGCGTTCATCGCGGCCGGGTTCTCGGTAATCGTGGTGATGTCGCTCGCAAATGCGTTGGCGCACAATGCATCCCGCACGGCATCCCGTACCGCTGGCCGTCACGCGGTCGGCGCTAGCCGAGGCGGGCCACCGTGACCGAGGGCGAACAGCCGACCCAGTGCGCGCACCCCGCGCGGTCCACCGCCCGCTCGACGGCGGCCACCCTGGTCGGCCTCGGCCCCCTGGTGCCCGTCCTGGTCGTCCATCTCGGTGAGACCACAACCGCGCTGATCATCGGCGCCGCCCTGATCGGCAACGCGGTGGTAACCCGCGTCCTCGCCATCCCGGAGGTAGAGCGCTGGCTACGCGCCGTCGCGCCGCTGCTGGCCGCATCAAACCCGAAAGGCCCACGATGACAACGCGAATCACCACCGGCGCGGCCGTGTTCGCCGATTCTGGCGCGCGCACGATCACCGGTGTTGCCGTCACGTTCGGCACGGTCGGGCGCGGCAGCATCGGCCCGACCACGTTCGCGCCCGGCTCGATCGTCGTACCCGACGACGTGACCCGCGTGAAGTTGTTCAGGGATCACCGCGATCAGTACGGCATCGGTACCCCGGTCGGGTGGCTGACCCACGTCGACCCCCGGCCGGATGGCCTCTACTGCACGTTCGCCATCGGCGTGGGCCCCGATGGCGATCAGGCCCTACAGGACGCACAGGGCGTACGTGACGGCCTGTCGATCGAAATCAGTGGGCAGCTCGACCGCGCGCCCGATGGCACGGTGCGCCGCGCCCACCTGGCCGCCGTCGCGCTGGTGCCCACACCGGCTTTTGCCGATGCCCGCGTGTTGACCGTCACCTACTCCGAAACCCCCGAGGGAGCAACCATGCCTGACGAACTGACAACCCCTGTCACCGAGACCCCGCGCCCGGCCGCCGAGGCCGAGGCCGGTACGACCACCACCGTGGCGCCCGACGCGGGCGCCGGTGTCCCGGTGACGCCCGGCGCCACGGCGGCGCTGCCCGAGACCGTGGCCGCGCCCGCGCCCGCCTCGGCCGCGTTCGCGTCCTCGGCGTCGCGCCCGGTCGGTGTGCAGGTGGTCGAACGCGGCCCGTCGTTCGGGCAGGTGGCCGACTACCTCCAGACGATCGCGCGCGGAGAGGCGCCCTCGGCCGCGTTCGCCCTGGCTGACATCACCTCCAGCGCGTTCACCCCGGAGGTGTCGCAGCCGGGTTGGCTCGGTGAACTGTGGTCGGGCGCCGAGTATCAGCGCACGGTGATTCCGTTGATCACCACGCGCCCGCTCACGCACTGGAAGATGGTCGGTTGGCGCTGGACCACCAAGCCCTCGGTGGGCCCGTGGGCGGGCGATAAGACCGAGATCCCGACCAACACCCCGGCAACCGAACCGGTGGAAGTCATCGCCGCGCGCCTGGCCGCCGGTTGGGACTTCGACCGAAAGTTCGTGGACTTCAACGACAACGAGTTCATGGCGTCGTTCCTGCGTGGCGCGATCGAGGACTACCGGTTTAAGACCGATCAGCTTGTGGCGGTCGACGTGGTGGCCAAGGCCACGCAGGTTGCGGGCACTGCGCCCGACCTGCTGCGCGCCGTGGCACGCGGCAATCAGGCTGTCCGGCGTGGCACGCGCACCCGCGCATCGTTCGCCCTGGTCAACGATATCGACCTGGAATCGCTGTTGGACTTCTCCGGCCTCGACGTGCCCGCGTTCCTGTCCACCCTCGGGATCAACCCCGATGCGTTCGTGCCCACTGACCTGGTGCCGCAGGGAACCGTGGTCGTCGGCCACAAGTCGGCCTACACGTTCTACGAGTTGCCCGGTTCGCCGGTGCGCGTGAACGCGCTGGACCTGGCGCGCGGCGGCGTGGACCACGCGGTCTACGGCTACCACGCCGAATTGCTCAGCAAGGCGGCCGGTCTGGTCAAGGTCGCGTGGGCGACCCCGCCCACTCCGTAAGCGGACCGATGCCCCCGCCGCGGCTTCAGCCGGCGGGGGCATCACCGCAGGTTGACGGCCTGCACGCCCGAATCGTAAACGGACCGAGGACAGGAACACACGATGGCCGAACCGCTCACCACGCCCGAACTGGTGCGGCAGTATCTCGCCCTCGATGAGGACGGCGCCGCCGCCGATGCCACCTATCTCGAGGCCACCGTGGCGGCCGTCGTCGCACAGGTCGAATCGTGGTTCGACCCGCTGCCCGAGGGCGCCGAGTGGTCGGCCAACAAGCGGCACGGTACGACCATGCTGGCCGCCCGGTTGTGGAAGCGGCGCGGCACTCCCAGCGGCGTGGAGACGCAAGGCGAATTCGGCGCGTTCTACGTGCAGCGCACGGACCCGGATATCGCCATGCTGCTCGGCCTCGGCAACCACCTCGCGCCGAGGGTGGGGTGATCGCGGTGGATGTCGTCGGCGCGGCCGAGGCAATCGTGGATCGGCTTCGCGCACAGGGGATGCGCGCGAATGTCGACCCGGCCAAGCTCACCCCGCCCTGTGCGTGGGTGTCGGTGACCGGCGTGGATCACGCCTACCTCGGCGGGTGCGGCGTGGCCACGGTGACGGTGTGGCTGATCACCACCGACCGGCCGCCCGCGATCGCGCATAAGGCCCTCGGCGAACTGCTCGGCCAGGCCCTGGCCGTCATCGACCCGACCGAGCAGACGGCCACCAATGAGGCCATCACCCTCACTCAATCGTCACAACCGCTACCCGCGTACCGGATGACGACCACAACCGAAATCCGTTAGGAGACAACGACTATGCCTGTCCAGTCATACAAGGTCGGACCCGGCACGCTGGAACTGGGAGAGGTCGGCACGCCCACCGATTTCAGTTGCCAGTTCACAGACATTGCGCTCGAGCCGTCCAAGGATTCCGAGGACGCGATGAACGTTCTGTGTGGCGATCAGATCCCCGGTGATGTCACCTACGCGTGGACGCTCAAGGGCACGTTGGTGCAGTCCCTCGAGGACACCGGAATCACCCTCTACACCCTGGCGAATCAGGGCAAAACCGTGCCGTTCCGGTTCATCCCGAAGACCGGCGCCAACGGGTTCAGCGGATCCGTGGTGATCGACCCCACCAAGATCGGCGGGCCCGTGCGAGCCACGGCCGTCGCTGATTTCGAGTGGTCGGTGGTCGGCAATCCCGTGTTGGTGCCGCCGCCGGTCGGCCCGTAATGCCCGGACAACTGCGCGGCAATCGCCGGTTCCAGACGACCATGCGCCGCGCCCAGCGCGACATGCGGTCGACCGAACCCAGCAAGAAGGCGGCGCAGATCGCGGCGCGTGCGGCCCGTGCCGCCGCGCCGCGCAAGTCCGGGCGGCTGTCCCGCAGCATCCGCGCCAACGGCCGGACCGTGGCCACCACCGTGGTCTATGCCGGTGTCCAGAACTACGGATGGCCGCGCAGGAACATCCGTGCCAGAGCGTTCATGTACGACCGCATGCGCCGCGTCGAACCGACGTGGCTGCGCCAGTTCACCGACAACACCGACCGGGCCCTAGGCCGAGTGAGAGGTATCTGAATCATGGCCAAGCTCAAGCGAATTCGTGTCGACGTGCTCATGGTCGACGGCACCGAACACGCCGGTATCGAGATCATCGGCGCCGACCGGCAACGGTGGTCCGAGGCGGCGCACCGGCACAAGTGGCCCAGCATGCAGGACGACCCGGACCTGTGGGTCCGGTTCCTGTCGTGGTCGGCGCTCTACCGCCTCGGCAAGTACCCGCAGGGCTACGAGTCGTTCTGTGCCGACGTGTCCGCCTACGAGGTGGACGAGGGCGACGAGGTGGACCCTACGGGCCCGACGACTACGGGCGCCTAGTCGTCGGCCTGGCGATCGCCACCAACACCGCGCCCGCCGTCTGGTGGGCGGCGTCGGTGGAAGAGGTCGCCACCGCTCTGGACATTTTGGAAGAGCAAGCAGAGGAGGCACGCCGTGGCAGCCGGTAGCGCAGTGCTCGCGGTCCACATCATCAGCCAGCTAGGCGGCGCGGGATTCCGCGCGGCCGAACGCGCGGCGAACCGGTTGGCCCGCGCCGCCGCCTCGGCCGGGCGCGCGGTCGACCGGGTGGCCCGCACAACCACCAAGATGGCCGCGTTCACCGGCGCCGCCGCTGCTGCTGCTGGCGCGGTCGGATCCCTCGGCGTCGGCCTACTCGGCGTCGGTGTGCTGGCCGGGCCCGCGATCGCGGCCGTGGCCCTCGGTATGGACGGAATCAAGCAAGCGGCGCAGGCAGCCAAGCCCGCGCTAGACCGGCTGAAAACTGCTGTGTCGCAAACGTTTTCGCGTGAGATGGCGCCCGCGTTCCAGCAACTGGCCGGAGTGATGGACCGCATCACCCCGGCCATGCAGGGCATAGCGTCCTCGGTGTCGCAGGTGTTCGGCGCCGTCGTCGGCGAACTGGCCGGGCCCGGCGCCGCCGCGCTGGATCAACTGCTGGCCGGTGCTCAGAAGTTCATCGGCGCAATGGCGCCCGGCCTGGCGCAGATGACGCGCGGGCTGCTCGACATGGGCGCCGCCGCCGCGCCGGTGGCCGACAAGATCGGCGCCGCGTTCGGTGGGCTGTTCGGCCAGATCGGCGCGGCGTTCTCCCGCCTGTCCGCAGACGGGACCATGACGCGCCTGATGGACGGGTTTGCGCAAGCGCTGACCGGCCTCGGCGCGCTGCTCGGCCCGCTGGTCGAACTGCTCGGCCGCCTCGGCGCGGTGATCGGACCCGTTCTCGGGCAACTGTTTTCGGCCCTCGGCACGGCCATTCAGGGCATGATGCCCGCCCTCGAGCAGATGGCCGGGACCGTGGGCACCGCCCTGGTGCAGGTGTTCGAGGCCCTGGCCCCGGTGCTGCCCCCGCTCGCCTCGGCGTTCGCGTCGCTGCTCGCCGCGATCGCGCCCCTGATTCCGCCCCTGGCGCAGGTCGCGGCCATCCTGCTCGGCGGCCTGGCCCAGATCGTTCAGGCCCTGGCGCCCGCCTTCCAGGCCGTGGCCGAGGCGCTGTCCGCTGCGCTGCTGCCGGTGCTCCCGATCATCGCCGATCTGTTCGTGCAGATGGCCCCGGTGATCGCGCAGGTAGCGGGCGAAATCGGCGCCAATCTGGTCGCCGCGATTCAGACCCTGGCCCCGGTGCTGCCCGGCTTGATCGGCGCGTTTGTCGAATTGCTGGCCGCGCTGCTGCCCATCATGCCGACGATCCTGCAACTGATCACCTCACTGTTGCCGCCGCTGGCGAATCTGCTAGTTGCGTTGTCCCCCTTGATAATTGCCGTCGTCGGCGCTGCCGCGTCGCTGGCCTCGATGATGGGCGGCGCCGTGTCCGCCAGCCTCGGCGTGGTCGTCGGCGCGATCAACGCCGTGGTAGGCGCGATCAGTTCCCTGATCAGCTGGATAGGCCGGATTAAATGGCCGTCGCCACCATCGTGGCTGCCCGGATTCGGTGCCGCGCCGGGTGCCACGTTCGCCCTACCGGCGCCGCCGCCCCCGGCCGCGTTCGCCGGTGGCACCGGTCTGGCCGGTGCGCTCGCCGGTCTGGCCGCCCCGGCCGGTGGCGGTAGCGGCTCACCGGTGCAGGCCGTGAACATCACCATTCAGGGCGCCCTCGACCCGACCGCCGTCGCGCGCCAGGTGCGCCAGCTCCTGGCCGACGATCAACGGCTGTCGGGCATGATCGCGGCGCGGCGCGTGCAGGTGGTCGGCTGATGGCCCGCATCATGCCGCAGCCAACCATCCTGATCGACGGCGCATCGTTGCCGACCACGGGCGGCCCGGCCACGAACACGAACGTGGCCATTGATGAGTTGGCGCTCACGTGGGGTCGCACGTCCGAGGATGCCGACGTGGTGGCCGCGATCGCCACGGTAAAAATCTGGGTGCCGATGGGTGACACCTATTTCACCGATGACGTGGTGGGCAAACCGCTCACGCTGCAATGGACCCATTCGGGCGAAACGTTCGTGTTCTTCCGTGGCCGAGTAAATGCCTACCGAATTGCGGTCGGCCCGCGTCCGAATGTGCCGCAGGATTTCACGCGCGGATTCATTGTCACTCTGGTTGGTAGCGACAAAATCACCGACGTAGTAAATGTGGGTTTCGGCCCGAACACACTGAGCCATAACGACACCCTTATTATCAGGGCGAACCTGATTAAGAACGCTGCCAACGGTGGCGGTATTGATCTAGAGGGTGTCTATTTCGAGCCGCAAACGGTTAATTGGCCGTGCGGAATCTACGACACGAATAACACGAACTTGCGCCAGTGGTTGGATGCGTTCTATATCAGCCTCGGCAATTGGTGGACCTACGCCCACGACACGAATGCCATTCGTGGCGTGCGCCGGTGGACCGATCCCACGGCCAGGCATTGGCGCGCCTACGTCGACAACGACAACCGGCAGATGATCACCTATCACCCGCTCTCGGTGGTCTACGACACCATCACCTACCAATCCACGGTGATGCCCGGCCGAGAATGCTACTTCGACGGGCCCGCCGAATTGGACAGTGGCACAGCATCATCCATCAACACGATTGCGGCGCACTACTACGACGCGGCCGACGTGGAACACATGTTGGTGATGACGCCGGGCGGCC
>NZ_JBHUYK010000052.1:0-3514 GCF_042668615.1 Nocardia sp. NPDC057272 | reverse complement strand
GTCGCCGGGCGGCGCCTATCTAGACCCCGGCCTCACTGCGTTCGACATGTACGACATGCCAGATAAAGCCGTCTACCAAGGGGATGCATAGCAATGGCCGGACAGACACCGAATTACCAACTCATCTATGCCACCGGCACAGATCCCGTTGCGTCATATCCGGCCATGAATCGCCAGAGCATGGAAAAGGTGGATACGGCGCTGACCCTGATCAGCAAGGCGCCCGGCCCCGAGGGCCCGACCGGACCGCAGGGCCCGCAGGGTCCGACCGGCGCCACCGGCCCGGCCGGACCGCAGGGCCCGCAGGGTATCCAGGGCGCCACCGGACCGCAGGGCCCGCAGGGCGACGGTATCGAGCTGCGCGGCGCAGTGCCCACGGCGGCCGACCTCCCGACGCTCACGCCCGCCGACGCGGGCGCCGCGTACACCACCGACGACGGACACCTACACGTGTGGGACGGTGCCGCCTGGCATGACCTCGGCGCAGTGCAGGGCCCGGCCGGGCCCGAGGGACCGCAGGGCGCACAGGGACCGGCCGGACCCGAGGGCCCGCAGGGTATCCAGGGCCCGACCGGCGCCACCGGTGCCACCGGCGCCACCGGCCCGGCCGGTGAGCCCGCGCCCGTACCGGCCTCGGCGTGCGCCATCCGAACCTCTGCCCTCAACATCAACAATTCGGCCGACACGGTGGTCACGTGGAACGCTGCCGCGTGGGATCACCGGCCCGCAGGTGAAGCGGCGCAATACAGTTCGACGGGTATCACCATCCGCGTGCCCGGCCTGTATTTGATCGAGGCCGAATGGCCGTGGGCGGGCAACGCGAACGGGCGCCGCGCCGTCAAGGTCACCAAAAATTCCACCGCAGTGGGCGGCGCGATCCTGTCGACGGCCACGAACGCAAATGCCTGGCTGGACAATACGACCGTGACCGGCACGCGGCCACTGGTCGCGGGCGACGTACTGCGCCTGATCGTCTCCCATGACGCCGGTGTCGTCCTGGCCGGTGGCGGACTCAACGCGGCCGACGTGCGCGGGCGCCTCACTGCAACATTGGTGCGGCCCGCGTAAGCGGACCGCACCCCTTCCCGCGGAGCTCGCCGGCACCCGCATAACCGCAGGTACAACCGGCGCGCGCCGCGATCGTAAACGGACCGCGCCTAGGTATCGGCGCGCCCGCCGAGTTCGCCAATCTCCCGCGCGCGCTCCCGCAGGGCTGCCCGCTTGCGCTCGCCCTCTCGCACCGCCGCCCATTCTTCGGCCGTCAATTCCCGCAGCGTGTCATCGTGGTTACCCACGTACGCCTTGTGCGCCGCGCGGAAGTAGTCGGGGTTGTCGGGCATGGTCATACCTCCGGAAATTCGGTGATGGGTCCGTTATGGCGCATGAGCCATTCGAGTAGAAGTTCCGCGCGCACGGGGTCACGAGCGAGCACGCCGTACCCGCCGCCGAGGATCCCGTCTGTCCACTGCCCGGACCACCGGCCTATCGCCGCGTCGCCGGTGTGGCTCAGGACGAAGTAGAGCGCGCCGTGTTCGTTGCGGTCCAACTCGACCGCGCGATATGTGCCCGCCAGCGACGTGCCGTAGAGCTGTTGGTCTGAGTTCCATCCGTAGTCGCCGGTCGCGCGGAAGTTGACGAACTCGCCCGCGTGCGTGGCTTCGAGTTCGTGCGTGTTGACGATCGGCTGACGGCGACGGCTGGTCTGCCACACCGCATTCCACTTGCCGGACATGTCCAGCCCTATCGGCATGATGCCGAGTAGCTGTCCAACGGACATGTCCAACGCCTTAGCAATGTCCACCAGGCGATCGGACGGCGGGGATGTCGTTGTCTCCCAGCGCTTCACCTGTGTCTCGTTGGTGTCCAGGGCCCTTGCCACCGCCGCCCTGCTCAATTTCAGCGCCGTGCGCCTGGCGTACATGTTGCCGCCGATGCTGGTCATATCCCCTTTTCCTGTCCTCCTGATGGACGATTCTGTCTAGACAACAGTGTCCAGGGAGTACCCCCGGATGTCTATCAAAACCAAGAGTTCTCATGCTTCACTGTCCAGTAGGGGGACAGAAACGTCCCAACAATATTGACCCTCTAGGGGACACGATGGGCGGACGTTGGCGGTTCGTATGGGGCCGCAGCTGGATCGAACGTGAAGCCGTGAGAGAGGCGGACAGGATCATGCGGGAAGCGACACGAGCAGACCCCGAGACCATGCAACGCATAGTCGACGGCCTGCGCGAACAGGACCGGCACCGGCCGAGCTCGACACAGGCCGAAGTGGATGGGGTCATCCGTAGGTGGATGGCCGCTCACCCGAACGGGTTGCGCGCCATCGGCGATTGACCGCGCGACCGAACAAAGGAACCCCCCACTACCGCGACGGTGGTGGGGGGTTCCTCTGTATCGGGGGGCTTGACGGCCTAGCTGTACCGCGCGCCGTCGACCGTCGACCGCAGGTCTTCCGGGCGCAGCTTCACATATCGCCGCGTGGTGTTGGCGTTGGCGTGGCCTAGGAGTTCCTGCACCACGAACAGATCCCGATGCACGCGGTAGGTGCGCGTGCCGAACATGTGGCGCAACTTGTGCATGGTGTTGCCGTCCTCGAGCAGACGAGTCACCAACACGCCGACGTACCCGGCGGAGAGGTGGCCGCCGTTGCGGCCGGGGAAGTAGTACCCGTGCCCGGCCGCCCGGAGTTCTTCGGCCAGATCATCGACCAACGGCACGTAACGAACCTTGCCGCCCTTGCCGTGGACCCGGATCCAATACCCGTCGTCGTCCTCCACGAGGTCGCGCGAATGTGCTTGCGCCACTTCGGCTCTACGCATTCCGGCCTCGGCCGATAAGCGGAGCATTAGCCGCTCACGCGGAACGGCGATATTCAGCGCTCGCCGGTAGACCTTGATCGGTGTTGGCCGGGGATCCGGCGCCGACATCGGGACCACCGGCAGCACATCGGCTACGTTCTCGGCGGCGTATCCCATGCCCACGCCGACGCCGTAGAACGCCCGAATGGACTGGTAGTAGGAACGTCTCGTCTCAATCTGCCAATCCTGCTCACCGGCCCACGCCAACAACTGATCTCGGGTCAAGTCGTCCGGCCCGGCCGCACCGATTGTGCGGGAAAGCCGCTGAATGTGGCGGGTGCGCAGACGGATCGTCGCCTTACTGGCGCCCCGTGCCCGCAGGTGCGACACGAACGTTTCGAGTGCGTCGGCCCACCCCGCTGGTGTCTTCCACGGCGCTGGCCCTGGTGCGTTCTGAACTTGCGCGTTCAACTCTTTCCCTCCCATGTGGAAATAGTCGTCCGCCCAGTTCGGTGGGTTACGGTGAACTGGTTACATTCCCGCAACGATGGTGCGAGAGGAGATGTCCGAAAATTGCCCGCGTGTCGCTCCACGGGACTGCCTGACGGATCACGTACCGTCCAAGCCATGTCGACCCCATTCCTAGCTAAGGCTCAGAATGGTGGTAGCACCCATAACCGGCAGGTTTCTGGTTCGAGTCCAGATGGGGGAGC
>NZ_JBHUYK010000051.1:0-17844 GCF_042668615.1 Nocardia sp. NPDC057272 | reverse complement strand
TCGACGCCGGTCGAGGAAAAACTGGCCGCGATCTATGCGCAGGTGTTGGGTTTGGAGCGCGTCGGTGTCGACGACTCGTTCTTCGACCTCGGCGGCAATTCACTCCTCGCCATGCAACTTGTCGCTGCAATACACGATCGCTTTGACGCAGAGATGCCAGTATCCGCTCTCTTTACGGCGCCCACAGTAGCCGACTTCGCAAATATTTTGTGCGATGGTAATTCGCAAGGAAGACTGGAATCATTAGAAATTCTACAGCGAGGAAAAGGGGCACCGCTATTTTGTGTGCACCCCGCAGGGGGAGTTAGCTGGCCGTACAGAGCCCTCGCTCAGGAATTGGACTGCTCGGTAGTTGGACTGCAAGACGTTATCGGACTAAATGGGTCTCCTCCAAAGTCTTTGCGTCAAATGGCCGAGAGGCATGTCGATCAGATCTGTTCTACTGAACTGGTGGGACCGCCAAGTATTCTCGGTTGGTCATTCGGAGGAACACTGGCTCATGCGATCGCAATCGAAATGCGCCGACGCGGCCTTGAAATTGGAGCTCTCATTATCCTTGATGCCTTGCCCAATCTGAACAAGCCTTTGCCGCACGCGTCTTCGCTGGATTGGGCACTAAGTAATGTACTCAGAATGATTCTGAGACCCGTCGCTCAGGACCTTATGCTGGAGCGAAAGATGCTCACGTATGCAATGGCACAGGAAATTGCAAATTCTGCAAAACCAAAATTTCCATTACCACCCGAGTGGCTGTGCGAACATATGTCCGCCGCATTCGATCGCAACACAAAGCTGCTGTCCGATCACCAAGCAGATGTATTCGAAGGGAGTCTGACTCTAATCACCGCAGGCGGAAGCCCAAAGAAAACGACTCTTGCCAACGAATGGAGTCCGTACGTCACCGGGCCGATAGTCGAATACGACATCGATAGCCGACATGAAGACATGCTCGACCCCCAATCGATTTCAAAGTACGTGCCAATTCTCAGGCGAATCCTCACGGAGCGTGAGAGGGAATCTGCTTAGACACTTCTCGTTTTGCATATATCAGGTATCGAAAAGATCCGATCGGACGGCAGACCCAATATGAATCAAACTACTATCTCATAGAAAGATGTCGCATGGCAACAGAGTCCATTGTAGATATTCTCGGAATCGGATTTGGGCCAGCCAATATGTCATTGGCAGCCACGGTCATTGAACATAACCAGGGTCGAGGTCCCGAGTCAGGGCTTACCCAATTGTATCTTGAACGGAAACCGAATTTTAGCTGGCACAGCGGGATGCTGATCGAAGGGGCAACTATGCAAATTCCCTTCATCAAAGATCTTGCCACAATGCGAAAT
Organism: Nocardia sp. NPDC057272; assembly: GCF_042668615.1. NCBI lineage: Bacteria > Bacillati > Actinomycetota > Actinomycetes > Mycobacteriales > Nocardiaceae > Nocardia > Nocardia sp. NPDC057272. The sequence goes on along the minus strand of NZ_JBHUYK010000051.1, from coordinate 16,498 downwards.
CCTGCAAGTAAATATACATTCTTATCGTATCTTCATAGCAAAGGCCGAATGCACGACTTCATAAATCAGAAAACGTTGTATCCTTCGCGTTTGGAGTTCCATGACTATTTGGAATGGGTCGCATCAGCGCTCGATCAAGTGGTTACTTATGACAGCGAAGTATTCAATGTGCGGCCCGTCCCGGGCACGGATTACGTCGAGGTGCTAGCGAGATCTGGCGAGTCGACCAATGTGTACCGTGCGAGAAATGTAGTGATTGGCGCGGGGCTGGTACCACTAGTCCCTACAGGATTCCTAGTCTCCGACCGTGCTTGGCATTCGTCTGATCTATTGCACCGGGTTGGCAACGTTAATGACCCCAAGAGAGTAGCAGTCATCGGAGCAGGACAGAGTGCCGCTGAGGTTGTCGGCTACCTGCACGAGCGATTCCCGCAAGCAGAGGTCCTGTCGATATTTGGTCGGTACGGTTATAGCGCCTCAGATGATACACCATTCGCAAACAGAATGTTCGATCCCAGCGCTGTCGATGTCTTTTTCGGTGCACCGCAGGAGGTTAGTCAACGGCTTCTCGGATATCATTCAAATACCAACTATTCGGTAGTAGACAGTGATCTCATAGATGAACTATATCGCAGACACTACGGCGAAAAACTCCGCGGGAAGGAACGGCTAAGGATCCTGAATATGACGACAGTTGAAAGGGTCGATCTACAGGAGGCTGGTGCATTAATAACAGTGCAATACCTACCGACTGGCGACGAAGAGAAGATCGACATTGATCTCGCCATTTATGCCACAGGGTACAAATCTGCAAACATCGGAGAAATTCTGGGCGACACCCTGCTAATGTGCAATCTGGGCGCAAACGGGGAATTGTTAATGTCGCGAAGTAGACGCATTTGCACGGAGGTCTCCGTGAGGGCCGGCTTGTATGTCCAAGGCGGGCCTGATGATTCATTTGGAATTTCGTCCGGGCTACTGTCGAATGTCGCTACACGATCAAGTGAAATACTTCAATCAATTCTTGACGGGGACAATTAGGAAGTATCGCGTCGCTCCGAAAGGCTATATATGTTTGTGCCGCAGATCTACGAAGACGCTCCGCTCGAAATGGTTCTGGAAATAATATCTGCTTATCCGATGGCGCTATTGGCTACCAATGGCGAGCGCCGTCCAGACATTACTCGTCTTCCAGTCGTAATTCCAGGACCGGTGGAGAACCGCAGGATTGAGGAACTAACTCTGTACGGACATATGAATGCGAAGAACCCTCATTGGAACACTCTGTCGGACCGGCCAGAAGCTACATTGGTATTCAATGGACCAGATGGATACGTATCCCCACAAGCGTATGAGAGAGATGTCGCTGCTCCCACTTGGAACTTCGTCTCTGTGCATCTGCATGGGTGTGTAACTAAGATTGCAGATTCGAAAGAAGTGCTGCAGATAGTTCAGAACACTGCAATTCAGTACGAGGGCCTCCACGGTTCAGGATGGGATCCGTCGGATTCCACGGAATACTTCAAGAGCATACTATCCGGGGTTCGCGCCTTCAGGTTCAATGTAGATGCAATTGAAGTAATGTTCAAACTGAGTCAAGAGCAGCGACCGCGTGATCGGCAGAACGTAATCGATACATTCTGCGGGGGCGGAAGAGGTGCGAACACTGATATTGGTCAATTCATGCACAGATTCTACACCAGATCGGCGCAGTGAATCTAAAGATCTACTACTAAAGGTGAAGGGGTGTGCAATGCACGCGTCAACTGAAACAACACTACGTGAAATATTCAAGATTGATTTGGAGATTTCGAACGATCGCGTTCATCTCGATTCGCGACTAGAAGGTGACTTGGGATTCGACTCAGTCTCATTTACGATAGGCCTAGTTGCGATTGAGGAAAGATTCGGCGTGTTGCTGTCCGAGGAAGACTTCTTCGGCTGCGAGACCGTTGAGCACGTAGTGGCTATGATCGATCGTGCTCGCATCGCCGAAAAGGCGGTGGATGAAGAATAATGACTACCGCTTCATTGAGCTCAACTCCGGTCGACTATAATGAATTTCTCACGCTACTTGACCGAGCGTTCGATAATATGCACCAGATAGTCGAAGATGCGGAACGCAGTCAACGGTTCCCTCGGTCGTTGATCGAGACTCTGGGCAGTCATCAAGTATTCTCTGGAAAGTGGGCTGGCCAGAGAAACCCTCTTCTACCCCACACCGTTGCCCTCGGTGAGAGACTCGGAAAGCTAGGCTCGACCAGTATTTCAGTCGGGGTAAGTCTGCACGACGCGGCGATTTCCATCATTCAGAGGTTTGGCCAGAATGAATTTCTTAGAGGAGTGGCCGCGGAGGCGATAGCAGGAAGCGCGGTATTGTGTATCGGCGCCACAGAGACAGGTGGGGGCTCAGATCTTCAGAATTCGCAGTCAACAGCAGAACAAGAAGGACGCGGATATCGGCTAAGAGGCCACAAGAAGTTCGTTTCGCTATCTCCGCTCGCCGACTACGTCCTGTTGCCTGTCCGCGGTGTCGGTGATCAGACGAAGAGCCCAGGCGGGTTAGCGTTATTTGTTGTGCCAATGAAGAGTGTAACAGTTCATGCTGTCTTAGACAGAGCGGGTGCCGGCTGCCTCGACACTGCACCGATAACTTTCGATACATGGGTACCTGAAGAGATGATGTTGGCGCGTCCAGGAGCTGGTTTGGCGGCCATAAGCTGGGGGCTTGCACTGGAGCGGCTATCTATTTCGAGTCAAATTGTTGGTACATGCGACCTGGCAATTGGTGTCACGGTGGCGCGCATGACGGCGCGAGAACAGTTTGGTGCAAAGCTGTTAGACCATCAGATCCTACGGTTGAGGATGGCTGATCTCAAGTCTCGCGTTGATGTCCTTCGATGGGGTCTTCGAGGTTATGTCCATGAAGAGGGCATCCTCAACATACGAACAGCTGCGGCGTTCAAAGTTTCCGCTGCACGACTAGGAAATGAGGTCATATCCGAATGTATGCACATTTTCGGCGGTACTGGGTACTTGCAGAACGAGGCACCACTGGAACGTTGGTGGCGAGATATGAAACTCGCACGAATTGGAGGCGGCACAGATGAGGTCTTGTGGGAGCTCGTTGCGGCATCCCTCGTTCCTGACCATGAAAACTATGAACGCATGATAAACGAATGGAGCCCTGATAATGATGACATTTCCGTCACAGATTCTCTGAATTCACGTATTCGTTAGTGCTGGCTGAATCCGAACGGGGAAGCATCGACGATGAGTACTTTCACATCAGAAATGTTCAAAATTACTTCCACCACGGGGAAGTCTCTGACCTGTGGAGAGCCGGTAAGTCCAATTTCAACTCCATGGACAGAAATAAACCACCACGCGGCGTGTGTAGCAGGTTCGCTTTCAAATAGTGGAATCGAGCCCGGTAGTCATGTAGCCGTTCTGAGCGATAATCCGCAAGATGTTGCGGTGCTAGTACAGGCGGTATGGATGCGCGCCGCATCGCTAACGATGCTACACCAGCCAATCCCTCGCACCGACCGTCGCCAGTGGGTTGTAGAAACGCTGACAACTTTGCGGATGATTGATGCGAGCGTAGTGATCGTTTCCGAGTCATATTATGATGTGGTTCCGGAGTTGCTCAAACATGAAATTATAGTTTTCAAAATCTCATCGCTATACGGCGGGCCGCCGGTCGCACCTATTAATACAGAGGAGGATGCGACGGCGCTACTTCAGCTTACATCTGGATCAACCGGTTCAGCAAAAGCTGTCGTTGTTTCTTTTAGTAGCCTTGAGCACAACTGCCAGGCTATGTTGGGAAAGACCGCAAAAGTCAGCAGAGATGTCGACGTGATGGTAAGCTGGCTACCATTGTCTCATGACATGGGATTCTTGGGTTGGCTTGTGTATCCTATGCGGTTCGGTTTAGAGACGGTTTGCACGACACCGAATTCGTTTGTCAGATCTCCGATACTGTGGGCTGAGCTAATCTCGAAATATCGCGGCACGATTACTGCAGCCCCCAATTTTGCTTACTCACTATTGGCGCGCAGGCTTCGCCTAGCCCCCGACAATTCTCTTGATCTCTCAACTTTGCGGTGGGGAGTCAACGGTGCTGAACCGATCGATCCCGCGTCTCTGGCAAAATTTCTTGAGGCAGGTAAACGCTTTGGACTTTCGGAGGACGCTGTCGTTCCTGCCTATGGAATGGCAGAGGCTACCCTGGCGGTGTCCTTCTCAAGCGGGAAATTTAAGACAGATATAGTCGATGCAAATAGCCTAGAGGTCCATCGTGTAGCACAGGCGCCTGCTACCTCAGAGAGGGAAACTCGCACCCTGGTTAAGCTCGGGAACCCTATACCTGGCATCGAGGTACAGGTAGTGAATGAATCGAGAGATCCGCTTGCGGCCCGTAGAGTTGGTGAGTTGGAGCTCCGCGGGGAATCAATTACAGAAGCTTTCGTAACGTGCGCAGGACGGTTGCGAGCGACCAGTCAGGACGGATGGCTACCGACGGGCGACCTCGGCTACTTAACAGAGGAAGGTGAAGTGGTCGTATGTGGTCGGATTAAGGACATAATTATCGTCGCTGGTCGAAATATTATGCCGACAGAGATTGAGCGAGCTGCCGGCCGTGTAGAAGGTGTTCGGTCTGGTAATGCGGTCGCAGTAGGTATTCCTTCCTTAGGCGGACGTGAGGCTTTCGCTGTTGTTGTGGAATCGGATCTACATGACAATCCAGATTGCCGCCTGCGGATCGCACGCCAGGTAGCCGAGGGAGTCCACGCAGCGGTCGGTGTTAGCCCGCGTTTCGTAGATGTGGTGGCAAGGGGGGCAATCCCAAAAACTCCGTCGGGTAAGCATCGCCGTTCCATCATTGCGGGGGATTTGGCGAACCGTGCTGCGATCACTGAGAGCTGAGATATTTCCAGGTAAGGAATATTTCGGTAACCTAGCCAATGTTAGTGCTCATCTTTGACATTTCGACGCTCCTGGATTTGTATCTGATTTTCGGAGCTAGAAGTACGTCTATGAACGGGGATAAATTAAATGGCTTTTACAATCGATGTAGACCAGTGGGTAAGCATACGCGAACTGGAGAAGGCTGCAGACCGGGGCGATATGGTAGTGCTTTCGCCGGAGGTTTGGAGCAAGGTACGTCGCTCCAGGGAGACCCTTGACAAATTTGTGAGTAGCGGTCGCGTGATTTACGGCGTAAATACTAGCATGGGTGGATTCGTAGACTGGCTCGTGCCAGTTTCTATGGCTCAAGAGCTGCAGGAGAATCTTATCAACGCTGTTGCAACTAACGTTGGTGCGTACTTAGATGACCGGACCGTCCGTGCCATTATGCTTGCCCGTATTGTGTCGTTAGCCCGGGGAAACTCGGCAATTTCGGAGCAGAATCTTTCGGCGTTGATTCAGGTTTACAACTCGGGGATCGTTCCCTGTGTTCCAGAAAAGGGCTCCCTCGGCACTAGTGGGGACCTCGGACCGCTGGCCGCCATTGCACTGGTGTGTATCGGTCAATGGAAAGCTAAATTCGATGGTAGGATCATGCCGGCCGCCGATGCGTTGGCGCAGGCGGGCGTTGACTCTATGAAGCTAAGTTTCAAAGAAGGACTTGCTCTGATCAATGGCACGTCGGGTATGGTCGGCCTGGGGATTCTCGTCCTTGTGCAGGCCAGGCGACTATTTGATACCTATATCACAGTTTCTGCGCTTTCGATTGAGGGTCTACGCGGTATGCGGAAGCCTTTTGATCCCAGGGTGCATGAGTTGAAACCGCATCATGGCCAGCGTGTTGTCGCCCGTCGTTTGTGGAATATTCTTCAAGAGTCATCTCTCGCAATCAGCGACGAAGTTACGGAGGAAGCTCTGGCAGGCGAGATGGAGGATTTCGCTAAGCCGGGCTCGATGCCAATTGAGGACGCGTATTCGATTAGGTGTACGCCACAGATTCTTGGTCCAGTATTAGACAGTATGGCGCGTGTCGAGGAGGTTCTGGAGGCTGAGCTGAACTCTTCTAACGACAACCCCTTGGTAGTTCCCGAGGAGGATGATGTATTCCATAATGGGCATTTTCATGGACAGTATGTGGCTATGGCGATGGATCACCTGGTAATCTGTTTGGTGACATTGACTAACCTAGCGAATCGGCGAGTTGACAGACTGCTGGATAAGAGCAACAGTAACGGCCTGCCGGCCTTCCTCTGTCAGGAAAATCCTGGATTGCGGCTAGGTCTGATGGGCGGTCAATTCATGACGGCGTCGCTCACCGCTGAGAATCGTTCAATGGCGATGCCCATGTCCATCCAGTCACTTACGAGTACCGGCGATTTCCAAGATATAGTCTCTTTTGGGTTTGTGGCGGCGAGGAAGGCTCGTGAGACGCTGGTCAACTCTGCCTATGTTGTTTCGTTCGAACTTTTAGCTGCCTGTCAAGCAGTTGATATTCGCGGTTCGGCGGGACTCTCGCCTGAAACTCGAGTTCTTTACGATCGTGTGCGTACGTTGGTGCCATATCTCGATAGAGACATTACAATGACGGACTACATGGAGAGTCTCTGTTCTGAGCTGCTTTTGAATACTAGGCTATCTGTGCGAGGTTGACAGAATCTACCGTCGACATCGTTGGCTGCCAACTTTCGCATGCAGTACAGCGGTGGTGTGGCCGAGCGCACCGAACGACCGCGATCGGGTCGGACCGCCCCGACCGCCGTATTCGCGCTACACAGCGAAAGCCTGCCAGTCACAGTGGCGCAACTGAGGAATAGCCGAGGTCTTTCGTACCAACCAGACGGTGGTGAGAATCTTCATAATGCGCCGCGCGCGCTCGTGGATGGTGTGGGTGGTATTCCGGTACCTGCACGTCAGGTCTACACTGTGAACGCCAACCATTAGTTTGTATCAAGCCTGTGCGCGGCCGATTACCCAATCACGTACGCCCCGAACTGGTTACTGGCCAGCTCGGGGCGTACGGCGTACGGCGTTGTGCGGCTGGGCAGACCCATCGGGCGGGCACGAATAGGAATTGGTGGACCTGCTGGTCGACACCGGTGTGTCAGACTGGGTGCGCCGCGTCGGCTATCAGCACGAGGGCATCGAGCTGGCTTTCAGCAACAGCCCCCGGATAGATTGCCAGGGCCTGGTCGGCGCCGCGACTGGGCTCTATCCGCAGACCGACGTCTTCATCAGCCTTGCCGATGCTCGCCGACACGACGACGGCGACATCCGGTTCGGTGTCACCGACGTCGCTGTCGACGACCTGACTACGAACTCTCTGGCACTGCGGTTCACCGACAGCGACGGAACCGGCCACGAGATCCGGCGTTTCCTTGTCGGTGCCGACGGCTCGCGTAGCCTACGCCACCGTGAAGTACCCAGTCGACCGGCGCAGTCAGTTCTTCCGTAGGTACCTCTTCTCCTGGTTCGGGGTCTCGTCGAAGAGCCGCCGAGCGTGCGGGAGCTGATCCACAACCATCGCCGCGCGGTTTCGCGTTGAGCGGTCATCATACGAAAGCGTTGTAGCGCATGTACTTCCAGTGGCGAGGGATCTGCGGGGATCGGTGCCTCGTCGTCGATTGGCATCTGCGCGATCGTGGCCCTCCATTGACGGCTCACCCGGCAGGGCTACAGCTCGGAGCCGGATGCGACGCGGCCACCTTAAGGGATGTCCCGTAAGTCCGGCTCAGTGACGGTGACGGTGACCGGTCCACCTGCGAAGAATCAGTAGGCGTGCGCGAGGTTGGCCAGAGTCGCCACCCCGGCCATCGCAACACCCACCCCGTCACCGCGTAGACGGCAGTCGCGCAGGATCTTCCAGGTCTTCATCCGGGCGAACGCATGCTCGACGCGAGCACGGACCCTGCGGTGGGACTTGTTGTCGGCTTGTTTCCACTGCGGCAGCTCAACACCAGGTGACCGGCGGTGCCGGATGATCAAACCAGTGCCCTGGTAGCCGCCATCAGCGACACCACCGCGTTGCGGCAAGCGTGGGCGGCTCCGGACTCGGTCCAGGCTCGGCAGTCGTTGCGGTTGCCCGGCAACGGTGTGCCGAGCACGACGACGAGCTCGGTGTCGACGTCGATCACGACTTGATGGTTGGTCGAGTACCGGTAATTCATACTCTGAGCGGCGATCTGGTGATCACGGGTCGGGACCAGAGTCCCGTCCATGATCAACACCGCACCACGCGGGAACCGGGCGCGGGGCCGCAGCGCCAACGCCGGTCCAAGGTCTTCGATCACTCGGGCCGCGGCCGACTTCGATACCGCGAGCACCGCCGCGAGCTGCCGCATCGTGAGGTTGGTTCGCCAGTAGGTGGCCACCAACAACACCCGGTCTTCGAAACACAACCCCCAAGTCCGGCCCCGCAACGGCCGATCAGCCCCCTCGCGCCGCAACTGCGTGATCAGGCGAGCGAACGTGCGTGGGCCGCAGCCCGGAGAACAACTCCACCATCACCGGGTCAGGCACCGAGATCACCACCGGCGACACGGTACCCGTTGCTGCTCAACGACTTACGGGACATCCCTTAGCCGGGAGATACGACACATAGTCCCTCGGGCCGAGTGCGCTGAGCTTGGTATCGTTGCCCCAGTGTCGCTTTCGAGCGCGCTGGCAGCTCGGGCCGTGTCACTGCCCGAGCCGTATAGCCGACGCGCATTGGCCTTCCACGTGATAGGGAGCCTGTATTGAGGAGAATGCATGCTATCGTCCAGAAGTCGTCAGACCCGACACTCAGAAGCCGTCGCGAGGACCACGCCACTCATGGGTAGCTACACCGTTGTTATCTTCCCTGACAATGCGAACAGCAAGGGGGATAGTAGTGATGTCCCTCGGCTGACGATCCGGGTCGACGCCGCCGAGCCGGATATGCGCGTTGTCGGCATCGCTATCAAAACGACTGCTCCCGGAGGGCTGACATCCGAGGAGGTGCTCGGCGTCGATATCGCGGCGATCGTGAAAGCTATGGCTTGTCGGTTCCTGCCCGCTGCTTATTCAGCGGTAGTATCGACAGGGTCGTTGTCATCGGCGCTCATACGACAGCAGGGACAGATGGCGCTTCGTGAAGCAAGCGCAACTCGTGCTGTCGATCCAGTTCCGGCACCACACATTGCGCAGACGGATAAAGGAAGGGCCTACCGGAAGATGCCTGACATCGGTGAGCTCCGCGCGACATACGAACGGCTGGGCACGGTCACCGCTGTCGCCAAACACTACGGGGTCCCTCGGCACACGGCCCAGGGCTGGATGGGTCGGCTACGTAAACTCGACCATCTCGGCGAACCGGCGCTACGAACAAGCACTAGACCGTCATCTCGAACGGACATCGGTGAGCAATGACAGACAGCTACACGATCACGATCACCAACACTCGATCTGGTGTCGCGGTCGCCACTGCAACAGTCGAGATCGGCGACGCCGGTGTGCGGCTGGCCGAGGTAGGCACCGAAATCGACGGCGAGTACTTAGTTCCTGAAGTCCTCGCTACCTTCGACTTCCCGTTCCTCGTGCGCACCGCGAACATGTTGTCGGGCGCGTCCGCACAGGACGAACGAGTGTCCGAGCCGGATCCTCCTCTTGAGGAAAACGAGACCAAGTCACAAGAGATGCCCAGCGAGCCGTCGGCACCGCCAGCGGACGGCCGAGGCGTGACCCTCGCGGATACGGGCTCATCCGAGCGATTGCCGGCAGATCGTGAACGCGCAATGTCCAAACGTGATCAACGAGCGGGAGCGCCATCGGATTTCGGTGTCACCTACTGGCGTTTGGGTAGCACAGCCAAAGTGGCTAAGCACTACGATGTCCCCCATCGTATCGCGCAAGACTGGATCAAATCCCTTCAGCAACAAGGAAAGCTCGCCAGCCCCTGGCCCTCGAAAACTTCACGCTCACTACGACCGAAGTGACGCAGTGCCGACGTCGCTTGCGAGCTCCGCGCCCTCAGGTTCCGATGTCGTCATCAGCGTTCGTCTCCTTTCAGGAGATAACTCATGGGGCGATTCAACGGGTGAGGTGAGTGCCGTTCCATCGATGGCGCAGACAAGCTTCGTCACCCACCTCCGCACGCGTTAAAGGTGCCCCAGGCTCGGCATTGATGCTGCGTTAGACGCTCCATCGGGTGTCCTCTCGTGCGCTGGCGCCGTCACTCGTTGTGAATGAGTGAGTTGGACCACGTCGCGTCCGAACAGCAATGCCACCGGGAACACGGTGCTGGCCGACAACTCCGTGGACTTCATCGGGTCGTCAACACGACGGGCATCTTACGCAGCAGCAGCACGTCACCCGATATGGCGCTGCAGCAGAATTACCTGACCGCGATCTTTGAGACAGCCTCCGCGCGATTCCCGAGGTTGCGCAACGACGGCCGCTGCTGCGGCCGTGTTCATGGTGGCAATCGGAGCGGTCATCCGATCGATAACCGCGGCCCTTCGCGTGCATGGAAGCGCCTGGCGGAGGCTTCTGCGTCGGCCAGCACAGCCTGCGCGCTGGGAACGCATCTGAGCGCTCGCCGTCCGAGGAATCAGCCAGCTGCCACGCAGAGGATCGCCAGCGTTGGAAGCTGTGGGCAGCGCCCCGCAGAAACTCCACACTTTGACCGGAATCAATGCGAATTCACGCGAATCGTTGAGAAGTGTCGTTTCGTGAAAGAGCCTGGTACTGAGCCCTATTGGGTCATTATGGGTAGCGTCTGGAAAACTGGAACGCGCGCCAGGTGGTCGCAGGTTCAAATCCTGTCAGCCCGACAGTAGAAACCCTCTCTGACCTGGGTCGGAGGGGGTTTTTCTGTATCCGGAAACTTGACGTGTTTTGCCCGATATACACACTTATTGCACATTAATTGCTCCAGCCAGCGTGGGTCGCGGGCCTGGTGAATCTGGATCGACGTCCATTGCTGCCACCTCGGAGGCGGCGAGGAGCGGGCGTGGGGGAGTGCCAGTAGGGCCAACTTGGGTCGCCCTGCCCGAGCAGGCATACCTCGGTAGATCGGGTAGTTACAGGTATTGGCTTGTGAGCTCGGCAGTGTCTGGTGCTGCTCGCTGTAATGGCGATCTGACGGCCACACCTCGGCATCGATGCGGTCGGCGAACTCAGACTTCTTGGCGACTCTCGCGAACACCGATATTGGCAGCCCGCTACAGCCGTTGCCTCAGCGCTTCTCCGCCCCTGCTCGCCGCCGAACGCCGCAGCCTGAGCGAGGTTCATCCCGTGGCAGTCGGCGATCTATGCTCGGTACTGAGTTGATCCGAGGGAAGCCAGGGTGGCTGGTTGCGGAGGCGTGGGGGTGCCTGAAAGTGTTGGAGCTGTCGGTGTCTGGTGGTGGAGGTTGGGTCGAAAGTGAATGTAAATTGCGTGTTCGACGTGCAAACATGCAGGTGAATTAGTGTGATCCCCGCGCGAGCGGGAATGAGTCTGCGGGCGCGACCATGACGAGCACAGCGACGACGTGCCCCGCGCGCGCGAGCAGCGGGTGTGCCGTCCTCGGCCCACTGAGACGGCCGAGGTGTCAACATTGAATTCCCGAAGATTCGAGCGAGTCGTCTGGTGGACAGCCGTGGCCTCATAGGTGCCGCTTGTGTCTGTCGAGTCTGCCGAGGCGGGGTCGCTGTAGTAGGAAGGATCGACATCCGCCGCGGCTCTGTTGCCCTCATTGGCGGCTCGTATCCGCCTAGGTCAGTCGCTGGCCAACGTGGCGCGCCTGAGCTGAAACGCGGTCATTCGCATACTTATTCACTTCTGCTAAGCGGGCCGACTTGTTAGCGAATCTGGGCATGGAGCCGACTGGGCCCGTCGGGCGTGCAATATAGTGCAATAGTGCAGCCCAATGTTGCCTATCCGTGCGTACGGCTGCGTGCTCGCGATGAAGGGCAAAGCTCCTGGTAGATGCCGATATTTCGAGGCGGGTGCAGGTTTCGGCCGCCTGGTGTCTGCCGGTTCGAAACCAGCTTGTGCACCGGTTTCGGTGGCATCTGATCGCATGGGCACGCCGACCACGGGCGCGTAGGGATCTCGTCGACGTTGAACGACTCCGGTCACGATCGCTACCCGGCCGATTTGTCGATTCTGGAGTCTGTGCTTGCCTATGAGTGAACATCAGAGATGCACCAGCTCGTGATCGGCAAGGTGGTGACAGGCGAGGCAGCGTTCCGGTCAGCGCGTCGGCGGGAAGTATGTCCTTGGACGGGCTGCTGATCGCGGACTTCGGCCGGGTGCTCGCCGGGCCGAACGCCGCAATGCTGCTTAGCCGATCTCGGTGCCGACGTCATCAAGATCGAGCGCGCCGGAGTCGGGGACGATACCCGACAGTGGTGGCCACCTCGGGTGGGCTCGCGAACTCGATGGCCCGGCCCGGCTCCCGCCGTAGGATCGCGTGCTGGGTGCCGGGCAGACCGCGCAAGCCATGCTTGGCCCAAGCCCAGAGGAAGGTCCGGAGCCCAGAGGAAGGTCCGATCCTCGGCGAAGGCCCAATCGGAAGGGTTCGATGCCGATCCCCCTGATCGGGAATGTGCGGCAGAAGACCCCACTGGCGATCGCCGTGCCGCGGCTGTCTCCCCGCAGGGCCCGGCTACTTGCCGTGGCCCCGTCCGACCACGACGGTGTCGATATCGGCGCAATTTTCGAGTACTCCACCACTCGGGCCAGTTCTGCGTGGTAATGGAATCGTCGATGCTGATCCCGAGGACGAGAGGTCGATCATGGCTATCCGCTACACGGTTGCTGCACGTGACACCATGTCGGCACTGGCCAGCCGCTTCTACGGCGATTCGTCGCTGTATCGGGTGATCGCGATCGCAAACCGGATCGCCGACTCGAACGTGATCAGGATCGGTCAGGTGCTCATCGTTCCCGGGCTCACCGCCACCCACACAGTGGTCGTAGGCGACACACTGTCCGGTCTGGCCGAGCGGTTCTACGGCGACCGCGCGCGGTTTCCGCTGATCGCGGCCGCCAACAAGCTCGCCGACCCGAACATGATCACCGTCGGGCAGACCCTGATCATCCCCGACCTGACCCTCGCCAAGCACACACTGTTCTGTGTGCCCGGCACGTGGGAAGCCGTCGCCGCCGCCAACGCCAATCCGGGCGGAATCAGCCCGTCGGACCCCATCGGTATGCTGACCGGCATCACCAACGCCCTCGACCCGCAATGGTTCGACATCGAATACGTGAACTATCCCGCCAGTTTCGGACCCGTCCCCGGCGGCGGCGACGCCCTGCTCGACGCTCTGGGCCGACCGTCCTACCGCGCCTCCCGCGACATGGGCATCGCCGAACTGACCAGACTGATCAACGCGCACGCCGGGTCGTTCGGCCTGCTCGGCTACAGCCAGGGCGGGGCAGTGGTCTCGCTGGTCGGTCGCGACATCGTGTCCGGTTCACTGCAGGGCCGACGCGGCGACTGTCACTGGGTACACGCCCTCGCCTCACCGCATCGCGGGTTGGGCCGTACCTTCCATCTCGGCAATTCCCTCGCCTACCAAGGCATCTCGGGCGACAACATCACCGAAACCCACCCCATCGACTGGTTCGACTACTGCCTGCCCGGAGACATCTACGGCAATGCCAACATCGCGGGCACCTACTTGAAACAGGCCTACGACATCGCCACCGAATTCACCCTCACCGACCCGGTCGCCATGATCACCGGGATCGCCGAACACCTTGTCGACTGGGTGAACTCAGGAATTCTGGGACCGATCGACCCCGCCCGCCTGCTCGCCACCGCAGTGGACCTCAACAACTTCCTGCGCGACTTCCCCCACGACAAATACGGAATCTGGGACATCATTCCCGACCGCACCGCACTCGCCCACTCGGCCGCTCACCTCAACTACTGGGGACCCCGCATCGCACCGGCCTGACAGCGCACGGCTGTCGGCCGCCAGCCTCTAGGTCATGTCTCCCAATAGCTTCAGTCATTCGACCGTGAGAGCCATGACGATCCCGGCCCGGTAAGTGCAGGCCAGTTTGTCGTAACGAGTCGCGACCCCACGCCAGTGTTTGGCCTTGTTGAACGCCCGCTCGACCACATTGCGCCCCTTGTAAGCATCCGAGTCGAAGCGAAATTCAGCAACCACTCCGTGAAAGTGACTGGCGTTGAACAACTCGGGACGTTCACCGGCTGCCCTGAGATGTGGTCGACCTCAAGCTGCGACCGCACATTCTGCGGTGGAGCGATGAAATCAGGGTGCGCTATATAGAGTCAAGAGCGCCGGCGGCGGCGCGTGCGCGCCGCCGCCGCGCAAACGCCGCGCGACGGTCTTGCTCGTGCCTCACCGCCCGGCGCGGCGGCGAGTCAGCGACGAGCACGCGCTGAGGGTGGTGGTATCGCGACCGGTGGCCGCGTGGCCCTGTCCCGGGTTGGCGTGCATTGTGATCCCGCGCCCCTCACACCTCAAGGGCGCATTCGCGTCAGCTTCGCTGATGGACAAGTCCACCCTTGACCTGTGAGCCTCTACGCGTGAACGGCAGGCCGTATCGGGCAGGCGGTGAGCCAGCCCCGAGGTGTGCACCCCAACCCAGAACAGGGCCAATGCCGGTCAGCGGGAACGCTCGATATGCGGCATTTCAGTGTGTTGTCCTGCTCAGGGCAGCTGTCCCTCTACAGCCATGGCGAGGGGGTGCCACGGCCGCCGTGCCCGCCGGCGGGAGCGATGGCGGCGATACGCGCGAGGTCCTCGGTGGTGAGTGTGATGTCGCTTGCTGCGACGTTCTGAGCGACGCGGACAGGGTTGCGTGAGCCTGGAATCGGGACGATGTAGTCGCGTTGCGTGAGAATCCAGGCGAGCGCCAGCTGCGAGACGGTGATGCCTTTGGCGGTGGCGAGTTCGGTGAGCTGACCGATGATGTGCGCGTTGGCATCGTAGTTGTCGGCGTTCCACCAGGGCATGAGGGTACGGAAGTCGGTCCGATCGTAGTCGCGGGCCGGTTTCGCTGTGCCGGTGAGGAATCCGCGCGCCAGCGGGGAGTAGGCGACGAACCCGATGCCGAGCTCTTCCAGGAGCGGGAACAGGGGTTCGGCGTCCGGGGCAAAGATCGAGTACTCGGTTTGCAGCGCCGAGATCGGGTGCACGGCATGGGCTTTGCGGATGACCTCGGGCGTCGCTTCCGACAGGCCGAGGTATTTCACCTTGCCGGCGTCGACGAATTCGGCCATCGTGGCGACGACGTCCTCGATCGGCACGGCAGGGTCGACTCGGTGCTGATAGAGCAGGTCGATGTTATCGACTCCCAGGTTGCGCAGGCTGGTCTCGACCACCTCGCGGATATGCGCGGGGCGCGAGTCGGTGCCGAAGCGGGGGGTGAACCCGAACTTGGTGGCGATCACCACCTCGTGGCGAAACGGTGCCACCGCGCGGCCGAGTAGTTTCTCCCCTTCTCCCCAGCCGTACATCTCGGCGGTGTCGAAGAAGGTCACGCCGAGGTCGTGCGCACGGCGGATCGCGGCAACGGATTCAGTGTCATCGCTGGCTCCGTAACCGACCACGGTGCCCATCGATCCGTAACCCATCGCCGAGACGGTCAGTCCCTGCGTTCCCAATGTCCTGTGCTGCATGAATCATGCCTTCCCCAGAGTCAAACCGAACTGTTTGGTTTGACGCTACGCCCGGCGGTCGGCCTGGTCAAACCAAACAGTTCGGTTTGGTATGGTGGTAGCATGTCGCTCTCGTCTCGTACTGATTCGTCCCGTGACCGCATCGTCGAAGCGGCCACGGCCGAATTCGCGCGGCACGGGATCGCCGGTGCGCGCATCGAGCGGATCGCGAAGTCTGCCAGGACCAGCAAGGAGCGGGTCTACGCCTACTTTCGTAGCAAAGAACAGCTCTACGGATTCATCGCCGCCCGCGAACTCGACGAGATCGTCGAAGCGACGCAGATGGACCCCGCCGATCTGCCCGGCTACGCCGGACGAGTCCACGAC
This sequence comes from Nocardia sp. NPDC057272, assembly GCF_042668615.1. Lineage (NCBI taxonomy): Bacteria > Bacillati > Actinomycetota > Actinomycetes > Mycobacteriales > Nocardiaceae > Nocardia > Nocardia sp. NPDC057272. The sequence continues at coordinate 558 of NZ_JBHUYK010000051.1, read as the reverse complement.
TACTTCGTCGCCAACCCCGCAAAACTACGTCTGATGCGTTGGGGGCAGCTTGAATTCGCTGGCACCGGCTCCGATGATTTCGCTCGGGACACGGTCGGTCGCAAGGCGGAAAAACTTCGCCGCGCGCAGCAGGAAGGACTGCTCGATCCCTCGTGGGACCCGCTCGACATCGTCGTGTTCGTCAACCAGCTGGCGATGGCCTGGGCTGAGCAACCTGGCCTGACGTCTAGCGAAAGTGGTGCGCGTGATCAGTTCTTGGCAGATCGTCGAGCAGCTATCGTCGCCGCGGTCGAGCGGCTGTTCTCCCGCAGTCATCCCGCAGACGAACTGTGAATGAGCACAGGCGGGTAATGATCTGCCGCACCTAGGGCAGCTCGACTGCCTCTCATCGGCAGATGCGGACGTTCGTGACCGCACGATAGGCGGCACTACAGTGCGTCCGAAGATGCCTCAGAGCGCTTGCGCGGCATAGATTCCCGCCGTCGCGATAGCCACCCCGCCCAGGGCGAAGCGCAGTCCTCGTTCGGGTAGTCGAGGTTGCAGGTGCGCGCCGAGATA
>NZ_JBHUYK010000050.1:0-18746 GCF_042668615.1 Nocardia sp. NPDC057272 | reverse complement strand
GGCGCCGGTGCGTAGGCGACGAAGGAGCAAGCACCGGTGCCTGACCGGCGGCCCCTCAGGGCCGCGGACACGCGCGCGCCAGCGCGCCAACAAACACAGCGTTCACCGTTCTGGGACTACCCAAACCCAGGCCATCACTTTCCGGCCCGCGCCTGTCGACCACACGACCGAGAACGAAGTCTCCGTTCAGACCTTGACCAGATCGTCCGCATGAATCACCGGACGCTGCATAGTGTCCGGAAGATCAGTCGTAGACCGGCCGAGCATCGAGACGAGCTCACCACTGTCATATTCGATAACCCCCCGAGCGACAACCTCGTCATCCGGACTGACCAGATCGACCACATCCCCCCCGAAGAAGCGACCACGAATACCGGTGATCCCCGCCGCCAACAACGAGTGCCGCTGAGCCACCGCATCAACCGCCCCCGCATCGAGCAGAACCGCACCCCGCGGATCAGCGGCATGACGAACCCAGAACTTACGACCAGAGAGCCGGATCGGCCGAGCAGCGAACGCCGTGCCCACAGTGCCACTGGTGAGGGCGACCGATGCATCAGCGGCAGAGGCCAGCAGAACGGGAATCCCCGCGTCAGCCGCGAGACGGGCAGCGGAGAGCTTGGAGGCCATGCCACCGGTCCCGAGCGCACCACCGCTACCCGCGATGACGCCGTCGAGGTCGGCGCTGCTGCGCACCTCGGGAATGAAATTGGCGGCGCCCTTGCGCGGATCACCATCGTAGAGACCGGCCACGTCCGACAGCAGGATCAGAGCGTCAGCACCCACCAGATGCGCCACCAGGGCGGCGAGCCGGTCGTTGTCGCCGAAGCGGATCTCCTCGGTGGCGACCGTGTCGTTCTCGTTCACCACCGCGATCGCGCCGAGCGAACGCAACCGGTCCAGCGTGCGCTGGGCGTTGCGGTGATGCTCACGGCGGGCGAAATCGTCGGCGGAGAGCAGGATCTGGCCGACGGTGCGGTCATAGCGGGCGAACGACGTGCCCCATGCGTGGGCGAGAGCCAGCTGTCCGACGCTGGCCGCGGCCTGCTTGGTCGCGAGGTCCTTGGGCCGTTTCGACAGACCGAGCGGAGCGAGCCCCGCGCCGATCGCGCCCGAGGACACGACCACCACGTCCGAACCGGCCCGCATCCGCGCCTCGACCGCGTCGGCCAGCAGATCGAGGCGAGCAGTGTCGAGGCCACCTTCGAGGCTGGTCAACGCCGACGAGCCGATCTTCACCACCACGGTGCGCGCCGACACGATCGCCGCGCGTCCCTGACTCAGCTCCGAACCCACCTGCATCGTTCAACTCCCTGCACCACGATCACCGAGCTACCTCGTCAACCATCGCAGTATGCCGATCCAATGGCCGCGCCCGACAGCGATTTTCGCCGGGCGCGACCCACCTCACTCTTTGCGTTCGCCGTTTTCGTCGAGCAGACCACGCCGCGCCTGCGAGGCGAGCTTGCGCTCGGCCGCACCGATACGATCGTTGGTCTCGAGCCGGAGGTCGGTTCCGCGGCCGGTCGGCTGCATATCGACACCCGCCGAGATCATCGGCTCCCATTCGAAGGTCACACCGGCGATGGTGACCGGGCAGCCCGGCTGCGCACCCTGTTTGACCAGCTCGGCTTCGACGCCGAGGCGGGCCAACCGGTCGGCCAGATAGCCGACGGCCTCGTCGTTGTTGAAGTCGGTCTGGCGAATCCAGCGCTCGGGGCGAGTGCCGCGCACGATGAAACCACCCGCCTCCTCCGGGTCGGCGATGACGCTGAAACCGGTCTCGTCGGTCGCGATCGGGCGGATGATGGTGCGCTTGGGCGCGGCCTTGGGGTGATCCTCGCGATACTGACGAACCATGTCGGCCAGCGCGAACGTCAACGGGCGCAGGCCCGCGCGGCTCACAGCGGAGATCTCGAACACCGGCCAGCCACGCTCGGCGAACTCAGCGGACACCATTTCGGCCAGCTCGGCCGCATCGGGCACGTCGGTCTTGTTGAGGATGACCACGCGCGGGCGGTCGGCCAGATCACCGAGGCTGGCGTCACCCGACAAGGCGGGCTTGTAGGCAGCGAGCTCGGCCTCGAGTGCATCGACGTCGGAGACCGGGTCGCGGCCGGGTTCCAGGGTCGCGCAGTCGACGACGTGGGCGAGTACCGCGCAGCGTTCGATGTGGCGCAGAAAGTCCAGGCCGAGGCCGCGGCCTTCGCTGGCACCGGGGATCAGGCCGGGCACGTCGGCGATGGTGAAGGTCGTGTCACCGGACAGCACGACGCCCAAGTTGGGGACCAGCGTGGTGAACGGGTAATCGGCGATCTTCGGCTTGGCCGCGGACAGCACCGAGACCAGCGACGACTTGCCCGCGGACGGGAAGCCGACGAGTCCGACGTCGGCGACCGACTTCAGCTCGAGTACGACGTCGACCTCGTCGCCCTCTTCACCGAGCAGCGCGAAACCGGGCGCCTTGCGTGCCTTGGACGCCAGCGAGGCGTTGCCGAGGCCACCGCGGCCACCGCGGGCGATGATGAACCGGTTGCCCGCGCCGACGAGGTCGCAGACCACCTTGCCGTCGTCATCGACGACGACCGTTCCGTCGGGGACCTGCAGCACCAGATCGGCGCCGTTCTTGCCCTCTCGGTTGCTGCCCTCGCCCGGCTTGCCGTTGCCGGCCTTGGCGTTGGGGTGGAAATGGAAATCGAGCAGGGTGTGGACGTTGGCGTCGACCTCGAGGATCACGTCGCCACCGCTGCCGCCGTTGCCGCCGTCCGGCCCACCGAGCGGCTTGAACTTCTCACGATGCACCGAGGCGCAACCGTGTCCACCTCTACCGGCACGAACATGCAGCACGACGCGGTCGATGAATTTGGACATGGGTTGATCCTCCTCCTTCTGACTAGTCGTTTGCGGTAAGGGGCAGGGAGAACACGACAGAGCGGGTCAGGGAATCAACCCTGACCCGCTCTGGTGTCTGTGGGGAGCGAAGCTCCAGGCGGTCAGGCCTGGACCGGCTCCGGAACGACGATGTTGACGGTCTTGCGGCCACGCTTGGTGCCGAACTCGACCGCGCCCGCCTCGAGGGCGAACAGCGTGTCGTCGCCACCACGGCCGACGTTCACGCCCGGGTGGAAGTGAGTTCCACGCTGACGGACCAGGATCTCGCCCGCGCTGACCTTCTGGCCGCCGAAACGCTTCACGCCGAGGCGCTGGGCGTTCGAATCGCGGCCGTTCCGGGAGCTGGATGCGCCCTTCTTATGTGCCATTGCTTCGTCTCCTCGGGAAAATTCTTACTTGATGCCGGTGACCTTGATGACCGTCAGCGGCTGACGGTGACCCTGGCGCTTGTGGTAGCCGGTCTTGTTCTTGAACTTGTGGATCCGGATCTTCGGGCCCTTGGTCTGGTCGATGACCTCAGCGGCCACGGAGATCTTGGCCAGCTTGTCGGCGTCGGTGGTCAGATCGGTACCGTCGACGACGAGAACCGGGGTCAGCGCCACGGCGGTGCCGACCGCGCCCTCGATCTTCTCGACCTTCACCAGGTCACCGACCGCGACCTTGTACTGCTTTCCGCCGGTCTTGACGATTGCGTACGCTGCCATCGGTCGGCTTCCTCCACTCACATTGGTCCTGCACATGTCCACGGCGCAGCTGCGACGCGTATTCCTGGGCTCATCCCCGCACGAGCGGGGGAAGAACGTTTGCTGCCTGCGGTATCACCCGGCCTGCTCGGCTGGATGCTCAATCACTGGGCAGCGACCGACCTAGGTTACCAGAATGGTATCCACTCCCCCAATTCGGCCGGTCAGGGGCCGAATCGAGGGCTTGCGTGCGCGGAGCGATCCGCGCACGCAAGCATCGGGTTACTTCGATTCGGCGGCCGGCGCGCCCGCGGGACGACCCACGGCGCGACGACGCGGCTTGCGCTCCGGGACGACCACGGGCTCCGCTGCGAAGTCCACGACGGCCGCCGCGGGCGGCTGCTCGTTCGCCGACAGGACGAACACGGCTCCCGCGCTGTCCGGTGCGGGCGCTGCCGTCGACCGGGCTACGCGACGCCTACGAGGCGCCCGCGGTGCGGGTTCCTCGGCGGCGGCGGCCGGTTCGGGCTCGGCGACCGGAGCCGGTTGCGGGGTCTCGACGACCGGCGGCTCGACCACAGCGGCGGTCTCGGCCGGGGCGGAGATCACCGCCTCTTCCTCGACCTCGGGCTCGACGGCCTCGGGCTCGGCCTCACCGGAGATGACCCCGGTGAGCGGACCCTCGGTGCTCTGCTCGGTATTCGCCGCGGCGGCACCACGACCCGACCGGCGCGACCGCGAACGCGACCGCGACCTGCTGGGCTCGGCGGGCGCCTCCTCGACGACCTCGGTGTGCTCGTCGCTGTGCTCGTCGTCGTGATGACCTGCCATCGCGAGTACCACCGGGTGGGCCCGCTTGACGGCGATGTCCTCTTCGGCGTGCTCGGCGGCCGGTGCGGTGCCGTTGGTCGCGGGCGCCGCGGTGGCCGCGGGCTTGTCGCGATCCTTACCGCGACGACGACGCGAACCGCCCTCCTTCGACCGCGGCTCCTCGACCCCGGACCCGGAATCCACCGGGTAGGAGTGCACGAGAATGCCGCGACCGTGGCAGTGCTCACAGGTGGTGGAGAACGCCTCGACCAGTCCGGTACCCAGCTTCTTGCGGGTCATCTGGACCAGGCCCAGCGAGGTGACCTCCGACACCTGGTGGCGGGTGCGGTCGCGCCCGAGCGCCTCGGTGAGACGACGGAGCACCAGGTCACGGTTGGATTCGAGGACCATGTCGATGAAGTCGACGACGATCATGCCGCCGATATCGCGCAGCCGCATCTGGCGCACGATCTCCTCGGCCGCTTCCAGGTTGTTCTTGGTGACGGTCTCTTCGAGGTTCGACGAGCCCGAACCGGTGAACTTGCCGGTGTTGACGTCGACGACGGTCATCGCCTCGGTGCGGTCGATCACCAAGGTGCCGCCCGAGGGCAGCCACACCTTGCGATCGAGCGCCTTGGCCAGCTGCTCGTCGATCCGGAAGGCGTCGAACACGTCGACACCGTTGTTCTCGTGCCGGTTGACCCGCGGCAGCAGATCGGGCGCCACCGTGCGGACATAGGTTTCGACGGTGCTCCACGCGCGGTCACCTTCGATGACCAGCTTGGCGAAGTCCTCGTTGAACAGGTCGCGGATGACCTTGACCAGCATGTCGGGCTCTTCGTAGAGGGCCTTCGGTGCGTTGGTCTCCTTGGCGGCGGCCTCTTCGATGGTGCGCCAGGCAGCCTGCAGCCGCTCGACGTCGCGAGCCAGTTCGGGCTCGCTGACACCCTCGGACGCGGTCCGGATGATCACCCCGGCGTCGGACGGGACGATCTCGCGCAGGATCTCCTTGAGCCGCTTGCGCTCGGTATCGGGCAGCTTGCGGCTGATCCCGGTGGAAGTGCCACCGGGCACGTACACCAGGAAGCGACCCGCGAGCGAGATCTGGGTGGTGAGACGGGCGCCCTTGTGACCCACCGGGTCCTTGGACACCTGCACCAGCACCTGATCGCCGGGCTTGAGCGCCTGCTCGATCTTGCGCTCGCGACCGCCGAGACCAGCGGCTTCCCAGTTCACCTCACCGGCGTAGAGCACACCGTTGCGGCCGCGGCCGATGTCGATGAACGCCGCTTCCATGCTGGGCAGCACGTTCTGGACCTTGCCGAGGTAGACGTTGCCCACCATCGACGCCTGACCGGAACTGGTGACGAAGTGCTCGACGAGGATGTTGTCCTCGAGGACCGCCACCTGGGTGGTGGTCTGGTGACCGGGCGCGTGCTCGGCGGGGTCGAACGCCTTCTCGCGCACGACCATCACCCGGTCGACCGCTTCGCGGCGGGCCAGGAACTCCGACTCGGTCAGGATCGGCGGACGACGACGCCCGGCTTCCCTGCCGTCACGGCGACGCTGACGCTTCGCTTCCAGCCGGGTGGAGCCGGAGATGCCCTGCACTTCGTCGGGGTTGCTCGCACTGGAACGTTCGCGACGCTTGTTGCGGGGCTCACGCTCGTGCACGACGGTGTTCGGCGGATCGTCTTCGGTGGCCGCCTCGGCGTCGCCGGACTCACCACCGACCTTGCGACGGCGACGACGACGGCGACGACGGCTCGCGCCATCGGAGGATCCGTCTTCGTCATCGGTCTCGGATTCGGTGTCCTCGGCCTGTTCGGCCTCGGCGCCGACCTGCTCGGCCGGCTGCTCGGCCTCGTCGGTGTCGTCGTCATCGGTGTCGGACTCGTTGTCCTCACCGTCGGCGGACTGCTCGCCACGACCGCGACCACGGCCACGGCGGCCACGGCGACGGCGGCGCGGCTGGCCGTCGGCGTCGTTGTCACCGGACTGATCGGCGGACTCGTCGTCGACCTCGACTTCGGGCTCCTCGGCCTTCGGCGCGGCGGGCTGCTCGTCGACCGGCGGTGCGGCGGGCTCTTCGGTCTTCTTGGGGGTCCGCTCGGCGCGACGGCGCTTGCGGGCCTCCTCGGCGGCGGTGGCATCCGGCGGGAGGAACAGCGGCATGCCCACCGAGGCGGGCGCCTCGAAGGTGACCGGCTCGGCCTGCGCGGGGTTCTCGGACACCCGGTGGGTGAACAGATCGGTGTGCGCGTCGTCGCGCATCGCGGCGAACACCTCGTCGGTGCGCGCGACGTGCGGCGCGGAGAACAGCGACGCGGGCGCCGCTGAGGTGTCGGCCGGCTGCTCGGCGACGGGTGTGGACGCGGCGCGCTTCTTCGCGCGCGTAGTCGGTGCTGGTGCTTCGTCGGGGGCGCCGGGTTCGGCGTCAGCGGCGGCGATCGCGTCGCGCACCGTTTCGGCGACCGAACGGTCGACATTGGATTGAACGCTGCGCGCCTCGGCGCCCAGCTCGGCCAGTTTGGCCAGGATGCGTTTGCTGGTCACTCCCAACCGTTTGGCCAGTGCATGAACTCGAATTCGCTCCGGCAATTGATCGGCATCCTGTTGTGTTGTGTCCAGCGGCTCTTTTTCGGCCACGAAGTCTCCTCGGGCCCCCGGGCGCGTCCTTCCCCGGTACGGGAGTGACGCGGCCGACGCGGGGGCATCGTCCGTGCACCTCGTACCCGATGGTACGAGGGTCATCTGGTCTCGCCCCGCGTGTCCGGTCGCACCTTGATCGATCGTCTGGCGCGCCAACCGGTCACACGGCGCCTGGCTGTACGGCGTGGCACCGCGCTTTCGAGCGCTCATCCAGCGTGCCTGCGCGGGCAACCCCAGCAACAGGGCCGTCCGTGGCAGCGATGATCGGCATCAACCGCGGTGTCATCCGGTCATGTCCGACCCCGCGTCACGTACCTGCGCGACAGGTCGGCGTCGAACACATCCGTAATCAGTATCCCATACGGTTCGCGCGGGGAGCGCCATCGGCGCAACTCACGCGAACTCCGCCCCGCTCACGGCCGTGGTATCACCCGGTGGATCCGGCAAGCGAGGGCACCCCGGCCGAGCGGAGTTCGATACCGCCTGACCGGGTGTCCTTCTACCTTTGCTGCACTACCGACCGCTGCGGGTCAGGCGGGAAATTCGGGGAACCAGAGGGCGATCTCGCGCTTGGCGGACTCGGGCGAGTCGGATCCGTGGACCAGGTTGAACTGGGTCTCCAGGCCGAAGTCGCCGCGGATGGTGCCGGGCACGGCCTTCTCTACCGGGTCGGTGCCACCGGCGAGCTGACGGAACGCCGCGATCGCGCGCGGGCCTTCGAGCACGGCCGCGACGACCGGGCCGGAGGTGATGAATTCGATGAGCGAGCCGAAGAAGGGCCGCTCGGCATGTTCGGCGTAGTGCTCAGCCGCGAGTTCCGCGGACACGTTCTTCAGCTCCAGCGCCTGGAAAGTGAGGCCCTTGCGCTCGATGCGCGCGAGGATCTCGCCGGTGAGGCCTCGGGAGACACCGTCCGGCTTGATGAGTACCAACGTCTGCTCAGTCACGGGCTAACCCTAGCGCCGGCTGTGTCAGCACGCCGATCGGGCCCTCGAGCGGTCAGGACTTGGTGCCCATTCGCTGGCTGGGGAGCAGTCCCGCGTCCATTCGGCGCTGGACATCCGAGCGCAGGACGAGGATGAACGCCCAGACCGCGATGAACACCACCGCGATCACGCCGATCGAGAGGTGGATGAAGGCACCCGCGAGCAGCAACACCTGCAGGCCCAGGTTGAACGGGATCGCCCACGGCTTCCGCTGTACACCCGCGCCCAGGATCATCAGCAGCGAGAGCACCACGAGATAGGTTCCGGAGAACAACGTGACACCGCCGCCCACGTCGGCGACCACCGGCAAAGCCAGCAACACCACGATCGCCTCGAGGATCAACGTCCCCGCCATGACGCCGCGCAGACCCTTCCACGGATCGTTGGCGGGAGGAGGCACTTCTTCTTTACTCACGCCGGAGCCTTTCCGAACAGGGCGCGCGCCGCGCCCGCGGTGACGACCGATCCGGTGACCACCACGCCTGCACCGGAGATCACGTCGCCCTCGTCGCCCGCCTGCTCGGCCAGCGCGATCGCCGACTCCAGCGCGTCGGGCAGGGTCTCGGCGGTGATCACGCGTTCATCGCCGAACCGCTGCACGGCCAGGTCGGCCAGCGAGTCCACGTCCATGGCCCGCGGGGAGCCGTTGCTGGTGACGACGATTTCGTCGAAGACCGGTTCGAGCGCGTCGAGGATCCCGGCCGCGTCCTTGTCGGCGAGCACCGCGACCACCCCGACCAGCTTGCGGAAGTCGAACTCGCCGGTGAGCGTCGCGGCCAGCGCCTGCGCACCCGCCGGGTTGTGGGCAGCGTCGACGAAGATGGTCGGCGCGTTGCGCATCCGTTCCATCCGCCCCGGGCTGGCCACCGTCGCGAAACCGGCGCGCACGGCCTCGATATCGAGCTGACGATCCGCGCCCGCCCCGAAGAACGCCTCCACCGCGGCCAGCGCCAGCGCCGCGTTGCGGGCCTGGTGCTCGCCGTGCAGCGGCAGGAAGATCTCGTCGTAGACACCGCCGAGCCCCTGGAGGGTGAGCAGCTGTCCACCGACGGCGACGCCCCGTTCCAGCACCCGGAACTCCGCGCCCTCGCGGGCCACCGCGGCGTCTTCGGCGACGGCTCGGCGCAGCAGCACGTCCATCACCTCGGGCTCCTGCTCGGCGATCACTGCGACGGTGTCGGTCGGGATCAGCGCCTCGGGTGCGCGCTTGATGATCCCGGCCTTCTCCTTGGCGATCGACTCGAGATCCGGGCCCAGGTACTCGGTGTGGTCGAGGCCGATCGGGGTGATCACCGCGACCTGCGCGTGGATCACATTGGTGGCGTCCCAGGTGCCACCCATCCCGGTTTCCACGACGGCCACGTCGACCGGCGCCTCGGCGAACGCGGCGTAGGCCATGCCGGTGAGCACCTCGAACTTGCTCATCGCCGGGCCGTCGGATTCGGCGGAACGCTGGTCGATCATGCCGATATAGGGCGCCAGCTCGTGGTAGGTCGCCACATAGCCGGCCGGGGAGATCGGCGCGTTGTCGATGCTGATCCGCTCGGTCGCCAGCTGCAGGTGCGGGCTGGTGATCCGGCCGGTGCGCCGATGCAGGGCGGTGAGCAGGGCGTCGATCATCCGGGTCACCGAGGTCTTGCCGTTGGTGCCCGCGACATGGATCGCCGGATAGTTGTTCTGCGGGTTACCCAGCAGATCCATCAGGGTGGCGATCCTGGTGAGCGAGGGTTCGATCTTGGTTTCGGGCCAGCGCTTGTCGAGCTCGGCCTCGACCAGCGCCATCTCGGCGAGGTCGACCGGCGACGGCCCGGTGCTGAGCTGGGCCGCGCTGTAGTCGCTGCCACCGAAGTCGGCGTCTTCGGGGTCGAGGTCACCGGGGCCCAGGTCGCTCACTTGGCGCTCAGCTCCGCCAGACGGGCGCCGATGCGCGTGACTTCGGCCGCGGCCACATCACGTCGACCGGTGATCTTGTCGACGACCGGCTGCGGCGCCTTGGCCAGGAAGGCCTCGTTGCCGAGCTTGGCCGTGGTGGTGTCGAGGTCCTTCTGCGCGGCCGCGAGATCCTTCTCCAGCCGGCGACGCTCGGCGTCGAGGTCGATCGCGCCGGAGGTGTCGAGTTGCACGGTGACGGTGCCGCCGGACAGCCGCACCTCCACCTCGGCGGTGGTGGCGAAGTCCTCGCCCGGTTCGGTGAGCCGGGCCAGGTTGGCCACCGAGTCGGCGAACCCGCCGAGCCCGATCTCTTCGATCCCGACGAGAGTGGCCTTCACCTTCTGCTTGTCGGCCAAGCCCTGATCGCCGCGGAACCGGCGGATCTCGGTGATCAACCGCTGCGTATCGGCCACTCGCTGCGCGGCGAGTTCGTCGGTCGCGACGCCACTGGCCTGGGGCCACGCGGCGATCACCACCGATTCGCCACCGGTGAGCGCCTTCCACAGGGTCTCGGTGACGAACGGGATCACCGGGTGCAGCAGGCGCAGCACCGCGTCGAGCACACTGCCGAGCACCACCGCGGTGCTCTCGGCGCGCGCGTCGGATTCGGCGAACTGCACCTTGGACAGCTCCAGGTACCAGTCGCACAGCTCGTCCCACGCGAAGTGGTAGAGCGCCTCGCAGGCCTTGCCGAATTCGTAGGCGTCGAAGGCGGTGTCGACCTCGGCGCGGACCGCCTCGAGCCGGTCGACGATCCAGCGGTCGGCGTCGGTGAGGGTCTCGCGCGGGGGCAGCTCACCGGTGCGCGCACCGTTCATCAGGGCGAACTTGGTGGCGTTGAACAGCTTGGTGACGAAGCTGCGCGAGGCCAGCGCGTGCGCGTCGCCGACGGACAGATCGCCGCCGGGCTGAGCGCCGCGGGCCAGGGTGAAGCGCAGCGCGTCGGCGCCGTAGGAGTTGATCCAGTCGAGCGGGTCGATGCCGTTGCCGCGCGACTTCGACATCTTCTTGCCGTGCTGGTCGCGGATCAGGCCATGCAGGAACACGTCTTCGAACGGGACCTGCTTCTGGCCGCCCTTACCCGCGGTGAGCACCGGATCGTCGCTCACGTACATGCCGAACATCATCATCCGGGCCACCCAGAAGAACAGGATGTCGTACCCGGTGACGAGGACGCTGGTCGGATAGAACTTCGACAGCTCCGGAGTCGAGTCGGGCCAGCCCATCGTGGAGAACGGCCACAGACCCGAGGAGAACCAGGTGTCGAGCACGTCGGGGTCCTGCACCCAGCCCTCGGGCGCTTCCTCGCCGGGGCCCAGGCACACGACCTCGCCTTCGGGGCCGTACCAGATCGGGATGCGGTGGCCCCACCACAGCTGCCGCGAGATGCACCAGTCGTGCATGTTGTCGACCCAGTCGAACCAGCGCGGTTCCTGGCTGGCCGGGTGGATCTTCACATCGCCTTCGCGCACGGCGTCGCCCGCGGCCTTGGCCAGTGTGTCGACCTTGACCCACCACTGCATCGACAGGCGCGGCTCGATGGGCTCGCCGGAGCGCTCCGAGTGACCGACCTGATGCTTGTAGGGGAACTTGCGACCGACGATGCGACCTTCGGCCTCGAGACGCTCGCGGATCTTCACGCGGGCCTCGAAGCGGTCCATGCCGTCGAATTCGGTTCCGCTGTCGGCGATCCGGCCGGTCTTGTCCATGATCGTCGGCATCGGCAGGCCGTGGCGCAGGCCGAGCTCGAAGTCGTTGGGGTCGTGCGCCGGGGTGATCTTCACTGCGCCGGAACCGAACTCGGGGTCGACGTAGTCGTCGGCGACGATCGGGATCTGACGGCCGGTGATCGGGTGATACAGCGTGGTGCCGATCAGCGCCTTGTACCGCTCGTCGTCCGGATGGACCGCGACGGCGGTGTCACCGAGCATCGTCTCGACGCGGGTGGTGGCGACGATCACGTGCGGTTCGTCGTCGTTCAGTGAGCCGAACCGCATGCTCACGAGCTCGCCGTCGACCTCCTTGTGGTCGACCTCGAGGTCGGAGATGCCGGTCTGCAGCACCGGCGACCAGTTCACCAGGCGCTCGGCGCGGTAGATCAGACCCGAGTCGTAGAGCCGCTTGAAGATCGTCTGCACGGCGCGCGAGAGACCGTCGTCCATGGTGAAGCGGTCGCGGCTCCAGTCGACGCCGTCGCCGAGGCGACGCATCTGCCCCTGGATCTGCCCGCCGGATTCGCGCTTCCAGTCCCACACCTTGTCGATGAACAGCTCACGCCCGAAGTCCTCCTTGGACTTCCCGTCGACGGCGAGCTGCTTCTCCACCACCGTCTGCGTGGCGATACCGGCGTGGTCCATGCCCGGCAGCCACAGCACCTCGTAGCCCTGCATCCGCTTGCGGCGGGTGAGCAGGTCCATGATCGTGTGGTCGAGCGCGTGGCCCATGTGCAGAGTGCCGGTGACGTTGGGCGGCGGCAGCACGATCGAGTACGGCGGCTTGTCCGAGGCGGCGTCGGCGGCGAAGTACCCGGCGTTGACCCAGCCCTCGTACAGGTCGGCCTCTACCTCGCCGGGGTTCCAGCTCTTGGGCAGGGCATCGGCACGATTACGCGAGTTGTCAGGGGCTGCGCTGGTCACGTCCCAATCCTAAGGGGAGCGGCAACGAGCTTTTTCCCCGCCTACCCGAGCACAAAAAAAGACGGAATCTTCGGTGGATGAGGGACACCGAAGACTCCGTCTACAGCTCTGATACTACCGGCGATCGACCCCACTCAGCAGAATCCATATGGAATTCTCAGCTTCTACCCGGCGCTGGTCAGCACGGCCTGTGACGCGCCACGACGACACGCGGAAACCGTTGTCTCCCAAGCCTCCAGCCGAAATATCCGGGCAACCCCCGATTGCCGTTTTGTCCGTTTTACCGGACCCTGGAGAGGGTGACGCCCCCGCTCGATTCCTCGTCTCCCGTTCCCGCGTCGGCACCGAGGATCATCACCCCGATCGCCCTGCTGGACCTGCGCGCGAGCGCGGTCGAAGAACTGCGCTACCCGAGCAGCACGGTTCTGGTCTTCGCCGGTGTTCCCGGCGCGGGAAAGTCCACCGCGCTCCACCGCTTCTTCGGCTCGGGACCCGATGCCGAGCAGCCGGTGCGGACCGCGTCCGGCGCCCTCGTCCTCGACTCGAATCACACCCGCAATCGCCTGCGTCACCGCTTGGGCTGGGCGCCGTATTCCCTGTGGCGCCCGCTGGTCCACCTCGCGCACTACCGCGCGATCCGCGACGCGGTCCGCGCCAGCGACGGACCCGTCGCCATCCACGACTGCGCGACCTTCCGCTGGAGCCGTTGCCTGATCGCCCGCTGGACCGCGCAGGGCCGCCGCGAACTGCACATGGTGCTCATCGATGTGCCCGCGGAGCAGGCCAGATCGGGTCAGATCAGTCGAGGCAGAAGCGTCAACAGCCTGGCCTTCACGGGACACTGCCGACGCTGGGAAACGATGCTGGATTCCCTCGGAGCCCGCGGCACCACCCTCGCGCCGGACCCGCAACCTCTGTCCTCGACCTCGGTGGTGATCATCGATCGTCCGACGCTGCACGCGGTGTCCCGGATCGCCTTCGACCCGGCTTGATCAGGGAACCAGCACGCTCAACGCGCCCGGCATCGCCTGCACCGTCACCGGCAACATTCCCGCGGGCTCACCATCGGCCGTGGCGTATCCGCCCTCGGCACCGACGGTGATCCGGCGGGCCCGGTAACGCTTGGTCGCCGGGTGGTCGATCCGTTTGCCCGCCGACAACGCGGGCAGCAGCCGTGCCATCTCCAGCCGCGACACCGCGCCGACCACCGTGATGTCGAGGTACCCGTCATCGGCGAGTGCTTCCGGACACACCAGCATGCCGCCGCCGTAGGTGCGGGTGTTGCCGATCGGCGCCATCACCGCGTCGGTCAGGATCACCACATGGGAGTCGGGCGGATTGTCGAGCGCACCGGGCGCCAGGCCGGACAGCTCGATCCGGAACGGCAGGGTGTAGCCACGCATCAGTTCGACGATCGCGGCAGCGGTGTAGCGCAGCGGGCCACGGGGGTAGCGCATCTTGTTGGCGCGCAGGGTGACTCGCGCGTCGAAGCCGGTGCCGACCACAGTCGCGAACCAGGTGGGTGCGGCGTCCGCCGATTCGATCCGCCCCAGATCGATGGTCCGGGCTCGACCGCCCAGCACGATCTCGACGGCGGCCCGGGGGTCACCGGTCGGTATCCCGAATTCGCGCGCCAGGTCGTTGCCGGTACCCGCGGGCACCAGCCCGAGCGGCACCCCGCTGTGTGCGACAGCGGCCAGCAGCACGTTCATCAGCCCGTCACCGCCGACGCAGATCACCGCATCCGGCCGGTCCTCGTCGGCGACGAGCGTCCTGACCTGTGTCACCGACTCGTCCGCGCTCGGGGCTCGCACCTCGACCACCTCGACACCGCGCGCCCGTAGTTGGGCCAGCACCGCCTCGGCGACGTCGTCGCCCCGGCCCGACCCGGAATGCGGGTTCGTGACAACGACGACGCGCCGCATCGAATGTTCGCTCACGGCACCAGCTTCCCAGGGTTGAGCACTCCGGTGGGGTCGAGTTCGCGCTTCACCGCACGCAACACCCGAACCCCCAGGTCACCGATTTCGGCGCCCATCCACGGCCGGTGGTCGGCGCCCACGGCGTGGTGGTGGGTGATGGTGCCGCCCGCGGCGACCATCGCGTCGCTCGCGGCGGATTTGGCGATGCGCCACTGCGCGATCGGATCGTCGAGCTGCTTGGCGACGACGGTGAAGTACAGCGACGCCCCGGTCGGATAGGTGTGCGAGATGTGGCACATGACCAGCGCGGGGGTGCCCTGCGCACCGAGCGCGTCCATCAGCGCGCCGGTGACCTTCACCTTGAGGTTCGCCAGATTGGCCCAGCTGGTGGCGGTTTCGAGCGTCTCGCACAGCACGCCGACATCGAGTAGCGCGTCGCGCATGTAGGGCGCGGCGAACCGGCCGTGCTCCCACTGCTGGGCGGGCGCCTCGCCGAGTGCGGTGCCGCCCGCGGCGGCGAGCAGCTCGCTCGCCTCGGCCGATCGGGCCGCGACATGGGCCCGGCTGCCTTCGAAGGTGGTGATGGCGAGACAGCCCGATACCGGATTGCCGCCGACGTCGGCGGAGCGAGCCAGATTCAGACCCGTTTCGGCCTCGTCGGACAGCCGCATCACCGTCGGCGCGGCGCCGGCCTGCACCACACTGCGCAGCGCGGCGGCGCCGGTGGCGAAGTCGGGGAACGACCAGGCTTGGTAACCCACGGTTTCCGGCACGGGGTGCACCCGCAAGGTGACCGAGGTGATGATGCCGAGCGCGCCTTCGGATCCGACGAACAACTCGCGCAAGTCGGGTCCGGCCGCCGACGCGGGAGCGCGACCGAGGTCGAGGGTGCCCTGCGGGGTGGCGATCACCAGGCGCTCGACCATGTCGTCGAACCGGCCGTAGCCCGCCGACGCCTGCCCCGACGACCTGGTCGCGGCGAACCCGCCGATGCTGGCGAATTCGAAACTCTGCGGAAAGTGCCCGAGCGAAAGCCCGTGCGCACCGAGCAACTCCTCGGCCTGCGGGCCGGTGAGCCCGGCGCCGAGGGTGGCGGTGCCGCTGGCCGGATCCACCGCGGTGAGTGTGTCGAGCCTGCGCAGATCGAGCGCGATCACGGTGCCGAACTGCCCGCGTACGGGATCGACACCACCGACCACGCTGGTTCCGCCACCGAACGGCACGACGGCGACGCCGTGTTCGGCGCAGTACTCCAGCAGCGCGAGGACCTGCGGGTGATCGGCGGGGAAGACGACGGCGTCGGGGGCGTCCTGCGGTGTGTTCGCGCGTCGGCGCAGCAGGTCGGGGGTGCTCTTGCCGCCCGCGTGCCGCAGCCGGTCGAGATCGGCGGTAGTGAGATGTTCGTCACCGACGATCGCCGCCAGGCCCGCCCGATCGGCGTCCGTGAGCGTGGTGGGGATCAGCGGCACATCGTTCTCGTCGCGGCGCACGACCGGCTCGCCCGAGATCCCGAACACCTGCGCGAGCAGGCCACGGATCTGCGCCGACAGCGGCTGATGACCGGCGGCTACGCCCCAGGCGTCCCACACCATGCTCGGTGCCACGGTGGCGGACCCGGTTTGTTCGTGTTGCGTCTCGACCATGCGTTACATAATGACATATAGTGTCAAGCAGTAACCAACGATATGTCCCAGAGTCGACATCCGTACCGCTGTCGGATGTCACTACCGACCCTTCGCGACGGCAACCCCGCTGGTCCGCTCGATACCCTTGGGCGGTTCCAGCCCGACCACGGCGCTGCTGTCCCGGCGCCACCGAACACACCGGCGGTGAAGCACGATGATCGATCTCGCGACCCACGCTGACCAGCTTTCGCCCACCGACGTGGCGATTCTCGATGCCACGCGGGCCTGCGTCGTCGACTTCGGTGTTCGCCGAACCACGCTCACCGAGGTGGCGCGGCGGGCCGGGGTGAGCAGGCCGACGGTCTATCGCCGCTGGCCCGACACCGGATCGCTGATCGCCGAGCTGCTGGTGCGTGAACTGCGCACGATCGTCGCCGAGACCATGCCCGACACCGGCCTCGGCCGGGATCGGCTGGTCCACGGCATCGTGACGGGCTCGGCGGCGATTCGGTCGAACGCGGTGTTCGCCAAGATCTTCCGCACCGACACCGACCTGATGCTCACCTATGTGTTCGGCCGGCTCGGCCGCAATCAGCGCACGCTGATCGGGCTGTTCGCGACCGTGATCGAGCTCGGGCACCGAGACGGGTCGATCCGGGCGGGTGATGCCGAGCACATGGCCACCATGCTGCTGCTCATCACCCAGTCGGCGGTGCAGTCGGCGGGCACGGTGGAGTCGTTGCTGGCCGGTGCGGAGTTCGACGCCGAATTGTCCAGGGCTATCGAGGGTTACCTGCTCCCGCTACCCGATAAGGACTCCTGATGCCTGCTGACTTCCCCGCTTCCGGTGCCACCCTCAACGCGGCGCGCCGCGCCACCGACCTCACCGCACTGGGCGAGAACCCCGAGGTCGACGTGGTGGTGATCGGCGCCGGTGTGACCGGAACCGGCGTCGCCCTCGACGCCGCCGCGCGCGGACTGCGCACAATCCTGGTAGAGCGCAACGACTTCGCCTTCGGCACCAGCCGCTGGAGTTCGAAGCTGGTGCACGGGGGGCTGCGGTATCTGGCGAGCGGACGGGTCGGGATCGCGCACGAGAGCGCGGTCGAACGCGGCATCCTG
Organism: Nocardia sp. NPDC057272; assembly: GCF_042668615.1. Taxonomy (NCBI): domain Bacteria; kingdom Bacillati; phylum Actinomycetota; class Actinomycetes; order Mycobacteriales; family Nocardiaceae; genus Nocardia; species Nocardia sp. NPDC057272. Next base: position 1,486 of record NZ_JBHUYK010000050.1, on the reverse strand, counting down.
CTGCGCACCACCGCACCACATCTGGTGCGCCCACTCCCCCAGCTCGTTCCCTTGCTGCCCGGCATCAAGCTGGGCCAGAGCTCACTCATCCGCGCGGGCTTCGCCGCCGGTGACGCGCTCCGGATCGCCGCGCACACCTCGGTCGACACGTTGCCGCGCTCGCGCCGGGTGGCCGCCGCCGAGGCCCTGCGCTTGGCCCCGACCGTGCGGCGCGACGGGCTGCGCGGTGGATTGCAGGCCTGGGACGGTCAACTCGTCGACGACGCCCGCTTGGTCGTCGCGCTGGCTCGCACGGCGGCCGCGCACGGCGCGACGGTGCTCACACGCATGGAGGCCGTTGCCGCGAAGGGTGATTCGGTCCAGCTGCGTGACACTCTCACCGGCGACACCTTGTCGGTCCGAGCACGGGCGGTCGTGAACGCGACCGGCGTCTGGGCGGGCGAAGTGGACCACAGCATCGAACTGCGGCCCAGCCGCGGCACCCACCTCGTCTTCGACGCCGCGGCGTTCGGTGGCCTCAGCGCCGCGCTGACGGTGCCGGTACCGGGCAGCATCAGCCGGTTCGTCTTCGCACTGCCCGCCGCGCACGGCCGCGTCTACCTCGGTCTCACCGACGAGGACGCGCCGGGCCCGATCCCCGACGAGCCACAGCCCACCGAGGCCGAGATCGACTTCCTGCTCGACACCATCAACACCGCGCTGCGCGAACCGCTGACCCGCGCCGATATCCGGGGCCGTTTCGCCGGCCTGCGCCCGCTGCTGAAGACCGCCGACGACAGCACCGCCGACATCTCCCGCGAACACGCGGTCCTCACTGCTCCCGACGGCCTGATCACGGTCGTCGGCGGCAAGCTCACCACCTACCGCCAGATGGCCCAGGACGCCGTCGACGCCGCGGTCGCCCAATCCGCGCTCACGGCCGCCCCTTGCCGCACCACCCGGATCCCCCTGGTCGGCGCGGTCGCCGGTGCCGCCCGCGACCGGATCGACGCGCCCCCGGTCCTCATCGAGCGCTACGGCAGCGAGGCGAGCCAGATCGTGTCGGCCTGGCTGGCCGATCCCACCCTCGCCGAACCGGTCGCCCCCGGAATCGACGTCACCGCAGCCGAATTCGACTTCGCCATCACCCACGAGGCCGCCCTCACCGTCGACGACCTGTTGGATCGCCGCACCCGCATCGGCCTGGTCCCCACCGACCGCGAATCCGCCGTCCCCGCCGCCGAAGCCGCCTTCGCCAGACACACCGCCATCACCACCTGATCAACCGAGACGTGCCCCCGACCGCACTCCCAACCACACGGTCTACCCGGCCCCATCTCCCTCTCCAACAACTCACAGCGCGCACACCCAGCGCGTCCCCCTCTTCAACAACCCACCCAACCCAACCACCGCACTCCCGACCCCTAGGGAGGGACGGCCACGAAGTGGCCGGTCCGCGGCCGGGCCGCCGGTTAGGCGCCGCGGAGATGCGACGAAGGAGCGATTC
>NZ_JBHUYK010000049.1:0-24407 GCF_042668615.1 Nocardia sp. NPDC057272 | reverse complement strand
ACCTTTCGGTTGTGGCACCGACCCTTCTTCGTCTTCTGACCGCCGATCTCGATCACGGTGAACCGGGATTATGCGGTGGATCGCTCCGGGGTCGACCACATGCCCTGTTTCTCCAGCATGACGATGAGCTCGTCGGCGCCGGACATGATGTGATCGCGCATCAAAGTGCTAGCCGCCTTCGCACGCCGCTTCTGCAACGCTTCGAGGATGGCCGGGTGGAAGTCGAGCGACTCGTTCGCGTGGCCCTCGATGTTGCCGTAGAACCGGTTGGGCAGTTGCTTGACGATCGAGCGCAGCAACAGCGCCAGCCGGCGCGAGTCGGCCGCCAGGTTGATGGTGCGATGGAATTCATGGCCCAGCGCCACGATGCGGTCCAGGTCGGCGCCGTCGGCGACCGCCTGCTCGTGCTGAGCGATCACGTCGGCCAGGTGGGCGAGCTGACGCGGGGAGATCGACTTCGCCGCCCGCGAGGCCAGTTCACCGGCCAGGGTGGCCTGCGCCCAGAACAGATCGCGCACATCCTGCCTGCTGAACGCCGAGACCATGAACCCACGCCGAGGAACGAGTTCGACGAAACCTTCACCGCTGAGCAACAACAAGCCCTCGCGCACCGGCGTGTTGCTCACGCCGACCGCCTCGGCGATCGGCTCGGCGCGCAGGAATTCACCGGACCGTACCCGGCCCGAGATGATCAGCTCGCGAACGTAGCTCGCGACGTCTTCGGACAACTGTTGGCGTTGCGAATGCGCGGAGCGAGGTAACCCCCGTGTCGCGGATTCGGCCTGGAGTGGGTCATTGTCGTTCGGCACGTTATGCATTATGCGTCTCGGACACACCGTTGCGCATCGTCGACCCATGGAACGGCGTCGATCACCGGAGGGTTCCGCGCACGGATGCGATGTGCGCGTCGATGATCGACGCCGTGACCCGAGGTCCCCGGGCAGGGGTCAGAAGGACCTCGGGAGGTCTATGGTCACATTTCCGACGGTATCATATATTTAATATCATGTCCTAAAAGTGGAGAGGACCACCATGACGTCAGCCTTCTTCCGCGCAGAGTCAGGCCGAACCAGCACGGAACTGATACCGCAAACAGAAGCATTGAGCGGCTGGGGCGAGGATCATCTGCGCGGACTCGCCATCAGTTCGGCACTGGCCCGGGCGGCCGAGCGCGCTGTCGCCGACATCGGCCGCGCCGACTTGCAGCCGGTCCGGTGGACCCTCGACCTGTTCCGGCCTGCCAGGCGACGCCCCTGCACCACCTCGGCAAACATCGTGCGGGAAGGAAGGCGGCTGTGCCTGGTCGACACGGTCCTGCATCAGGACGGCGGACCGGTCGCCCGCGCCTCGGCGCTGTTCCTCGCGCCGAGCGAGAGCCCGTCCGGTGCTGTCTGGTCGGGCGGCGCCCGCCCCGAGCCTCCACCACTGGGCGCCTCGATGACACAGGGTCACCGCTTGTACTTCAGCGAAGGCACGGGATGGGGTGATGCAGCACAGGCGCAGAACGACGCGCGCAAGCAGGTCTGGCACGACCCGATCCCGGTGGTCGAGGGCGAGCCCATCACACCGTTGCAGCTCACCGCGGGAATCGCCGACGTAGTGAACGTGGTGGCCAATCTCGGTAGCAACGGGCTGGAATTCATCAATGCCGACCTCACGCTCGCGCTGGTCCGCCTACCGGTGGGCACCGCGGTGGGGTTCTCGGCCACCGACCGGATCGAGCACGCCGGGATCTCCGTCGGCACCGCTGTCGCGTTCGACCGCACCGGCGTGTTCGGCACCGCGACGGTATCGGCATTGGCCAACACCCACCGCACCGTCGACCTGCCCGCGTTCTTCGGCGCGACGGCGGATGGCGAAACCGGGATCGATCCGTCCGTCGGGAACTGAGAGTCGGCTCCGACCTCACCGAATCGTTGACGCGCAGATCAGCGCCATGCGACACTGATATTATATTATGTTGAATATTCTCATTCCCGAAGGAGTGGACAACCCCATGCGGCAGTTGGATCGGAACGAGACGTCATGCTGACCCGGGGTGCAGTCCTCCGGCAATCACCCGGTGCGTACGAAATCGTCGAGCTAGAGGTCGAGGACCCGCGCCCCGGCGAGATCCGGGTGAAAATGGCCGCTGCCGGCCTGTGCCACTCCGACGATCATTTCGCGGTCGGCACCCAGACGCCCGGCATCCTTCCGCTGGCCGGGGGACACGAGGGCGCGGGTGTCGTCGAGGCGGTCGGTCCCGGCACCAAGGGCTTCGCCGAGGGCGACCATGTCGTGTTCTCCTTCCTGCCGGTGTGCGGCCGTTGTCGATGGTGCGCACACGGCCATCAGAACCTGTGTGACCTCGGCGCGTTCCTGGCCACCGGCGCGCGCTTCGACGACCCCACCTCGTATCGGCTCTCCCTCGACGGGGCACCCACCGGTCAGCTCGCCGGGCTCGGCACCTTCTGCGAGTACACCACCGTGTCGGCGGTCTCGGCCATCAAGATCGATCCGTCGATCCCGCTCGACGTCGCGTGCCTGACCGGCTGCGGTGTCGGGACAGGCTGGGGCGCAGCGGTGAACTCGGCCGAGGTGAAGCCCGGGCATGTCGTGATCGTCATGGGCATCGGCGGTATCGGGATCAACGCGGTCCAGGGCGCGACCCATGCCGGCGCATCAGCCGTGATCGCCGTCGACCCGGTCGCGTTCAAGCGCGACTCCGCACTGAAACTCGGCGCCACCCACGCCGTCGCCGACATCGACGAAGCGGCCGAACTGGCACGCTCGATGACCAACGGGCAAGGTGCTGATTCCTCGATCGTCACAGTCGGCATCACCACCGGACGCCATGTCGGCCAGGCGCTCGGCGCCGTACGCAAGGCAGGCACCTGTGTCGCCGTCGGGCTCGGCGACGCCACCGTCGGCGCGGGCGACATCAACCTGCACGAGCTCACGCTGTACCAGAAGCGTCTGCAGGGCTCGCTCTTCGGCGCGAGCTCCCCCACCGCCGACATCCCCGCGCAGCTGGCGATGTATCAGCAGGGCTCGCTGAAACTCGACGAACTCGTCACCACCCGCTACTCCCTCGACGACATCACGCAGGGCTTCGCCGACATGAACGCCGGCCGCAATCTGCGTGGAGTCGTCGTCTACGACTGATCCCGCGAGTCGGAGGACCGACCATGAACGTGCTGATCGAAATGACCGCCTTGTGCCTGAACCGCCCCTCCCGCGGCGCCAGTGCGGAGACACTCGCCTCCTGGTATGCGGCGAAGGCACGGTTGCACGACCATCTGGCCGGGCTGGGCGGACCCGACAGCGCCCGCGAACACGAACTGGCCGCTGCCGCGCATCGGCGCGCGCAGGTGGCCGCCGACGGTGGTGCGCGATGAGCAGAGGGAGCGTGTACGCGTTGCAATTGCCCGCCCCGCGCGCGGAGACCTGGGCCTGGCAGATGCACGCCACCTGCCGCGCGTACGATGTCAACGACTTCTACGACACCAGCCACGAGTCCCGGAAATTGCTGGCCGCCAAGAAGATCTGCGCGAGCTGCCCGGTCCTGACCCACTGCAGGGACCACGCTGTCGCCGCGAACGAGCCACACGGTATCTGGGGCGGGATGACACCGCGCGAACGCGCCAGATACCGGTGGCTGCACTACCGGCCGAAACGCGCCTGACATCGTCGAACACGGTCGGCACCGGGGCTATCCTCGGTAGAGGGCGGGCGCACCAGCGCACCGCCACAAGGCCGCACGAATCGAGCCGAGATGGCCGACAACTTGCCGACGCAGCGCAGCCCTGCCACGGGGATCGCGGCGGAACTGACCGCCGAGGGCTTCGAGGACGCCGAGGAGATCGGACGCGGCGGTTTCGGCGTGGTCTACCGCTGCGCCCAGCCCGATCTCGACCGTGTCGTCGCGGTGAAGGTACTGACCGCCGAGCTCGACCCCGACGGACTGCAACGCTTCGTCCGCGAACAGCAGGCGATGGGCCGCCTGTCCGGTCATCCTTACATCGTCGCGGTCTTCCAAGCCGGCACCACCCACGGCGGGCACCCCTACCTGGTGATGCCTTATCACGCGCGTGGCTCGTTGGAACAACGCATCCACGCCGTCGGCCCGCTGGACTGGGCGGCGACACTACGCTTGGGCGTGAAGATGGCGGGCGCGCTCGAGACCGCGCACCGGGCCGACATCCTGCACCGCGACGTGAAACCGTCCAACATCCTGCTCAGCGACTACAACGAACCCGAACTCACCGATTTCGGAATCGCCCGGATCCAGGGCGGGTTCCACACGACCACCGGAATCGTCACCGGCTCCCCCGCTTTCGCCGCGCCGGAAGTACTGCGCGGAGCGCAGGCCACCGCTGCCGCCGACGTGTACGGCCTGGGCGCCACACTGTTCTGCGCGCTCACCGGTCACGTCGCCTACGAGAGGCGCGTCGGCGAGCAGGTGTTGTCGCAGTTCCTGCGAGTCTCCGCGCAGCGCGGCCCCGATCTCACCGACCAGGATGTACCCGACGAGGTCAGGGCTGTCATCGAGCACGCGATGGCGACCGACCCCGCCGACCGGCCGGACAGCGCTGCCGCGCTCGGCGCGGAACTGGTTGCGGCCCAGCGCAGTACCGGCAGCCCGGTCGATGTCCTGCGAGTCCCCGATACCCAGCGGCCCGTTGCGGTGCCGATAGCACCGGCAGCGCGGGCCCGCGACCGCACCACCGCACCTCCCACACCCGCCACGAAATATCGCCCGCCGACTCCGGCGCGGGCGACTCTGGCCAGAAAGCGCCTGCTCGAGCACTTGCGAACCACCGAACGCACCCGGCTCACCGCGATCCACGCGCCCAGCGGTTTCGGCAAAACCACAGTGGCCGCCCAGTGGCACGACGAACTGGTCGAGCACGGCGCCGCGGTCGCCTGGCTGACCGTCGACGAGGACGACGACAATGTCGCCTGGTTCCTCACCCACCTCGCCGAGGCGATCCGACCCGCGGTCCCCGCGCTCGCCGACGACCTCGACCGACTACTCGAAGCCAACCCCGACGACCCGGCCCGTGCCGTGCTGACCGCACTCGTCGACGGGCTGCACGCCGACGACCGGCGGGTGACGCTGATCCTCGACGACTGGCAACGGGTCACCGCTCCCGCCTCGGTGGACGCGGTCCGGTTCCTGATCGAGCACGGCTGTCACCATCTGCCCCTCGTCGTCACGAGTACCGAGCGACTCGACCTGCCGTTGAGCCGGTTGCGCATCCACGGTGAACTCGCCGAAATCGATGCCACCACACTGCGTTTCAATCCCGACGAGGTACACGCGTTCCTCGCCGAAGCAGGCGGTGTGCACCTGGCCGCTGACGAGGTGACCGCGCTGGCCGGCGCCACCGACGGCTGGGTCGCGGCACTGCAGCTGACGGTGCTGTCGCTGCGTGCAGGCGAGGATCCGGCGCGCCTACTCGACAGCCTTGCCACGCACCCCGATATCGGGACGTTCCTGGCCGAGAACGTGCTCGGCGCACTGGATCCGGACACCCTCGAATTCCTTATGACAACCTCGATCTGCGAGCGGATCTGCGCCGGACTGGCCATCGCGCTGACCGGCCGCACCGATGCCGCTGCCCTGCTCGCCGACATCGCCGACCGTGGCTTGTTCCTGCTTCCCACCGGTCCCGCCCACGACTGGTACCGCTACCACCAGTTGTTCGCCGGCTATCTGTGCCGCAGACTCGCTCAGGGCCGCCCGGCCGAGATCGCAGCACTCCGGCTGCGAGCCGCCGACTGGTTCGCGCATCATCACCTGCTCAACGAAGCGGTCGACCAGGCACTTGCCGCGGAAAATCCCGAACGCGCGGCCGAACTCGTCGAGCAGGGCGCGGGTTACCTGCTGGAGCGGTCGAGAGTGGTGATGTTGCAAGGCATCCTGGCGAAGCTGCCCGCTGGGGTGTGCCGGGCCAGGCCCCGTATCCAGCTTTTCGGCGTCTGGGTCAACCTTGTCCTGCGCAGACCCGCGGCCACCGCGTCCTCCCTAGCCCACTTCGAGACCGCGCTGGCCGCGGCACCACCCGCCGAGCCCGAACGCACCGATCTGCGCGCGGAAGCGGATGTGGCGATCAGCGTCCGGGAGATGTTCGCCGACCGGGTGTCAGAGCTGGACGGCCTGATCGGTGACGCACTGGCCCGGCCCGACGACTTCTCCCCACGAATTCCCGGGGTGGCGGCCAATATCGCCACGTTCGCGGCAATGCAGCGCTTCGACTTCGACGAGGCGCGCCGGTGGCAGCTCTGGGCGGCGCCGTATCACGAGGCGACCGGCCCGTTCCTGTCGGTGTACGGCCGCTGTTTCGCGGGGGTGGCCGCCCGTGAACAGCTCGACATCACCGGCGCGGACGACCTGTTCACGACCGCGCTCGACACCGCACGCACGACCATGGGAGCCGCCGCCCACGCGACTCGCCTCGCGTCCGCACTACTGGGCGAATTGCGTTATGAGACTGGAGATCTCGACATCGCGACAGATCTATTGGAGCAGAGCAGAGAGCTGTCGGCCGAAGGTGGCGGCGGCGTGGACTTCATGCTGGCCACCTACGCGACAGGTGCGCGGGTACGCGCCCTGCGCGGCGACCGCGACGGCGCGCTGCAACTCCTCGACGAGGGGATGTCGCATGCCGAACGCCTGAACCTGCCGCGCCTGGCCGCACGGATCCGCAACGAACGGGTGCGTCTGGGCGTCGAACTCGATCCGACCGTGACGGACAGGCTGATGGACACGCGCACGATCCGGCGCGACGACGGAATCGATACGGCCATCGATGAATTCGATGAGGACTCCGCGATCCGTTTGTTGCTGGCGACGGATCAGCTCCGGTCGGCGATCGAGCGCGCAGAGAACTCGGTCGCCGAGATAGACGCGCAGCGCAGGCCGCTGGCCGCGCTGCGCGCCGGGTTGCTGCTCGGCAGCGCCCTGCGCCGGGCCGACCGCACGGCCGAGGCCGATCGCATCCTCACACCGTTGATCCGGCGATGCGATCGCCTCGGCCTGGTCCGCCTGCCCGCCGACGCGATGGCGTCCTAGACGATGCCCGGTCTATCAGCCCGCTTGCTCGACGACGAGACCGCCGGGCTTGCGATCCGGCTCGACGTCGGGAGCGCGCACTTCGGCGACTTCGTCATCGACTGTCGAGGCCGGCATCAGGATCACGATGACGGCGGCGATCACCGCGGGCACCGCGAAGGCGTAGAAGTTCCAGTGGGTCGCCAGCGAGGAACCGACGATCCACCCACCTATGGACGGCCCGAGGATCGAACCGATACGCCCCAGCCCCATGCTCGCCCCCACCGCGGACCCGCGGCACGAAGCGGGGTATTTCGCGGCGACATAGCCGTACGCGAGTGAGCTGCTGCCGATGGAGCCGAGCCCGGCCCCCGCTACCGCGACCATCAGCACCGCGGTATCGACCTTACGGCTGAGCACTAGCAGCGAAATCGCACCGATGAGGAAGAACGGCACGAGAACCCGCCGGGAGCCGTATCGGTCGGCCAGCATCGAACCGCCGATCATGCCGATCACGGCGCCGACCTGCAGAACCAGCAGGAACTGCAACGAGGATCCCAGTGGGTAGCCCGCCTCGCGCATCAGCACCGGCAACCAGGTGCTCAAGCCGTAGCCGATCAGCTGGGCGCAGATGCAGACCACGACGAACAGCAGCAGCGACGGCAGATACTTCCGGGTCAGCAGCATCCGGAATCCGCTCGCCTTCTCCCCGTTCGCGGTGGCGGTGCGCTGGATCAGCTGTTCGGCCCGCACCGCGCCGATGTCGAGACCGTAGGCACGAGCGACTTCCGCGGCCTCGGCGTCCTTGCCACGCGACACCAGGGAGTTCACCGATTCGGGCAGCCAGAAGTACATGGCGGGCACCACGATCACGCACAGGGCACCGACCGCGTACAACACGCGCCAGCCGTGGTCGGGCAGCAGTGCGATCGCGACGAGCGCGGCGATGATGCCGCCGAAGGAGTAGCCGGTCAGCATCATGCCGTTGTAGATCTGCCTGCGGTTGCGCGGCGCGAACTCCATCGTCAACGCGACCGCCGACGGCACGACGCCGCCGAGGCCGATGCCGGTGAAGAACCGGGCGGCGCCGAGGAATTCCGGTGAGGTGGCCAGCGCGCAGATCGCGCAGCCGGCGGAGAACCAGACGACACCCGCCATCATGACCTTGCGGCGACCGACCCGATCAGCCAGCGGACCCGCGAGCAGGAACCCGACCATCAGACCGAACAGTGTCCAGCTGCCGATCAGACCGGCGGTGCTGGCGGTCATCTCCCATCCGGGTTCGTCGAGCAGGCTGGGGACGGTGGCTCCGTAGACGATCAAGTCGTAGCCGTCGGCCACGATCGTCAGGAAACACAGCATGACCACGACGAGGCCACTTTTCTGGCGCGGGGCCGGACTATCCATCTCGTTCTCCTTCAACGCTCCACCACGGCGGCATTGCCGAGCGACTCAGCTCACAATATCGCACAATATATGATCCTGAATACATTTCGAGAGGCCTGGATTGTCCGGAAACACAAGCAGGGCCCGGGAATCTGTGACGATTCCCGAACCCTGTGCGTGCAAATGGACTCAGCGGGTGGCCGGCAGACCGGACCTTCGCCTCGCGCGCAACCTACCGCCGTGATGCGGTCAGTGCTTGGCAGGCAGCATGACGGCGACCATCGTCACCGGCTTGTCGGTCCGGTTGCTCCAGGCGTGCTTGATGCCGCGATTGATCACAGTGTCGCCCGGGCGCAGCAGCGTCTCCCCCGTTTCGTAGATCGCGTAGATCTCGCCGTCGATGATGGTGGCGATGTCGACCGTCTCCGTCGCGTGCAGGCCGACAATCGCATCGTCCTCGGCCTTGGCGTCCTCACCGTGCAGATTGCCGATCGACTCCGCGTACACCGCCGGATCGATCTCGGCATCCGGCGGGAAGGTCGCCAGACGCACGACAACACCGGCAGCAGGCGGATCCAGCTCCACGTCCGCGGCCAAGGTGTCACCATCGGCCATCGCCGCAGGCAGTGCATCCACCCGCCACACATCGTTGACCGTGAACGCGGGCAACGCGACCCGCGTCGCGGTGTTCTCATCTATCGCGACAGTCGACTTACCGTCGGCGTCGAGCCCCGCGATCACACGCCGCGCGGTCTTGGCCAGATGCTCACCACTCATGACATCACCCTTCGTTCCGGATCGAGCGGGAGCCCGATTCTTCGCTAGATAATATATTCAATATCACATTGACAAAGCGCGCAAGCATTCCGGAACAAGCCACCGGCAAGAATCAGAGATTGGTCTCGAAGAACGGGGTCAGGGCGGCCATGGCCTGGTCGACGTACTCGGGTCGGTCGTAGAGACCCACGTGCCCCGCGCCGTCGACGAGCACCAGGTCGGTGTTCTCCGGAATGCGCTTGTTCAGTCGCTCCGCCTGCCACAGCGAACCCGCCGCGGAGCCAGCGACCAGCAGTACCGGCTGGGTCAGGAACTCAGCACCCGCGAAGGCGTCGTAGTCGAAGATCCGGGTGACGCTGGCGGTGAACAGCATCCGATTGTCCGAGTTCGGGTGCTGTGCCCGCGGGGTCCGGTAGTACTCGTGCGCTTCGACCATGTCCGCCGGGGTGGTGGCGTCCAGGGTCTCGGGCACGTACGCGATCTCGGCGATGTCACCGCCCGCCACTTCGATCGCGCGCTGACCCGCGACAGCGTCGAGCGTGGCGATCTGCGCTTCGAGCGGCAGCGAACCGTCCCAGCCCTTGCGGAACGTCGCGCCGATATCGACCGGACTGACCGTGCCGACGGCTTTGATCCGGCGGTCGGTCTTGGTGGCATCGATGGCGTAGCCGCCGCCGGCGCACACGCCGAACGCACCGATCCGGTCCGCGTCGACGAAGTCGAGGATGGACAGGTAGTCGACCGCGGCGCGGATGTCCTCGACCCGGGCGAAGGGATCTTCCAGCCGGCGCGGGATCCCACCGCTCTCACCCTGGTGGGAGGCGTCGAAGGCCAGGGTCACGAAACCCTGGGCCGCCAGTTTCTCGGCATACAGACCCGCCGTCTGCTCCTTGACGCCGCCACCGGGGTGCACGCACACGATGGCCGGGTAGTACTGGTCAGCGGAGAAGTTCTCCGGGAGGAACAGGTCGCCCGCCATGGTGATCCTGGCGTTCGAGAATTCGATGTTCTGCACGATGATGTCCTCGGTTCGCTGGGGGATCGTTCCGGTGACATCAGCCTCCGCGATTCGGCGAGCGCGCGACAGGACGACTCTGTTCCTGGGAGAAATCCTTCCCCCTCAGTGCACCGCCGCGAACATCAGCTTCGCGTCGTCGGCCTCGGCCGGATCGAACTCCGCCACGATGCTGCCCTGCTTGGCCACCAGGATGCGGTCCGAGAGCGCCCGGATCTCGGGCAGGTACGACGAGATCACTACCACCGCGACACCGTCGTCGGCCAGCGCACGGATCATCGTGTGGATCTCGGTGATCGTGCCGAGGTCGACGCCGCGGGTCGGCTCGTCGATGATCGCCACCAGCGGCTGACGGGTCAAGCCTTTGGCGAGCACCACCTTCTGCTGGTTACCGCCGCTGAGCTCCTCGAGCTTGGCGCGGCCGGGTTGCAGCGTCCGCACATGGAACCGCTCGACGAAGCGCTGCGCCACCGACTTGCGTTCGCCGGGGCGAACCAGCAGTGGCAGCCTCGCCGCACTACACAGGTGCCCGAAATAGATATTGTCCGCGATCGAGAAGTGGCCGAAGAAGCCCGATGCCTTGCGGTCCTCGGTGATGTAGACCAGACCGGCCCGGCGGGCATGACGCGGTGTCCTGAACCGCACGTTCCTGCCGTTGAGCCGCACTGTGCCGCCGCGCAGTCTCCTGCGCTTGGTCACCCCGCTGACGATCATCGCGGTCTCGCTGCGCCCGGCGCCGACCAGCCCGTAGATGCCGACGATCTCCCCCGGGTGCGCGGAGAACGACATGTTGCGCACTACCGGCAGCAGCGTGATGTCGTCGACCTCGAGCACCGGGGCCGGGTCGGGTTCCCGATTCGGTGGCACCCGTTGATATTCCACGCTGCGCCCCACCATCATCCGCACCACCTCGGTGCGGTCGAAGTCGGGTTTGTCGAGGGTGCCCTGTACCTCGCCGTCGCGCAGCACAGTGATCCGGTCGGCTTCCTCGAAGGCCTCGTCGAGCATGTGGGTGATGAACACGACCCCGATCCCCTGGCGCTTGAGCCTGCGCATCGACAGGAACAGTTGCAGTCGTTCCTCCGGGGTCACCGACGCAGTCGGTTCGTCGAGGATGACCACCTTGGCATCGCGATGCACCGCGCGGGCGATCTCCACCATCTGTTTCTGGGCGATGCCGAGCGCGCCCGCCGTCACCTCGGGCCGGATGTGGAAGTTGTGTGATTCCAGCAGTTCTCGTGCCACCACATTGAGCTGGGAGAGATTGTTGAACGGTTTCTCGTCACCGAGGAACAGGTTCTGTGCCACCGTCATCGACTCGACGAGCGAGCCCTCCTGGTACACCATCGCGACCCCCGCCTCGGCGGATTCCTTGGGGGTACTGAAGTTGCGCATACGACCGGTGACGAGCAGCGTGCCCGCGTCGTGTTCGATCGCGCCCGAGATCACCTTCACCAGCGTGGACTTGCCCGCGCCGTTCTCGCCGAGCAGGGCGTGGATCTCGCCCGGTCGGACCTCGAAGTCGACATCGCGCAACGCGTAGGTTCCGCTGTAATGCTTGCTGATACCGCTGAGCCGGATCACCGGCTCCTCGGCAACGGCGGTGTCGCTGTCTGCCACCGTACTCACCTTTCGTTCACTGTTCGCGGCGCGAGCAGGTTGCGGAATCCACGCGCCGCCACCACTATTCGGCCGTCACGTGACGCGACGCCGGTGACCCCGTGGCGGTCGCTGTCGGCGCGCGAATGCACGCTTTCGGTGATCCGACCGCGCTGATCGATGCGGAACGCCAGACCGTAGGACCGGGCAGGCGCCCACGGTTTGATCACGCCGTGGACCCGCAATTGACCCAGTTGCAGGGTGTCGGTGTAGGGGTCCGGGCACCGCAGCCGGGGGACGAACCATTGGTCCTGACGGATCGTCGCGGTCATCTCGCGCAGCAATTCGGGTTCGTCGAGCAGCAATTCGGTGAAGCGGTTGCGCGCATAGGGCGCCGCGACCCACCAGCCGTCCGTGGTGGCGGCGATGCGGCCGGGGTAGATCGGCAGGTTCGCCCCCACCGGTATTCCCGGTTTACCCAGCGCATTCGACGCACGTCGCTCGATCCGATGATCGAAGCCCAGCGATACCAGAACCTCGTTGTCCGAGGCAGTTTCGATGCCGCCGGGCCACCCGAGGCCTTCTGCCACCACCTCCGCGCGCGACCCGTCGACCCGCACGATGCGCCCTTTGCGGTCGTCGGCGACCAAGGCGGCGCCCCAGTCCGGGACCACGCTCGAGCCTATGGTGGCCAGCACGATGCCGTCGGGCAGCAGTGTCAGATCAGTGACGCAGACAGCCAGCTCCGGGTCGGTGCACAGGTCGTGCGCCGTTCCCGCCGCATCGATGGTGACCAGGCCGACGCCCTCGACCGCGGCGACCAACCGGTCCTGCACCGCCAGCAGGCTTCCGACTTGCCCGCCGAGCGTCACCAGCGGCGCGACAACCCCATCGGTCAGCGTGAAAATGCTGTCGCCGCTGGAGAAGACGACTTCGCCGGAGTCACGGATGACCACGTCGTCGGGCTCGAACTCGGCGGCGGGGAGCAGGGTTTCGCCTTCGTCGAGTCGACGGTTCGGCCGTAGCCCCGCTTCGAACGGCGGCACCGTGCGGTGTCGCGCCCAGTCGGGGTTCAGCCATTCCTTCAGCGCACTGATCGTGCGGTTCATCGCTGTACCTCCACCATCGGTCGTCCGGGCACGATCAGGCCCGGTACTGCGGCCGGATCGATCGACCCGACTTCGCTGGAGTCCAGCGTCAACCGGCCGATGCGGTTGTTGCTCACACCGCACAGGTAGAGCTGACCGGCCCATTCCTTGACCGCAGTGACCATCGGGTAGTTCGCCAGCGACGAATCCCACAGCACCTGAAGGATTTCGCCACGATCGTTGAACTTCATCACGCACGACACGTTGAGCTGCGGAACGACCCAGCTGTCCAGCGGTACTTCCTGGGTCATCCGCCTGCGCACGGCCGGATAGCGGTTGAGCAGGTCCGACATCGGCGTGCGCATCGATACGAACGGCAGCCAGTAGTTACCATCGGAGGAGCGGTTGAGGTTGTCGGGGTTGCCGGGCAGGTTCTCCAGCACCGGTTCGAGCTGCCCCTGTTTGGGTCCGGCGATCCAGAGCCGGTCCACTCGGCACAGGCCGGTGCTGGCGATCAGGATCGACTGGCCGTCGTGCGAGGTGCAGATTCCGTTGGGGAACACACTGTTCGAGACGACGACCTCGGTGCTGCCGTCGGGATCGATCCGTACCACGCGGCCGTTGGACCGCGATTCCACCAGTTCCACCAGGTATTCGGCGGCGTTGCTTCGCGTCGAGAAGTCCGATACGTAGATCGAACCGTCCGGGGCCACATCGAGATCGTCGACGGCGCGGAGACCGGAATCGTCGAGCAGCGAGAAGCGGCTGCGCCTGACCTTCGTCGCGATCGGCTCGGATTCACCGTCCGGGGAGATCCGGTAGATCCCCATGCCGCCGACCGCCACGAGCAACTGCCCGTCACGGTCCCACCCGTGGCCGAGCGGGAAACCGCCTGTGCGCGCGAAGATCTCACCTTCGTCGGGCTGGTCGGCGCGGAATCGCCACACCCAGCCGCGACGGTCACCGCAGTAGACATTGCCCTCGGGATCGACCGCGCAGTCCTCGGCGCCCTCGATCTTGCCGAGCCCGATCGAAGGCGCATCGGTCGTCCTGTTGTTGATAGTCCAGACCGTGCCCGGCTCGGTGACGTCGATGAGGCTGCCGAGGGTGATCCGGCCGGGATCGATTTTGAGCTTGTCGGCGGTGCGCTGCCGGTACTTGCCCCACTGCAGGTCGAGCACGGCGAATACGAGCAGCGCCGTCGCGAGAATGACCGTGTAGTAGGAACCTTCGAGCCGCAGCGCGACGGTGGCCTGCTGGATCACCTGCACCACGATGATGCCGACGGTGGCCCGCAGCACCGAGCCGCGACCGCCCTTGAGACTGACGCCGCCGAGCACCACCGCGGTGAGCGCGATGATCTCCCAGCCCTGACCCACATCCGGATCGGTGCGCCCGACCCTGGCCGAGGTGAGCAGGGCAGCCAACCCCGCCAGCGCACCCGAGAGGACGTACACCAGAAAAGTGACCCGGTCGACCGGGATCCCGTTGCGCCGTGCCGATCGCCGATCGCTGCCGACCGCCGCGACCCACCAACCCCACCGCGACCGGGTGAGACCGACATGCACCACGATCAGCACACAGCCGAAGAAGAACCACCCGGTGGGGATCAGCGCGATGCTGCCCTCGCCGAGGAAGTCCCAGACGATATCGGGCTTGGGCATGCTCAGCTGAAAGCTGTACGCCGACTGCAGCGCGGCGGCCGCGCCACCGAAGGCCACGAGGGTGACCAGGGTCGTGATGAACGGCCGCATCTTCCGGTAGGCGATGAAGTAGCCGTTCACACTGCCGAGCAGCGCGCCGAACACCACCGTGCCCGGTGCGACGACCGCCATCGGCCAGTCCCAGGCGCGGGAGGCGACCATCGCGCCGATCGCGGTCAGACCGACCATCGAGCCGACCGACAGATCGATGCCGCCGCACACCAGCACCACGGTCAGTCCGATGGCCAGCAGTCCCTTCTCCGAGACCTCGTCCATAATGATCGGGGAATCGGCCGGTCCGACCGGTGTGAAGAAGACGAACAGCAGGCTGAGCGACAGGGCCAGACCGAGCGGGACCGCGCCCTCCATCCAGCGTTTCTCGAACAGATCCGACAGGGTCCTGGCCGGCGCGAGCCGATCACGCCACTTCCCGCCGGTCAGGGGGAACGCGTCGATTCCCCGCGAACGTGATAGCAGTTTCATCGCCGATCACTGCCCCTTGTAGCAGGCGATGGTGGTGTTGTCGACGTTCGCGCGGTCCACGATGGTGTGCGGCACGAACGCGACGGTGTGGCTGCTGCCCGCCGGTGCGCCGGTCTGGACCAGCTGCTGGGCGGTCACCACCGCGGCGGTGCCGACGCCCTGGACGTCGTAGGAGGCCGAGGCCGTCACCTTGCCCGCGCGCAGCGCGTCACACCACAGGGTGTCGGTGGCCATCGTGTAGGTGCCCAGCGAATCGGCGGGGATCACCCCGCGCGAGACCGCACTCTGCACCGCGTCGCCGACCGCGACGGAGTTGAGGTCGTAGGTGACCAGGAACCCGCAGAAGTTGTTCTTCTGCTGCTGGATGATCGACTCGGCGGCCTGCTGGGCGAGGGAGTTCTGCCACTGGGTGTGCGCGGTGGTCACCACCTCGAACCCGGCCGGATCGAGCACATTGTGCACGCCCTTGGACCACAGCAGCGAGGCCGCGTCATTGCCCGGGCCATCGATGATCGCCAATCGCTTGGGGGCGCCGCGCTTTTCGCAGTCCTGCACGGCACGCTGGGCGATGTCCTCGGCGGCAGCGATGTTGTCGACGCCGATATAGGCGTCACCGAGGCGGCTCGAGATCATGTTGACCACCACCGTGTAGATGCCCGCGCGCTGGGCGTCCTCGATCTGCTTGGACAACACCCCGACGTCGGGGTTGTGCAGGATCAGCACGTCGACGGCCTTGCGGGCGATCAGGTCGCTGATGATCCTGGTCATCTTGTCGGTATCGAAATTGGGGTCGTAGACCTGGAAGTCGGCACCGAGGTTGCCGAAGGCGCGCTCCATCGAGGCGCCCCAGTTCATCGTCAGGTTGTAGCCCTTGTAGAGGATCGGCACGAAGGCGATCCGCTTGCCCTGCATCGACTCGTGGACCTGCTGCGTCGCGTCGAACAATTGCACGTTCTCGCCGAAAGCCTGGCCCTCGCCGCCCGCGGAGCCGGTGGCGGCCGTGCGTGCGCCGGTGGAACAACCCGTGATCACGACGGCCGAGACCGAGGCGAGAGCGAGCGCGATCATTTTCTTCTTCATCGTTGAAGACTCCTTGTGAGCGAAGGTGTTTCGAGGCGAGGGCATTACAGTTCGCCGCTCTTGGCGGTTTCCTCATCGCGGGGATGCAGCCACGAGTCGAGGGCGATGGCCGCGATCAGCACGCCGCCGCGGATCAGGTCCTGCACCGCGGAGGTGAGACCGTGCAGCACGAGCAGGTTGTTGAGCACACCGATGAACAGCGAGCCCGCGAGCACACCCAGGATCGAGCCGCGGCCACCGGCCAGCGAGATGCCGCCGATCACGGTCGCGGTGAGTGCGGTGAACAGCAGCGGGTCGAACGAGGTGACCGTCGTCTGCACGCTGCCCTGGATCGACACGGTCAGGTAGCCGGCGAGCAGGGCCAGCAGCGCGGAGATCACATAGGTGAGCACCTGCAGCGGGCGGACGGGGGCGCCGGTGGCTCGGGCGGTGGCGAAGTTGTCGCCCATCGCCCGGATCAACCGACCCGCGGTGGTGTAGGTGACGAAGAACCAGGCCAGTACGAACACGGCCGCGGCGAGCACGATCGGGCGTGGCACGCCGAGCACCGAGCCGTTGCTCAATTCCGCGATCCACGATCCGGCGGGCAGCGCGTAGTAGTTGCTGTCGAGCAGCAGCATGTCGACCGCGCCGATGACCAGCAGACCGGTTGCCAGGGTGACGAACAGCGACGGCACCTCGACGTAGGCCACGAGCACGCCGTTGACCAGCCCGACGAGCAGCGCGACCGCCGCGGCGATGGCTATTGCCTGCCATTCGGGCATGCCACTCGACATCATGGCCAGGGTTGCTTGCGCACACCCGAGTGCGACACCGGCGATCGAGAGGTCGATGCCTTTGCCCAGGATGACGATCGCGACGCCGACGGCCAGGATCCCGAACGCCGCCGACAGTCGCAGCAGGCTGGCGAAATTGCCGGTGGTGAGAAATCCCGGCGTGGTGGCGGCGCCGACCGCGCACAGCAGCACGGTGATGCCGAGGACGAAATAGGCCTGCTCCGAACGACCGAGTCGGTCGCGCAGGCTGGGGGGCGGCGAGGTGGCCGCGATTGTCGTCGTCATGATGCTCCCGTTCAGAACTCGATGACGGCCTTGCCGCCTGCCTGTTTGTCGAACTCCGTGTACGCCTGGGCGGCGTCGGCGAGGTTCCAGCGGTCGGTGAACAAGCGGTCGACGTCGAGGCCGTGCGCGGCGACGAAGCGGGCGCAGTCCGCTTGACCGGTCAGCGAGAAGGTGTAGGAGCCCAGGATCGTCAGCTGCTTGCGGATGATGTCGGGGCTCACGTCCAGGGTCACGTCGTTTCCCTCGCCGACGAAGGCCACCCGGCCCCACTGCGCGGCGGACTTGACCGCCGCGACCCTGGCCACGGGCGCGCCGGAACAGTCCAGCGCACAGCTCACGCCCGCTCCTGCGGTCAGTTCCTTGATCGCCGCCACGGGATCGGCACTGCTGGAATCGATAGCGTGGGCCACGCCGAACTCCATCGCCCGCGTGACTCGATCGGCTTGCACGTCGACTGCGATCACCTCGGCGCCCATGGCCGCCGCCAGCTGCACCGCCGAGAGTCCCACCGGTCCCTGACCGAAGATCGCGATGGTGTCGCAGGCATCCAGATTCAGCCGGCGCAGTGCGCCGAACGCTGTCCCGGTTCCACAGGAAATCGCCGCGCCCGCAGTGAAACTCACGTCATCGGGCAGCGGAACCAGGGTGCGGGCGGGCACTTTGATGAAGTCGGCGTGCCCGCCGTGGGCGGTCGCCCCGAAAATCGTCGCGCCACGCTGACACATCTGGGTCCATCCGGTGCGACACCGATCGCAGTATCCGCAGCCGTCGTAGTGATAGATCATCACCCGGTCGCCGACCCGAACCGCGCGCTGGTCCACATTCGCGCCGAGCGCGACGACTATTCCGCACGGCTCGTGGCCGGCGATGATGCCGCCGGTATCGCCCGACAGGCCGAAGGCCGCGAGCGCGGCGCCGGGAGCCGCGCGGTAGAACCGCAGGTCGCTACCGCACATCCCCGACGCCTTCATCGCCACTACCGCGTCGTCGGGCCCCGGGGACGGGTCGTCGAACTCGGCGATCTCGAGGTCGCGATCACCGTTGAACACAACACCCCGCATTGTTTCTCCTCTGAGACTCAGGTCACTATCTAAAGCTGTGCAAAATATTAAATATGTGGTGTTGTTGCTCACAAGGCTTTGCCACCTCGATAAGCCGAACGTCGTACAGCGCTGCGACCAGGGGACGATGCCGGACGCAGGTTTCGGACACAATTCGGGCCCGCCGGTGACGGCGGGGCTATATATTGCATATTCTGTATAGGCGTGGTAGATGGACTGGAGTTGGCACGTGGCGATCGAGACGAGGACACCCAGCGGCGACGCGACACTCGGCGCCGAGTTGGCCGCCGTCGTCATCGAGGCTTCCGAGATCCTCGGCCGCCGGATCCAGCCACCCGGCGCCCACTCCCCCGGCGAGGCCAAGCGCCTGCTCACCCAGCTGTGGGACGACGCCGTCGCTACCCTGTCCGACACGACAGCCGGCGCCGATATCCAGCGGACAACCGCACTGCTGGCCCGCATCCGCGCGACCGAGGCCGACCTGGCCGCGTCCGACGCCGCCGGCTCGGCCACACATCTGCGCATGGCCGCACAGGCGATCGCGCGATTACATGGCGCGCGGGGAGTGGACGACCTGTTGCGCAGGGCCGCGGAAGCGATGGGTGCGATGGGCTTCGACCGCGCACTGGTCTCGACGACCGAAGGGCAGCGCTGGCACCTGCACACCATGTTCGTCGTCGACGACGAGCCGTGGGCCGATGCCATCATCGCGGCGGGGCGTGAGTCGTCACCGACGCTGGACGGACACCTCGTCGAGAGCGACATCGTGCAGCGAGCCCGGCCCGGACTCGTCTTCGACGTCCAGCACAATCCTCGCGTCATCCGGCCGCTGGTGGAGATGACGCGCTGCAGCTCCTACGCCGTGGCGCCGCTGACCATGAACGGAACGGTCGTCGGCCTGGTCCACGGCGACTATTACTTCCAGCGGCGCGAAGCCGACGCAACCGCTCGGGCGATGCTGGCGGTCTTCGCCGCCGGCCTCGGCCACGCGCTGACCGGCGCGAGCCTGCTCGACGGCGTCACAGCACTGCGCACCGGTTTCGACCGGTTGGCCGGATCCGTCGATGCCTCGCCCAGCCCTGTCGAGACGCCCGCTCTCTCGACCCGGGAGCTCGATGTCGTCGAGCTGCTCGCCGCGGGCAGGGCGAATCGGCAGATCGCGCGTGAACTCGCGATCTCGGAGGCGACGGTGAAGACCCACATCACCCATATCCTGCGCAAACTCGGCGCGGCGAATCGTGCCGAAGCAGTCGCCTACTGGCTGCGCGGAACCGTCGTACGCTGAAACTGCAGCTTGCTGCTAACCCCTTCGCAATGCTTACATAATATATAGTGTAATTACCTGGGCGGCTGGTCGAACTACCTCCCGCACCCCCCTGCGAGAGGACAGTTCATGGCCGACACCATCGTCGAGCAGCTGGCGCGATTCACCTCCGACGCCGACTTCGACACACTGCCGCCCGAGGCGGTCGATGAATCCAAGCGGCTGTTGCTCGACGCGATGGGGTGCGCGCTCGGCGCCGTCGACGAGCCCAAAGGCAAGATCGGCATCGACTACGGCAAGCTCACCGGCGGCACCGACGGTGACGCCACGATCATCGGCACCGACGACCGGGTCTCGATCTTCGGCGCCTCCTTCGCCAACGGCGAGCTCATCAACGCCCTGGACTTCGACGCGGTGCTGCCGCCCGGCCACGTCTCGCCCTACGTGCTGCCGACCACGATGGCGATGGCCGAGAGCCGGGGGCGATCCGGTCGCGAGGTGCTCGCCGCCGTCGCGCTCTCCCACGAGATGTCCTACCGGTTCTACAAGTCGATGGACTATCTGCGCGACGTCCAGAACGATTCGATGGATCTGTCCCCCGTGATCGGGTACAGCGTCACCGTTTTCGGTGGAACTGCGGCCGCGGGCAAGCTCGCGGGCCAGTCCACCGAGACCCTGGCCAACGCGCTCGGTATCGCCGCCGCCACCGCCCCGGTCAACGCGATGCGCCCGTGGATCAAGCACGCCCCGAGCTCCACCCTCAAGTATCTGCTCGCGGGCACCCTGACCCAGGCCACGCTCACCGCCGTGCACATGGCCGAATTCGGCCACACCGGCGACCTGCAGATCCTCGACGACGCCGAGGTCGGCTTCCGCAAATACATCGGCACCCGGCGGTGGGAACCGAACAACATCACCGACGCGCTCGGCACCGAATGGCGCTTCCTCGCCGAACAGTCCTACAAGCCCTACCCGCACTGCCGCATCCTGCACGCCCCGCTGCACGCGCTCACCGAGATCCTCGAGACCAACGACATCAAGCCCGACGAGATCGACGCCATCCGCTGTTGGGGCGAGGCCGCGGTGATGCACCCGCTGTGGCAGAGCCGGGTCATCGAGAAGACCCACGACGCGCAGTTCGACATCGCCCACGGCCTGTCGGTCGGCGCGCACCGAGTGGTCCCCAGCAGGGCTTGGCACGCACCGGAACTCGTGTTCAGCGATTCGGTGCTCGGCCTGATGGACAAGGTCACCTTCGAACCGCACCCGGACTACTTCAAGGCACTGTCGGCGAACCCGTCCGCCCGGCCCACCCGCATCGAAGTAGACGCCCGCGGCACCACCTTCTCCGCGGACCGCACCTACCCCAAGGGCAGCCCCTCCCCCGACCCGACCACCAGAATGACCACCGACGAACTGGTCACCAAGTTCCGCATCAACGCACAGGATGTGCTGTCGGAGAACAGGATCGACCAGGTCGTCGACACCGTGCTCGGCGTGGACGAGGTCGACGACTTCGGCACGGTGATGCGCCTGCTCGCACCGAACAGCACGACCGCCTGATTTCCCCCGCTCCCCGAAAAGCCCCGCTCACCCCCTACGCGAGCGGGGCTTTTCGTCTCCCCATGATGCCGACACATGTCCGGCCGACGCCCTCGACAGTAGACCGCGAGGTATGTCGTCGGCTGTCCAAATATCTGGACACGACAGCGCGCAGCCACCCATTTGAATAGGGCCACAGCACTTTTCGGTGACCAAGGGGGTCTCTTGTGACGACGCACTCAAACCTGTGGCACGGCCGGTACGACACACTGTTCATCGGCGGCCGATGGGTCGAGCCGACCTCCGACAGCACGATCGAGGTGATCTCGCCCGCCACCGAGCACCTGGTCGCACGCGTGCCCGCAGGTGTCGAGGCCGACATCGACGCCGCGGTCGGCGCGGCGCGCGCGGCCTTCGACTCCGGGCCTTGGCCGCGAATGTCGCTCGCGGAGCGGATCGCCGTCCTCCGTGCGCTCAGTACCGAACTGGCCGCACACGAGGCTCAGATCGCCCAGCTCGTCACCGCCCAAATGGGTTGCCCAATAACACTTTCCACCAAGATGCAGGCAATCGGGCCGCGCCTGCTGCTCGACAGTTTCCTCGACCTCGCGCCCGAATATCCATGGTCGACGACCCGACGATCGGCAACCGGCAACGCGCAGGTAACGCGTGGTCCCGTCGGCGTCGTCGCCGCGATCATCCCCTGGGACGCGCCACTACTCGTCACGGTGATCAAAGCGGCGCCCGCGCTGCTCGCCGGCTGCACCGTCGTCGTGAAACCGTCGCCGGAGACACCGCTGGACGGATATCTGCTCGCCGAACTACTCGACAAGGTCGGCCTTCCCGCCGGCGTGGTCAACATCGTGCAAGCACAGCGCGATGCCAGCGAGTACCTGGTTCGCCACCCAGGAGTCGATGTCGTGTCCTACACCGGCTCCACGGAGGTCGGTCGCCGGATCGGCGCGCTGTGCGGCCAGGATCTGCGCCGGTGCCTGCTCGAACTGGGCGGCAAGTCCGCCGCTGTCCTGCTCGCCGACGCCGACCTGGACAAGGCCGTCGCGGCGATTCGCGCGCTCTCACTGCGCAACAGCGGCCAGGTGTGCAGCAACAAGACCCGCATCGTGGTGGCCAGATCGCTGCGCGACGAACTGCACGAACGGCTGATCGACATGGTCGCTTCGATGCCGGTGGGCGATCCCTTCGATCCGGCGACAGAAATCGGTCCGATGGCCACCGCGGCTCATCGGGCTCGCGTCGAGAGCTACATCGCCGCTGGGAAGGAGGCGGGCGCACCGCTTTTGGTCGGCGGTGGCCGCCCGGAAGTTCTGGATCGCGGGTGGTTCGTCGAGCCGACAGTCTTCACCGACGTCGACCCGAACGCGAAGATCGCTCAGGAAGAGATCTTCGGACCGGTCCTCACTGTGCACACCTTCGACACCGAGAACGAGGCGATCGATATCGCCAACAATTCCGAATTCGGGCTGAACGGCTCCGTCTTCTCCGCCGATATCGATCGCGCGCTGGCCGTAGCGCGGCGAATACACACCGGCGCGGTCGAGGTCGACGGCAATCTCGTCGGATTCGCCGCGCCGATCGGCGGTGTCAAGAACAGCGGCATCGGCAGAGAGGCCGGCCTCGAAGGATTCGACGCCTACGTCGAGCTCAAGTCCTACGGGCTGCCCGCCGACATGGTGGCCCGCCTCTGACACATTTCCGCCCGCCACGATCAGCTGATCCGGTGCCGAGCGCGCGGCGGATGGCCGAATTCCCTTCACGCTCGGCGTGCGCTGATCAACCATCGAACGACAGAAGGAAAGCCATGTCCGGAGCTCACGACCACAACCACCACTTCATCGGCGGTCGGCTTCAGCGCGCCAATTCTTGCGAGCGGCTCGACGTGATCAATCCAGCGACCGAGGAGGTCTTCGGCTCGATCGTTGACGGCGACGCGGCCGATGTGGACGCCGCGGTGCGCGCCGCACGGGACGCGGGATCAGGGTGGGCGCAGACCGACCCGACCGAACGGGGGCGCCTGCTGCGCGCGCTGGCCGATGCCTTCGAGGCGCGCGGCGAGGAGATCTCGGCCCTCGTCACCAAGGAGAACGGGACGCCGATCAGTGTCTCGCGCGCGATGCAGAGCCAGGTCCCGCTCAACTACCGCTATTTCGCCACACTGGCCGAGCAACTCGAGCCCGAGGAAGTACGGGCGACGATGACCGGCGATGCCGTCATCACCCGCGAACCGCTGGGGGTGGTCGGCGCGATCACCCCGTGGAACGGACCACAGCCGCTGACCGCGTGGAAACTCGGGCCCGCGCTGGCCGCTGGATGTACAGCCGTGGTGAAACCGGCACCGGACACCTCTCTCGACGCGTTCCTGTTCGCCGAGGTCGTCCAGCAGGCCGGGCTTCCTCCCGGCACGGTCAATATCGTGACCGGTGCACGCGAGACAGGTGCGCTGCTCGTATCCCACCCCGATGTGCGAAAGGTGGCCTTCACCGGTTCCGTCAGGGCAGGACGTGCCATCGGCGCGTCGTGCGGCCGCGACCTCAAGCACGTCACCCTCGAACTCGGCGGTAAGGCAGCGGGCATCCTGCTCGACGATGTCGACCTGGCTGCTTTCGCCCCGTTCGTGCGCACGGCCCTGACCCCGAACACCGGCCAGACGTGTCGAGCGCTGAGCCGGATCCTGGCCCCGCGGGCACGATACGACGAGATCGTCGCCATGCTCGCCGACACCATGACGAAAACCCCGCTCGGTGATCCCGAGAACCCGCAGACCTTCTACGGACCGCTGGCCAACGCAGCCCAGCTCGAGCGGGTGCTGTCCTACCTCGAGATCGGTAAGCAGGAGGGCGCCGAAGTGATCGTCGGCGGCGGACGTCCGGCAGGCTTCGAACGCGGCTACTACGTGGAGCCGACCTTGTTCGGCAATGTCACCAACGATATGCGGATCGCCCGCGAGGAGATTTTCGGGCCGGTGGTGGTCGTGATGCCCTACGACAGCATCGACGAGGCGGTCGACATCGCCAATGACACCGAGTACGGCCTCGGCGGCGGGGTGTTCTCCGCCGACAAGGACAAGGCCACCGACGTGGCACGGCGCATTGTTTCCGGCACTGTCGGGGTCAACAACGCCTCGTTCCCGATGGACGCACCGTTCGGCGGTATGAAGAACAGCGGTCTCGGACGCGAACTCGGCCCGCGAGCACTCGACGCCTACCTCGAATACAAGACGGTGTTCCGCGCGGGGTGATTCGGCGCTCGCGTGCGCGGGATATCAGCGTGCCCTCCCGGCGATCTCGCCGGGAG
>NZ_JBHUYK010000048.1:0-26184 GCF_042668615.1 Nocardia sp. NPDC057272 | reverse complement strand
CTCCGGGGCGTACGCGACGAAGGAGCAAGCCCCGGTGCCTGACCGGCGGCCCCTCAGGGCCGCGGACACGCGCGCGCCAGCGCGCCAATAAACACAGCCCCAAACCGCCCTGGGACTACCGAGCCCAGGACATCCCTCCCAGGAGGTCAACGATGACAAACACCCACTCCACCACCGGCGCCCGCGCCCACGCACGCGCCCAGGCCGCAGCCGCGACCACAGCCACCCCCGAGACACCCCCTGGCCTAGATCCCACAACCATCGTTGTCGCACAACGCATCCCCGCAGGCGGCTACGCGAATATCGTCCTCGGCCGCGGCACCCGAGTACGCCTCAGCGATCCGTCCGGCACCACCTGCGCCCACCTGTTCCTCCTGCGGACCGAATCACCCTGGGAGCGGCTGAATGTCGCCGACACCGTGAAAGTGCCGTGGCAGGCCTACCTCAGCGCGGGCCACCCACTGCTCTCCGACCAGGGCCGGGTCCTGGCCACCGTCCTCACCGACTCCGACGGCCACCACGACACCCTCTGCGGCCCCACCGCCGAGGGCCGCCACCAACTCCACCTGGCAGGTGCCAAGCAGGGCCTGGAGCCCCGCGATATCGGCCCCTCGATCGCGCTGTTCCGCGGTGCCAGGGTCGCGGTGAGCGGCGCGATCGAGCCCACCGGCAACGGCCCGGCAGGCGCCACCCTCGATCTCGTCGTCCATCTCCCCCTGACCCTCCTGGTAGCCAACGCCCCGCACCCCCTCGACGACCGCCCCACCGGCGACCTCGACCTACTCGCCTGGTCCTCCCCCGCGGATCTGGACACCCACAACGACGACCCCGAATACCGCCGGGCCGTGGAGAACACCGAAGCCGCCTGGACGGCCGCACTGAACACGGAGGTTCCGGCATGACCGCCACCCGCACCGTCGTCCTCGACGAGACCGTCCCCGCCCGGGCTCCGTGGTCGGCCATCGTCCGCGCGGGCGACCACCTCGACATCATCGACCTGCACGGCAATCAGGCCGTCGACTGCCTGCTCTACTCCGCCGCCGACCGCACCGACCGCTACAGCGCCCAGGCCACCATCGCCGCCCAGCGCAACATCTTCCTCACCACCGGCAGCGTGCTGCGGACCGAAGGCGGCACCCCGCTGATGACGGTGGTCGCCGACGAGGTCGGCAACCACGACACCATCGCGGGCGCCTGCTCCCAGGAATCCAACACGCTGCGCTACGGCCACCACACCCGCCACCAGCACGCCTGCGTGGAGAACTTCCTCACCGCCGCCCTCGAATGGGGCCTGGGCAAACGCGACCTGGTCTCCAACATCAACTGGTTCATGAACGTCCCCGTCGAACCCGACGGCACGCTCGGCATCGTCGACGGCCTGTCCGCGCCCGGCAAGAAGCTCACCCTCCGCGCCGAGATCGACACCCTGGTCCTGGTCTCCAACTGCCCCCAGATCAACAACCCCTGCAACGGTTTCGACCCCACCCCGGTCCGCATGGTGGTGACCCGATGAGCCTCACCGACACCCGCATCGATCCCGCTGCCGCCCTGTCCACAACGAACCTCCCCGCACCGAGTGGTGTCACCGACTCGACCACGAGGTCGGCTGTCCTGGACAGTGCGACCGAGCCGACTTCGGACACCCCGGCGGCGCCGTCGCCCACTCGGCGGCGCATCGATGTCGTCCGTCCCGGAATGCAGACCACCGTGCAGGACTGGCCAGGACGAATCGGCTACTGGCACATCGGGGTTCCGCCTTCCGGGCCGATGGACGATCTGTCGTTCCGCCTGGGCAATCGCGTGCTCGGCAACCCCGAAGGCGCGGCCGGGCTCGAGTGCACGCTGGGCGGACCCGCGTTGCGCTTCTCCGAGCCGACGTGGGTGTGTGTGACCGGCGCGGTCGCCGATGTCCGGGTGGACGGCGTCCCGGTCGAGCAGTGGCGGACCGTCGAGGTCCCGGCGGGCGGCGTGCTCGATGTCGGCGCGATCCGCGGACCCGGCATGCGCACCTACATCCTGATCTCGGGCGGGATCGATGTCGACGAATTCCTCGGCAGCGCGGCGACATTCACGCTCGGGAAGTTCGGCGGCGGGACCGGTGCCGCGTTGCGCGCCGACGATTCGCTCACGCTGGGCGCACCGTCGATCCGCCGCGCTCCCGCCGTTCCGATGGCCGACCAGCCCGCCTTCGCGCATCGTTGGGAACTCGCGGTCACCGAGGGCCCACACGGCGCACCGGAGTTCTTCACCCGCGCCGACTTCGACACCATCATCGGGACCGACTACGAGGTCCACTTCAACTCCGATCGCACGGGCGTGCGCCTCATCGGCCCGAAGCCCGAGTGGGCCCGCACCGACGGCGGCGAAGCGGGCCTGCACCCGTCGAACATTCACGACAACGCGTATACCGTCGGCGCCCTCGACTTCACCGGCGATACCCCGATCCTGCTCGGCCCGGACGGCCCCAGCCTGGGCGGATTCGTCTGCCCGGTCACCGTCGTCGCCGCCGACCGCTGGAAACTGGGCCAGCTCACACCCGGCGACAAGGTCCGCTTCGTCCCCATCCGTTCCGAACACGCCGCCCCCGCAGCGGAACTCGGCGCTCGTCGACGCGCTTGCTTCGGCACCGTCCTTTCGGCCGGTCGCGACGGCGACGACGGCATCCTGCGCCGTACCGAAGTCGACGACGAGACCGGCGTGACCTACCGCCGCCAAGGCAACGACGGCGTGCTGGTCGAATACGGCACGCTCACACTGGATCTCGGCCTTCGTGCCCGCGTCCACGCCCTGCACCAGCACCTCATCGCGATCGGGCTGCGTGGCGTCATCGAGCTCACCCCGGGGATTCGCTCACTCCAGATCAGGGTCGATCCCGCTGTCCTGCCGATCCCCCGTCTGCTCGACCTCCTCGCCGAAGCCGAGGCGCAGCTGCCGAATTCCGATCAGCTGGTCGTCCCGAGCCGCACGGTCCACCTCCCGCTGTCCTGGGACGACCCCTCCACCAGGGAAGCGATCACGCGCTACATGCACGGCGTGCGCGCCGACGCCCCCTGGTGCCCGTGGAACATCGAGTTCATCCGCCGGATGAACGGCCTCCCGTCCGTCGAGGATGTCTACAAGACGGTCTTCGACGCCGAATACCTGGTCCTCGGCTTGGGCGATGTCTACCTCGGCGCCCCCGTGGCCACCCCGACCGACCCCCGCCACCGCCTCGTCACCACCAAATACAACCCGGCCCGCACCTGGACCCCGGAGAACGCGGTCGGCATCGGCGGCGCCTACCTCTGCATCTACGGCATGGAAGGCCCGGGCGGCTACCAATTCGTCGGGCGCACCACTCAGGTCTGGAACCACCGGGCCCGCCCGGCCGGCACGGCGGGCCCCGGCGTCGACCGCTTCGCCACCGACCCCGAAACCCCCTGGCTTCTGCGCTATTTCGATCGCATCCGCTGGCACCCGGTCGAGGCGGACGAACTACTGGACCTTCGCGCGGATTTCGCGGCGGGCAAGGTCGACATCACCACCGAGAACGGCGACTTCCGCCTGGCCGACTACCGGAAGTTCCTGGCGGAGAACGACGACTCCATCACCGACTTCCGCGCCCTCCAAGCCGAGGCCTTCGCCGAAGAACGCCAATCCTGGCGCACCGCGGGAGAACTCACCGACTGAGCTGGGTCAGGCAATGAGAACGGTTTTCCCCGACGCGTGCCCTTTCTCGAACGCGGCGACGGCAAGGGCCGTGTCGGACAGGGGGAACCGCCGCTCGATCACCGGCCGCAACTCTCCGGAGACAGCCAATTCGGCCAGGTATTCCAGGTCGGCGGCGGCGGGTCGCATGAGCAGTGCCTTCAGGGTCTGTCGCGCGAACAGGTCGGTGAGTACCACCTGACCCAGCCATCGGATCGGGCCGAACCAATCGTTGCCCGGCGCGGCGGCGGAGGAGATGAACACACCGTCCACGGCCAGCGCGCGACGGATTTCGCGTAGTTCACGATTGCCGGCGAGGTCGAAGATCACGTCGTAAGGCACGTCTGTCAGGGTGAAATCGTCAGTGGCGTAATCGATGACGATGTCGGCGCCGATATCGCGCACCATGTCGATGTGCCGGGTGCTGCACACCGCCGTCACGTGCGCGCCGAGCACCTTCGCGATCTGCACCGCGAAACTGCCCACCCCACCGGACGCACCGTTGACGAGCACCCGCTGCCCCGGCCCGACCCTGCCGATGTCGCGCAGCCCCTGCAAGGCCGTCATTCCCGAATCCGGGATCGCCGCGGCGTCTTCCACGCTCAACCCAGCGGGGATCGCGGCGAACGAACCCACGTCCGCGCACACGTACTCGGCGAACCCGCCGCTGGGGACCGCACCGAAAACCTGATCGCCGACCCGGAATTCAGCGACCGAGTCACCCACCGCGACGACCTCGCCCGCCGAGTTCTGCCCGATCATCCGATGCTTGGGCCTGCGCAACCCGAACCCGAGCCGCAGCAGGTACGGCGTTCCGTTGAGCAGGTGCAGGTCACCGCTGCACAGCGAGGCCGCCCGCACCCGGACCACCACATCACGGTCCCCCGGCGTCGGCCTCGGCACGATCTCGGTCCGCAACACCTCGCCGCCGCCGTATCGGGGCGCGATCCAGGCGGTCATCGAAGCGGTATCGACATCGGTCATGAGAATTGTCCCTCAACTCATACTTACAGCGTAAGTGGATCAGGCGAGACGCTACGCTTACGCCGTAAGTACGTCAAGGAGAGGACACCCATGCCGACGCGCACTCCACTCACCAGGGAACGCGTCCTGCGCGCCGCCATCGACCTCGCCGACCAGCAGGGCCTCGCCGCCCTGTCGATGCGCAACCTCGCCAAGACCGTCGGAGTGGAGGCGATGTCGCTGTACAACCACGTCGCCAACAAGGAAGACCTCTACGACGGCATCATCGACCTGGTGGTCGCGGAGATCTACGTCCCGCGAGCGAGCGGCGACTGGCGGGCGGAACTGCGCCGCCGCGCCACCTCTGCCCACGAGGTCCTGCTGAGCCACCGCTGGGCCACCGGCCTGCTCGGCTCCCGCATCAACGTCGGCCACGCCATGCTGCGCTACATCGATGCCACCCTCGGCTGCCTGATCACCGCGGGCTTCACCTACGAACAGGCCGACCGAGCCTGGAATGCCCTGGACAGCCACATCTACGGCTTCACCGTCCAGGCCGTCAACTTCCCTCTCGCCACCTCCGAATACGCTTCGGCCGCAGAACAATTCCTTCCGCTAATCCCCGCGGCAACCCATCCCTACATGCACGCGCTGGCCGCACGCGTCATCACCGGAACTCACTCCGGCGAGGCTGATTTCACTTTCGGCCTCGAGCTACTGCTCGAGGGGTTGGCCGGTCTGCTCCCCCGCTGACAACGGCGCGGTGTCAGATACAGATCTCCACGCTACCCAGTGGGAAGCACAACGCCACCGATCCGACTTCCGATGCTGTGGGAGTCGCGGCCTGCGGCGCGGGCACGGCAGCGGAGGCCGCGGGAGCGGCGACAGCGCCGAGAGACAGAACGATGGCAGCCGCGGCGGCCGCCTTGCTGATCTTCGCGGACATGGGGAATCCTTTCCCTCGAGTGAACTCGGTTGGTTGGTTCCTAGCTGCGCGCCTCCTCAGTCTTCGCGGTGGCGAGGGCAAACTCCAGGCAAGAAAGCATTACGCCCGGACGCGGTGGCGTCGCGGAACTGTCACTGCCGGGATTCGACGGTCACCCGAGACAGGCCCGCATGCCGCGGCAGCCGGCGGCTTTCCCGGCGTGGCGCCGGGACAATCGAGTGTTACCGCCCGGTGACCTCCGCGCCGGCGCATTTCACCGTTCCGGAATGTGGCCAGAGGTTGTCCACCGATCGGTGGACACGAAGTTCGACCGGTCGATGCTGTCTGCGGCACGGGCCACCCGAGCAGCATTGACGACATGCGAAATCGCTTGGTATTGATCGCCGTTGCCAGCGCGCGCCATCCGTGGCGAGCCATTGTCGGCTGGTTCGTCTTCGTCGCGTTGTGCGTCGGAATCGGCGCCGGAATCGGCGGTAAACCCGCGGCCACCGAGGACTTCTGGATCGGCGAGGCGGGCCGCGGTGAGGCGATCGCGACCTCGGGTGGGTTGCAGCAGGTGCCGATGGAACGGGTGCTGATCACCGGCGGAGGAACGGCCGCGCACAACGCCGCTCGCGACATCACCGACCGAATGCTGACACTGCCCGAGGTCAGATCCGTTGCTGCTCCGGTGTATTCACCGGACGAGACGGTGCTGCGCGTCGACGTGACCATGGCGGGTGCGGAACTCGATGCCAAGAAGCACGTGGCCGCCCTTCGCGAGCAAACCGATCAGGTACAGCGGGCATACCCGGACCTGCGGGTCGAGCAGACCGGCGGTCCCTCCATCAGCAGCGGTGTCGAAGCCTTGCGCGGGCGCGATCTGGCGAGAACCGAGATGATCGCGCTGCCGATCACCCTGCTCACCCTGCTCGTCGTGTTCCGTTCGGCGGCAATGGCTCTGGTGCCGTTGCTGCTGGCGATATCGTCGATCGTCGCGGCGATCGGCCTGTCACTGCCCGCCTCGCACCTGTTTCCCGACAACGGTGTCGGCACCAACATCATCCTGCTGATCGGGATGGCGGTCGGCGTCGACTACACCCTGTTCTATCTGAAACGGGCGCGTGAGGAGCGGGCCCGCGCGGGCAGCTCGCTCAGTTCACGGGCGCTGGTGGAACTGGCCGCGGCGACCTCCGGGCGCGCCGTGGTGGTTTCCGGTATCGCCGTCGCGGTCTCGAGCGCGACGATGTATCTGGCCGACGACGTGGTCTTCTCCTCGATCGCGACCGCCGCGATTCTGGTCACCCTGGTCGCGGTGGCCAGCTCGCTCACCGCACTGCCCGCCCTACTGACAGTGCTGACCGATCGAGCCGAGCGGCGTGCGGCCCGCAAGCCCCCGGCACCGAAGCGAGAGAGCACCGGCCGACTCACCGGTTCCCTGCTGCGACTGACCGCCGCACGCCCGGTAGCCGCACTGACCGTCGCGGTGCCGGCCATGCTCACGCTCACCGTGCCACTACTCGGCCTCGACCTCACCGACATGGGCCGCGAGACCCATCCACGCTCCATCCCCGCCATGCAAACGTTCGATCGGCTCACCACCGCGTTCCCTCAGCTGAAGTCGATGCACCAGGTCGTGGTGGCGGCCGGGCCGCAGCGAGCCGACGAGGTCACCGACGCGCTGCGCGCACTGGCCCGACGCGCCGAGTCCGATCCCGCCCTCGCGGGCGAAACCGAACTGCGCACCTCCCCCGACGGCCGGGTCAGCCTGCTGGAACTGCCGGTCCAGCACCACGTCAGCGACGATGCGGCCCAACAGTCCCTCGATCGCCTGCGCACGGACTACCTGCCGGCGACCGTCGGCACCCTCTCCGGCGTGGACTACGCGGTGACCGGTGATGTCGCTCGCTATGCCGACTACCCGCGCCACCAGGAACAGAAGCTGCCCCTGATCATCGCGACGTTGCTGCTGGTGACGTTCGTCCTGACCGTCGTGACGTTCCGCTCCGTGGTCCTGGGATCGGTCGGTGTCGTGCTGAACCTGCTCTCGGCGGGCGCATCGCTCGGCCTGTTGACCGCGGTCTTCCAGAACACCTG
Source organism: Nocardia sp. NPDC057272 (assembly GCF_042668615.1). Lineage (NCBI taxonomy): Bacteria > Bacillati > Actinomycetota > Actinomycetes > Mycobacteriales > Nocardiaceae > Nocardia > Nocardia sp. NPDC057272. Next base: position 18,512 of record NZ_JBHUYK010000048.1, on the reverse strand, counting down.
GGCCGAGGGCCTGCTCGACTTCCATTCGACCGGCTCGATCGGCTCCCGAGTCCCCCTGCTGCTGTTCGTGATCCTGTTCGGACTGTCGATGGACTACCAGATTTTCGTGCTCAGCCGCATCAGCGAGCTCGCACGCGCCGGCCTGCCGACCCGCCAGGCCGTGCTGGACGGTGTCGGCGGTTCGGCGAGCGCGGTGACCAGTGCCGCGTTCGTCATGGTCACAGTGTTCGCGAGCTTCGTTCCGCTGCACATCATGGAGATGAAACAGATGGGCTTCGCCCTCGCGGCGGCGGTCCTGCTCGACGCGTTCGTGATCCGGATCGTGATCCTGCCCGCGATGTTGCTGCTGCTGGGTGATCGCACCTGGTGGCCCGTCCGCCCCGCCCGCACCGCCGAGCCGGTGAACGTAGGCTGAGCGGAATGGAGGACAGGCCGACCCGGATGCGGATTCTGCGCCGGTGGTATGCCGGATGCTGGGTGCTGTTCGGCCTCGGCCCGCCGGTGATCGCGGTCCACGATCGCGCCGATATGACGAAGTACTCGACGTGGATCCTGGTCACGGCGCTGGCCGCGAGTTACGTGGCGCTGACGACCTTTCCGCGCAACCGCGTCGTCGGTACCACCAGCTTTCTGGGCCTGCTGGTCACCGTCCTCGGCGTGACAGCGATCTTGCTCGAGGGCGGTGCGGCATTCTTCATCGTCTCCATTCCGCTGTTCTGGATCTACACTCCGACACCGCGCCGCGCCGTCGGCTACCTCAGCGCGGCGGCGGTGGCCACCCTCATCGGGAACCTCACCGGGCCGATCTTCTCCCCCGGCAATGCCACCTTCACCCTGCTCGGCTACGCGGGCGGCGTCCTGCTCGGGCTGTGGATGGACCAGGTGATCAGGCAGGGCGCGGAACGCACCCGCGTCCTCGGCGCCGAGCTGGAACGCACCCAATCGGATCTGGCCGCCGCCCACCAGCGGCAGGGCGCGGCCGAGGAACGCGAACGGATCGCCCGCGAAATCCACGACACGCTCGCCCAGGGCTTCGCGTCCATCGTCGTGCTGGCCGAGGCGGCCCGCGACGGCATCGGCACCGATCCGGCGGCCACCGCCAGACAGCTGTTGTCGATCGAGCGCACCGCCCGCGAGAACCTCACCGAGGCACGGGTTCTGGTCGGCGGAAGTCCCGCGGACAGCACCGGAATCGCCCAGACGCTGCGCCGGGTCCTCGATCGATTCGTCGAGGACACCGGGCTGACCGTGCACGCCGAACTGGCGGACATCGTGTGCGACCAACCCACCAGAATCGGCCTGCTGCGCTGCACGCAGGAGTCACTGGCCAACGTGAGCAAACACGCGAAGGCGAGCACTGTGGGCGTGGTTCTCTCCGACACCGACGCCGGACCGGAGCTCGAGATCACCGATGACGGAATCGGTTTCGCCCCGCACGAGGCTCGTGGATTCGGCCTGAACGGGATGCGCAACCGGCTGGCCGAACTCGGTGGCGAATTCGCCGTCACCAGCTCGCCCGGCGAGGGCACCAGGATCTTCGCCCTTCTCCCCGCGACCGGACCGACGTGACCGAGCCCCTGCGCCTGATCCTCGCCGACGATCACCTCGTGATGCGGGCGGGCCTCGTCGCGCTGTTGCAGGCCGAACCGTCCATCCGGATCGTCGGCGAAGCGTCCGACGGCGCGGCAGCCATCGATCTCGCCGAACGCCTGTCCCCGGATGTAGCGCTGCTCGATCTACGAATGCCGGTTCTGGACGGCGTCGCCGCGACCCGGGACATCGTGCGCCGCACCGGAACCCGAGTCCTGATCCTCACCACCTACGACACCGATGCCGACATCGAACGCGCCATCGAAGCGGGCGCCATCGGCTACCTCCTCAAGGACACCACACGCGATCAACTCGTCGACGCGATCCACGCCGCCGCCCGCGGCCGGACCGTCCTGGCGCCCCGCGTCGCCGAACGCCTGGTCGCCCGCATCCGCCGTCCGGAGCCGGTCACCCTGACCCCGCGAGAAATCGATGTCCTGCGCGCGGTCGCCGACGGCCTGTCCAACCCCGAGATCGGCCGGCGCCTCGTCATCGCCGAAGCCACCGTCAAAACCCATCTACTCCGCATCTTCGCCAAACTCGATGTCAGCGACCGCACTCACGCCGTCATCGTCGCGATGAACCGGGGCCTGTTCACCACCGGCGAGTGATCGAATCCGGCAGCCGATCAGCCGGGTACCAGGTCCGCGCTTCTGCGCACGGCACCGGTGAACTGACCGTCCGATTGCGGCGCGACCTCCATGACCGCTTCCGCCACGGCGAGACAGGCACCGAGCCGCGGCGGTCGGCGCAATCCCGAATCCCCTTGCAGCAGGAGCCGAACCGCGGCCCATGGGAGGTTCACGTCGGCGAACGACGTGTGGAACAAGCCGGCCGAGGGCCGGGGATTCGCCTCGAGCAATACCGGTTCGCCACCGCGATAACGCAATTGAACATTCGTCAGATAGGCCAGTTCGAAATGCCGCACGAGCCGACGTGCGATGTCGACCAGCGCGGGATCGTCGAGCAAGATCCGGAATCGACCGTGCTTGGCCCGCGGAATACCCATCAGCAGTTCGCCCCCCGGAGCGGAGAGGCAGTCGATGCTGATCTCCGGTCCTTCGAGGAACGGCATCACAAGCAGCGGCGGCACCGCTTCGCCCTCTTCCGCCGCCCGGCGCATCGCCCCCGCGACCGCCTCGACCGAGGCCACCGGCCGGGGCGCGACCCGCAGGTTCGCCATGGTCAGCGGGCGGTCGTCGAGGATGCGGAAGCCGAACGCCGAGTACTCACCGCTGGGCTTGATGCACAGCGTCTCCCCGGTGAGCGAGAGCTCGTCGACGGCCGCGTAGAACTCATCGACGTCGGCCGCCTCGCGCCACGGCGGCACGGGAATTCCCGCGGCACCGGCTATCTCGTAGGTGAGAACCTTGCTGGTCAGCGCCGTCACCGCGGACAGCGGCGAACACATCAGACTGGTACCGACCGCGGCGAAGTCGGCCACCTGGCCCGCGAGCGCGTCGAGACGGCGCGGCGGGATGAGCACATCGATGCGATGCGTCCGACAGAAATCGAGCGCGAACTGCGCATACTCCTCGTTGCTGACATACCGAGGTTCGATCGCCGACACATCACACGCCGAGAGAGCTGCCGCACTCGGATCCACATTGCTGGCGAAAACAGTGACCTCGACCCCATCAGGGTTCTCCCGTAGCAACCGCATGACCTGAACGCTGGCCGCACCCGCACTGCTCAGCCAAATCCGAAGCGTTATGGCAACCGCTCCCTTCCTTTTTCCCGAAGCGAACCCGGACCTTATCCCGGTTCTGCTTCGAGCACATTTCGGAAAGAAGGACCCCACGTCACATCGGGCGGAACTACATCACAGGCCGTACTTGCGGACGAATTCCTCGGTGAGGTCGATCGCGGGGAGCCCGAGATCGGCAGCTTGGGTGTTGACGGGGGTTTCTGCGATCCACTCCGCGGGAGCGGGCGGAAGCTGTCGCCACTGCGCTCGTGGATCGGTCTGGTCGTCGTGCTGATCGGTCATCGGCCCTCCCCTTGTTCCTGCTACCCAAGATAGGGCCGAAAGGGCCGCCCCGCCAGGACTACTCGCCTACCGAGCGCTTCGGCAGGCGAGTAGCCGCGGACTATTCGGCGACGATCACCGTCACTTCGCCCTCGGCCGCGTCGGTCGGATCGCCTGCCACGACGAACCAGTGCGTGACCTCGCCTTCTGCCAGGTCGTCTTCGACCGAGGCGTCGGGCAGGACCGACAGGGCGCCCGCGGTCGACGACACCAGGAATTCCTGGATGGCGGCCGGGCCGGAGGCGTGGGTGGTGTAGGTGGTGCATTCGTAGTCGATGCCGTGTTCGTCGCGGAGGGTTTCGGCGAGGGCGACCGCGGCGCTCTGGGTGAGTGTCGAGGTGGTGTCACCGGAGACCTGGACGAAGGCCGGGTGGTCCTCGGCCAGGGGACGGACCCGGTCGGCGTAGGAGACGGGATGGGCCGCGGCGGCGGCGATCTCGTCTTCGACGTCGGCCAGGATCAGCCACTGACCCGCCACCCCGGCGACCGGCGCAGCGCTGATCCCGAAAAGAGCTCCGGCGGCGGCGATTTCGACGCCGGAGAGTTCGCCGGCGAACAGCACCGCGGCACCCGCCTTCTGGACCGCCCAGGCGGCGAGGACTGAATCCACGCTGCGCGGCAGCGAGATCGCGACCACGTCGCCGGGACCCGCACCGCGCGCGATGAGCACCCGGGCCAGCTGGGAGGACTTGCGATCCAGTGCGCTGTAGGCGATTTCGCTGTCACCGCGCAGCAACGCCGGAGCCTGCGGATCGGCTTCGACGACCTCGGCGAGCACCTTGGCCACCGTCTGCGCACCGACACCGGAAACAGCCGGAGCCGAAACAGCGGCTGTCACACCGGAATCGGCGAGCAGCTGAGCGCGTTCGCTCGCATCGAGGATGTCGATGTCGCCGACCAGACCGGACGGGTTGTCGAGCAGCTCGTCGAGCACCCGCAGCAGGCGCTGCGACAGCGTGCGGACCTCGTCGGCGGTGAAGGTGCTGGTCAGGTACTTCATCGTGATCTCGATGGTCGACTCGGCCATCACCACCAGCGTGAGCGGGTAGTGGGTCGCGTCGTCGAGGCCGACACCGGTGACCTGCATGCCGTCGATCGAGCTCGCCGCGGTGACGGCGTCCTTGTCCATCGGGTAGGACTCGAACACCACCAGCGTGTCGAACTGCGAGCCCATGCCCGCCACCCGCTGGATGTCGGACAGACCGACGAAGTGGTGGCTGAGCAGCTCGGCCTGCTCGGACTGCACCCGCTGGGCGAGCTTCTCCGCGGTCATCCGATCGTCGATCTGGATGCGCACGGGCAGGGTGTTGATGAACAGGCCGACCATCGACTCGACGCCGGGCAGTTCCGCCGGGCGACCCGAGACGGTCGCGCCGAACACCACGTCGTCGCGCCCGGTGAGACGACCGACGACGATGCCCCACGCGGTCTGCAGCATCGTGTTCACGGTGACACCGAGCTCGCCGGCGAACTTGCCGAGCGCCCTGGTGCGGTCGTTGTCGATCTCGACGATGACCTTGCCGAGCTCGTAGCGTTCCTCGGTGCGCGGCGCGGGCGCGAGCTGGGTGGGGCCTTCGACCCCGGCCAGCGCGTCGGCCCACACCTGCAACGACACTTCGCGATCCCAGCCCGAGAGCCAGGACAGGAAGTTGCGGTAGGACGCCACGCGCGGGAGCGCGGTGAGGTCACCGTGCACCGCGTAGAGCACGAGCAGGTCGCGCATGAGCAGCGGCATGGACCAGCCGTCGACCAGGATGTGGTGAACGGTGATCGCCAGGTGCGAATGCTCCTCGTCGATCTTGTAGAGACCGAAGCGGATCAGCGGCGCGGTGGCCATGTCGAACTGGTTCGCCTGGTCGGCTCGCAGCAGGTGCCGCATGCGCGGCATCCGCTCGTCTGCGGGCAGGTCGGTGAGGTCGACCTCGCGCCACGGCACCTCGAGCTCGGACAGCACCACCTGCACCGGCTGACCGGCCGAATCGGTGACGAACGCGGTCCGCAGGTTCGGGTACCGGTCGAGCACGGCCTGGGCCGCGCCACGCAGCCGCTCGACGTCGAGGGTGCCGGTGAGGTCGAGGACGGCCTGCACGGTGTAGACGTCGACGGTCGCCGAGCTGAGCATGGCGTGGAACATCAGGCCCGCCTGCAGCGGCGAGAGCGGCCACACCTCCGACAGCGCCGGGTAGTCGCGCTCCCACAGCTCGAGATCGGACTGGCCGACCCGGACCAGGGACATGTCGGACGGGGTGAAGCCACCGGCGTCGACACGCTGGGCGTGCGTGGCGAGCGCGGTGAGCGCGGCCACGAACAGGTCGGCGAACTGCTGCGCCTGGTCGGCGGTGAGCAGGCCCTTCGGGAACGCGATGTTCGCGCCGAGCTGCGGGCCCTCGTCGCCGTCGTTGACGATGGCGTTGATGTCCAGGGTCGCGTTGGCGGGCATGTCGAGGTCCATCTCGGCGTCGAGCTGGCCCAGATCCGCCACCGGCACCCAGCCGAGTTCGGCGAGCTCGGCGGGGATCTCACCGGCGGTCGCGCGACCGAGGTAGTTGAAGCTGATCTGGCCCACGCTCGGCAGGTCGGCACCGTCGAGGTACTTCAGCATGCCGAAGCCGATGCCCTTGTCCGGCACCGCGAGCATCTGCTCCTTGACCGACTTGATGACGTCACCGAGCACGGCGCCACCGGCGAACGCGTCGTCGAGGTCGGCACCGCCCAGGTCCAAGCGGACCGGGAAGGCGGTGGTGAACCAGCCGACGGTGCGCGACAGATCCGCACCGGCGACGATCTCTTCCTGGCGGCCGTGGCCTTCCAGCTTGATCAGGGCCGCGGTGCCGGATTCGTCTCCACGCCAACGGGATACGGCCAGCGCCAGCGCGGTGAGCAGGCCGTCGTTGACGCCACCGTGGTAGAGGCCGGGGATCGCGGTGAGGACCGCGTCGGTGACCTCGGGCGACAGGGTGACCTGTACCCGGTCGACGGTGGCGAAGGTGTCGACCTGCGGGTCGAACGCCCGCGCGCCCAGCTGCGGATCGGCGGTGGCCGAAACCTCGCGCCAGAACGGCAGTTCCGCGCGACGATCGGTCGACTGCTCGACCAGGCTGTGCGCCCAGCGACGCATCGAGGTGCCGTTGACCGGCAGCGTCACCTGCTGGCCCGCCGCGATCTGTCCCCAGGCCATGCCGAGGTCCGGGATCAGGATGCGCCAGGAGACGCCGTCGATCACGAAGTGGTGGCCGACGATGAGCAGGGCGTCGCGCCGGCGCGGACCTTCGGTGGACTCACCGAAGGCGAACCATACGAACTGCACCATGGCGGCGTTCGCGGGGTCGAGACGGCCCATGGCCTCGTCGTATTCGACGCTGGCCAGCTTGGACAGCTGATCGTCGGCGATGTCACCGGCGACCTCGACCCGGCGCACGAGCGTGGTCACGTCGACCTCGCCCGGCGCCAGAGCCTCGAAGATCCACCCGTTCGCGGCATCCTTCGCGACCCGCGAACGCAGCACATCGTGGTGGTCGAAGACCGCGCCGATGGTGGCGTGCAGGACATCGGCGGTGATGTTCTCGGGCAGACGCAGCACCATCGACTGGGAGAACCGGTCGTAGGTGGAACCGCTGGCCAGGATCTGGCGCATGATCGGCAGCATCGGGATATCGCCGACACCGCCGCCCGGCAGTTCCTCGAGCACGATCTGTACGGCGTCGCCCGCGAGCACGGCGACCTCGGCAAGCCCTGCCACGCTGCGCTTGTCGAACACATCACGCGGCTTGAAGAGCACGCCGCGATCCTTGGCACGCGAGACCAGCTGGATGGACAGGATCGAGTCGCCGCCGAGGGCGAAGAACGAATCGTCCAGGCCCACGGCGTCCACACCGAGCACCTCGGCGAAGACGGTAGCGATGATCGCCTCGATTTCGCTGGTCGGCGTGCGGAACTCGCGCGGGGCGAGGACCGGCTCCGGCAGTGCGCGCCGGTCCAGCTTGCCCGCGGGGGTCAACGGGATCTCGTCGAGGACCATCACGGCGGCCGGCACCATGTGCGCGGGCAGGTGCTGCGCCGCGTACTCGACCAGCGCGGCCGGATCCACGTTGCCGCGGACGTAGGACACCAGGATGGTGGCGCCCGCGTCGGTCTTGCGGCCGATGGTGGCGGCGAACTCGACGTCGTCGTGCGCGGTGAGGACCGCGTCGATCTCACCCAGTTCGATGCGGAAGCCGCGGATCTTCACCTGGAAGTCGTTGCGGCCCACGTATTCCACGACCGGCTTGCCGTGCACCGTGCGCCAGGCGACGACGTCACCGGTGCGGTACAGGCGCTCGCCTGCCGCGTACGGGCTGGCCACGAAACGCTCGGCGGTGAGGCCGTGGCGCGCGTGGTAGCCGCGGGCCAGCGGGACGCCGCCGAGGTACAGCTCACCGGCCACGCCCTCGGGGACCGGGCGCAGGCGGCTGTCGAGCACGTACACGGTCGCGCCCGCGATCGGGCCACCGATGTTCATGGTGTCGCCCGGCAGCAGCGGATCGGACAGGTTGGTGGCGATGGTCGCCTCGGTCGGACCGTAGGCGTTGTAGAACCGGTGCAGCGCCGGGTCGGTACCCGCGCTGTGCCAGTTCGCGACCAGGTCGACGGGGGCCTTGTCGCCGCCGACGATCAGCGCTTCGAGCCCGGCCAGGGCCGCGGGTTCCATCGACGCCGCGACCAGCGGGGTGAGGAACACATGCGTCAGCTGCTGGCCGGCGATGATGTCGGCCAGTTCCTCGCCACCGACCACACCGACCGGTGTGATCACGAGGGTGCCCGCCGAGCCGACGGCCAGGAGGAACTCGAGGATCGAGGCGTCGAACGAGGGTGACGCGAACGCCAGGGTCCGCGCGTTCTTGTCGAGACCGAACTGCGCGACCTGGGCGGCGGCGAAGTTGGGCACACCGGCATGGGTGACGACGACGCCCTTGGGCAGACCCGTCGAACCCGAGGTGTAGATCATGTAGGCCGTGTTGCCGGGGCGGACTGCGCCACGGCGATCGGCCTCGGTGATCGGGGCCTCGGACTGCGCGGCGATCTCGGACTCGGTGGCCGCGTCGTCGAGGGTCAGCCAGTCGCCCAGCGCGGGCGCCGGCAGGTGGTCGACCTCGGCGGACACCGTGATACCCAGTGCCGCACCGGAGTCCGACATCATGTGCGCGATGCGCTCGGCCGGGTACTTCGGGTCGACCGGGAGGAACGCCGCGCCGGTCTTGCTGACAGCCCAGATCGCCAGGGTCGTGTCGAGCGAACGCTGCATGGCGATGGCGACGACCGTTTCCGGTGCCGCACCACGCTCGATCAGCACGCGAGCCAGGCGCGAGGACGCCGCGTCGAGCTCGGCGTAGGTCAGCGAGGCCGACTCACCCGGCGCGACGATGGCCTGACCGGTCGGGTTGGTCGCCACGGCCTGGGCCAGCAGCTCCGGCAGGGTGCTCACCGCAGCGGCGGGACCGCCGGTGCGGGTGAGCAGTTCGGTGCGCTCGGCGCTGTCGAGGAGTTCGAGGTCACCGACCGGGGTGGTGGTGTCGGCGACGACCTCGGCGAGCAGTCGCTGGAAGCGCTGCGCGAACTTCTCCACCGTCGACTGGTCGAACAGCGCACTGGCGTAGGAGAACTCGGCGTAGGCGCCCGCGTCATCACCAGCTGCGGCTTCCCGCACGGTGAGCAGCAGGTCGAACTTGGCGGTGTCGACGTCGAAGTCGACGGCCGAGACCGACAGGCCGGGCAGCTCGAAGCCGGCGTCGGGCAGGTTCTCGAACGACAGCGCCACCTGGAACAGCGGGTGCCGCGCGGTGGAGCGCTCGGGGTTGAGCAGTTCCACCAGGCGTTCGAACGGGATGTCGGCGTGGGCGAAGGCGGCCAGGTCGGCTTCCTTGGCCTGGGTCAGCAGCTCCGCGAAGCTCAGCTGTCCACCCACCTGCGTGCGCAGGGCGAGGGTGTTGACGAACATGCCGATCACGTCGTCGAGTTCGGCCTCACCACGGCCCGCGATCGGGGTGCCGATGACGATGTCCTCGGTGCCCGACATGCGTGCCAGGAATACCGCCAGCGCGGTGTGCACGACCATGAACAGCGTCGCGTTCTGCTCGCGAGCGATGGCGGACAGTCCGGCGTGGATGTCAGCGCCGATCGGGAACAGCACCCGGCCACCGGCGAAGGACTGCGTGCTCGGACGCGGTCGATCCAGGGGCAGGTTCAGCTCGTCGGGCACACCGGCGAGTGCGCGCTTCCAGTAGTCGGCCTGCTGGGCGATGAGACTGGTCTCGTCGGTCTCGGAGCCGAGCACCTCGCGCTGCCAGATGCTGAAGTCGGCGTACTGCACCGGCATCGGCGCCCAGCCCGGGGCCTCACCGGTGGCGCGCGCGGCGTAGGCGATCATCACGTCGCGGGTCAGCGGGCCCATGGACCAACCGTCGGCGCTGATGTGGTGGGCCACGAAGACGAGGACGAATTCCTCGTCGGCGACCTGCATGAGCTTCGCACGCAACGGAACTTCGTCGATCACGTCGAAACCGGTGGTGATCAGCTCGGCGATCTTGTCGCGAACCTGTTCGGGGGCAACGGTTTCCGGCGTCAGGTCCGGCACATTGCCCTCGACCGGCAGGATCACCTGGTGCGGTGTGCCGTCGGTCGACGGGTACACCGTGCGCAGGGTCTCGTGCCGCGCGAGCACATCGGCGACTGCCAGCTGCAATGCCTCGACATCCAGCGCGCCCGACAGGCGTACGGCGACGGGGATGTTGTTCACCGAGGAAGCAGTGTCGAACTGGTTCAGGAACCACATGCGCTGCTGCGCGAGCGACAGCGGCACCTGATCCGGGCGCGGACCGGCGACCAGCGCGCGACGCCCACCGGCACCCGCACCCTGCTCGACCTTCACCGCGAGTCCGGCTACCGTCGACGCCTCGAACAGCAGGCGCACGGGCACCCGGCTGTCCAGGGCGGCGCCGAGGCGGGCCGCGACCTGGGTGGCCAGCAGCGAGTTGCCGCCGAGGGCGAAGAAGTCGTCGTCGGCGCCGACGCGCTCGGCGCCGAGAACATCGGCGAACACGCCGGCCACGATCTCCTCGATCGGGGTCGACGGCGCGCGGAAGGTCTGCGCCTCGAACTCCGGCTCCGGCAGCGCCTTGCGGTCGAGCTTGCCGTTGACATTCAGCGGCAGCGCATCCATGACGACGAACGCGGCGGGCACCATGTACGACGGCAGCCCGGCGGCCAGCGTCGACTTGACCTGCGCCACCTCGATATCCGAGCCGACGAGGTAGGCGACCAGACGGTCACCGGTGCGTGGATCGGACTTGGCGATCACCGCGGTCTGGGCGATCTCGGGCAGCGCGAGCAGCGCGGCCTCGATCTCGCCGAGCTCGATCCGGAAGCCGCGGATCTTCACCTGGAAGTCGGTGCGGCCGCGGTAGTCGAGTTCGCGGTTGTGCCAGGCCACCAGGTCACCGGTGCGGTACATGCGCGTACCCGGCGTGAACGGGTTGGCCACGAAACGATCGGCGGTCAGGTCGGGGCGACCGTAGTAGCCGCGAGCCAACTGGGCGCCTGCCAGGTACAGCTCACCGGCGACCCCGTCGGGCACCGGGCGCAGGCGCTCGTCGAGCACGTAGACCTGGCTGTTCCACTCGGGCGAACCGATAGAGACCGACACCTGGTCGGCGGCGTTCACCCGGTGCGAGGTGATCGAGACCGCGGCCTCGGTCGGGCCGTACAGGTTGAACAGCTCGGTGCGGCTGAACTCGGTGCGGAAGCGCTGGGCCAGCGAACCCGGCAGCGCCTCACCGATGGCGAGGACCCGCCACAGCGAATCAGGCATCCCCGAGGCGAGCAGCGCGTCGAGCATCGACGGCACCACGTGCAGGGTGGTGACCCATTCGCGGGCCATCAGCTCGTTGAGGTAGGCCGGGTCGCGATGGCCGTCGGCCGAGGCGATCACCAGGCGGCCACCGCAGACCGCGGCCGACCAGAACTCCCAGACCGAGAGGTCGAAGGTGGCGGCGGTCTTGAGCAGCACCGCGTCGGCGGCGTCCATGCCGAACTCGATCAGCTTCCACTGCAGCTGGTTGGCGATGGACTGGTGAGGAACGGCGACACCCTTCGGGCGGCCGGTGGAGCCGGAGGTGAAGATCACGTACGCGGTGTTCTCCGGACGCAACGGCTCGGTGCGCTCGGCGTCGGAAATCGGTGCTGCGCTGAGAGATTCGAGGTCGACCTCATCGATGCGAACCACCGGCGCGACATCTGTGGCGAACTCGGCGTCGGTCAGCACGCAGACCGGTGCCGCCGTCTCGAGGATGTAGTCGGTGCGCTCGGCCGCCTGATCGGGATCGACCGGCACGTACGCGCCACCGGACTTGGCCACCGCGTACATCGCGACAACCAGGTCCACCGAGCGGCGCATCGCCAGCGCGACACGGGACTCCGGGCCCACACCGAGCGAGATCAGGTGCCGCGCGAGGCGGTTCACCTTCGCGTCGAGTTCGGCGTAGGTGAGCTGTGCGCCGTCGTCGGTGACCAGCGCGGTCGACTTCGGATCGGCGGCCACGGTCGCGTCGAGCAGCGAGACCAGGGTGGCCTCGGTGTCGACCGAGTAGGTGGTGGCGTTGCGGGCGTCGAGGATCTGCGTGCGTTCGGCCGGGGCCAGCAGCTCGATATCGCCGACCGCGGTACGCGGGGTGGCGACGATCGCGCCGAGCAGCCGGACGAAACGCTCCACGAAACCTTCGACCGTGGCGTGGTCGAACAGGTCGGTGGCGTAGGTGAACAGACCCGAGATGCCTTCGGGCTCACCGGCATCGCCGTAGCGGTCGGTGGCGATCAGGTGCAGATCGAACTGCGACAGCTCGGTGGCGATGTCGAGGCCAGAGACCGTCAGGCCCGGCAGTTCCAGGGTGGCGCGGCTGAGGTTCTGGAACGACAGGCCGACCTGGAACAGCGGGTGACGCGCGGTGGACCGCACCGGGTTGAGCACCTCGACCAGGCGCTCGAACGGCACGTCGGCGTTGGCGAACGCCGCGATGTCGTCTTCACGCTGGCGAGCGAGCAGTTCGGTGAACGCCTCGCCGCCGTCGACCTTGGTGCGGAACACCAGGGTGTTGACGAACATGCCGATCATGTCGTCGAGCGCGGCTTCGCCACGTCCGGCCATCGGGGTGCCGATGGCGATGTCGTCGGTGCCGGACAGACGGGCCAGCAGCACCGCGAGGGCGGTGTGCACGACCATGAACAGCGTCGCGCCCTCGGCGCGGGCCAGTTCGACCAGCGCGCGGTGGGTGTCGGCGTCGATCTGGACGTCGACCTTGCTGCCGGCGAAGGTCTGCACCGCGGGGCGCGGGCGGTCGGCGGGCAGGTCGAGCTGATCGGGCAGGTCGGCGAGGGCCTGCTTCCAGTGCGCGACCTGCTTGGACGCCATCGAGTCGGCGTCGTCCTCGCTGCCGAGGAGGTCGCGCTGCCAGATGCTGTAGTCCGCGTACTGCACTGCCAGCGGCGCCCAGCCGGGCTCGGAGCCCATGGAGCGGGCCGCGTAGGCGGTCATCAAGTCGCGGGTCAGCGGGGCGACCGAGGATCCGTCACCGGAGATGTGGTGCACGACCAGAGCCAGGACGAACTCGTCGGTGTTCTCGACGCGGAACAGCGCCACCTTGAGGGGGACCTCGACGGTGACGTCGAACATCGTCGACATCAGTTCCGCCACAGCCGTTTCCACCTGGTCGGCGGCCACGGTGCGTTCGATCAGTTCCGGCGCGGCCTGTGCGGGCGACAGGATCACCTGTGCCGCACCGGCTTCGGTCTGCGGGTAGATCGTGCGCAGGATCTCGTGGCGGGTCACCAGGTCGGTGACCGCCGCACGCAGCGCGTTCACGTCGAGGTCGCCGGTGAGGCGGACCGCGACGGGCACGTTGTACGCGGCCGACTGGGTGTCGAAGCGGTTGAGGAACCACATCCGCTGCTGCGCGAGCGAGAGCGGGATGTGCTCGGGGCGCGGACCCGCGGTCAGCACCTTGCGATCGCCGGTCTCGGCGTGCTGCTCGACCCGCTGGGCCAGCGCGGCCACCGTGGACGCCTCGAACAGCAGGCGCACGGGGATGCGGGTATCGAGCGACTCACCCAGGCGGGCGGCGACCTGCGTGGCCAGCAGCGAGTTACCGCCCCAGGCGAAGAAGTCGTCGTCGAGGCCGAAACGCTTGTCGGCGTCGAGGCGAAGGACCTCGGCGAAGGTGGCCGCGACGAGCTGTTCGCTCGGGCTCACCGGCGCGCGGAACACGGCCTTCTCGACCTCGGGCTCCGGGAGAGCCTTGCGGTCGAGCTTGCCGTTGGCGTTGAGCGGCAGCGCGTCGAGCTGCAGGAACACGGTCGGAACCATGTACGACGGCAGTTCGGCGGCCAGTGCTGTGCGCAGGGCGAGCTTGTCGACCTCGGCGGACGACAGGGACGGCGTGCCTGCCCCGGTCGCGGTCTCGGCGTCAGCGGAAGCGGTACCGGCGACGACATAGGCGACCAGGCGGTCGCCGACGACGGGGTCGGTGTGGGCGAGAACAGCGGCGGAGGTGATGCCGGGCTGACGCAGCAGCGCGGCTTCGATCTCGCCGAGTTCGATGCGGAAACCGCGGATCTTCACCTGGAAGTCGGTGCGGCCCCGGTAGTCGAGTTCGCCGTCGGCGTTCCAGGCGACGAGGTCACCGGTGCGGTACATACGCTCGCCGGTCACCGAGAACGGGTCGGCGACGAAGCGGTCGGCGGTGAGATCGGCGCGGCCGTAGTAGCCGCGGGCCAGCTGGGCGCCGGCCAGGTACAGCTCACCGGACACACCGACCGGAACCGGGCGCAGGCGCGAATCCAGCACGTAGACACGGCTGTTCCACTCCGGCGCACCGATCGAGACCGACACCTTGTCCGCGTCGGTGACCGCGTGGCTGGTGATCGAGACCGCGGCCTCGGTCGGGCCGTACAGGTTGAACAGCGCGGCGGTGTTGGCCGTGCGGAAACGCTGCGCGGTCGCGGCGGGCAGTGCCTCACCGATCGCGAGGACGCGACGCAACGTACGCGGTAGTGCCGCACCGGATTCGGTGAGCAAGGCGTCGAGCATCGACGGCACCACGTGCAGTGTGGTGACGCCGGTGGCCCGCATCAGGTCGTTGAGGTAGGCCGGGTCACGGTGGCCGTCGGCGGTGGCGACCACCAGACGGGCACCCGCTACGGCGGCGGTCCAGAACTCCCAGACCGAGAGGTCGAAGGTGGCGGCGGTCTTGAGCAGGACCGCGTCGTCGGCGCCGATACCGAATTCGGCCGTCTCCCACAGCAGCTGGTTGACGATCGCGCCGTGCGAGACCGCGACACCCTTGGGCTTGCCGGTCGAGCCGGACGTGAAGATGACGTACGCGGTGTTCGCGGGGACCAGGGTGCGCCCGGTGATCGCGGCATCGCTGACATCGCTCAGGTCGAGGTCATCGAGGACAACGACTTCGGCTGCCGCCGTGCTGAATTCGGCGTTCGCCGTCGTCAGCACGACTGCCGGTGCGGCTGTCTCCAGGATGTAGTCGGTGCGCTCGGCAGGCTGATCCGGGTCGATCGGCACGTAGGCCGCGCCCGTGCGGGCCACCGCGTACATCGCGATGATCAGCTCGGCGGAGCGGCGGATGGCCAGCGCGACCCGGTCCTCGGTGCCGATGCCGCGCGAGATCAGATGCCGCGCAAGACGGTTGACCTCGGCATCGAGTTCGGCATAGGTCAGCTCACGACGCCGGTCGGCTTCATCCACGACCAGCGCGATGGCGTCGGGCGTGGCCGCCACGGTCGCATCGAGCAGCGACACCAGGGTGGCGTCGGTGTCAACGGCGTGCGCGGTGTCGTTCCAGGCGGTGACGATCCGCTCGGATTCCGGCGTGGTGAGCAGGTCGATGTCGCCGACCGGGATGGTGGCGTCGGCGGCGACCGCGTCGAGCACCAGCAGGAAGCGGTCCGCGAAGCTCTGGACCGTCGACTCGTCGAACAGGTCGATGGCGTAACCGAATTCGGTGACCAGCTGGGCCGGTGCGCCGTCGTCGGTGTAGCGGTCGTAGAGGGTGACGTGCAGGTCGGTCTTGGCCAGCTGCGAGTCGTAGTCGACGGCGCTGACGGTCAGGCCGGGCAGTTCGAAGGTGGTGTCGGCCAGGTTCTGGAACGACAGGCCCACCTGGAACAGCGGGTTGCGGGCGGTGGAGCGGACCGGGTTGAGCACCTCGACGAGACGCTCGAAGGGCACGTCGGCGTTGGCGAAGGCTTCCAGGTCGCGGTTGCGCACGTCGGCGAGCAGTTCGGCGAAGGAGGCGCCGGGGTCGACGGCGGTGCGGAACACCAGGGTGTTGACGAACATGCCGATCAGGTCGTCGAGTTCGCGCTCACCACGGCCGGCGATGGGGGTGCCGACGGCGATGTCGTCGGTGCCGGACAGGCGGGCCAGCAGCACCGCGAGCGCGGCGTGCACGACCATGAACAGCGAGGCGTTGTTGGCCCGTGCCAGGTCGTGCAGGGCGGCGTGACGGGTCGGGTCGATCTCGAAGCGGATGGCCTGGCCCTGGAACGACTGCGCGGGCGGGCGCGGCCGGTCGGCGGGCAGTTCGAGCTGGTCGGGCAGCCCGGCGAGCGCTTCGCTCCAGTAGGCGACCTGCTTGGCGGCGAGGGATTCGGTATCGGTCTCGTCGCCGAGGACTTCGCGCTGCCACAGCGCGTAGTCGGCGTACTGCACGGGCAGCGGCGCCCATTGGGGCGCCTCACCCTGCACGCGGGCCACGTAGGCGGCCATGATGTCGCGCGCCAGCGGGCCCATCGAGGAACCGTCGGCGGAGACGTGGTGCACGGTGAACGCGAGCACGTGGTCGGTCTCGTTCAGTTCGAACAGCGCGACCTTGAGCGGCACCTCCTGGGTGACGTCGAAGGTGGTCATCGCGAATTCGATGACGCTGCCGAGCAATTCGGCCTCGGTGACCGCGATGTGGTGCACCACGGCGCGGCTCTGCGAGACGGGCAGGATCACCTGGTGCGGGCCGTCCGGCGAGCCCGGGTAGGTGGTGCGCAGCATTTCGTGGCGGGCGAACACGTCGCCGATGGCCTGCTCGAGCGCGGGCACGTCGAGTTCGCCGGTGAGGCGGACGGCCAGGGGGATGTTGTCGACCGCGGAGGTGGACGTGTCGAACTGGTTGAGGAACCAGTAGCGCTGCTGGGCGGGCGAGAGCGGGATGACGGCGGGCCGCTCCCCCGCGGTCAGGCGTGGACGGGTGCGGCCGGAGCCCGCGTTGTGCTCGGCGCGGGCCGCCAGCGCGGAGACCGTCGAGGCCTCGAACAGGTCGCGGACCGAGAGCTGGGTGTCCAGGGCGGCGCCGATGCGGGCGGTGACCTGGGTGGCCAGCAGCGAGTTGCCGCCGAGTTCGAAGAAGTCGTCGTCGGCGCCGACGCGGGTGACACCGAGCACGTCGCCGAACGTGCCTGCCACGATCTCCTCGATCGGGGTGGACGCCGCGCGGAACACCTTGGCCTCGAACACCGGCGCGGGCAGCGCCTTGCGGTCGAGCTTGCCGGAGGCGTTGAGCGGGAAGGCGTCCAGGATCACGAAGGCGGTGGGGACCATGTAGGCCGGCAGCGCGCCGCCGAGTTCGGTGCGCACGGCGTCGAGGTCGATGCTCGCACCGGCCGCCGGGATCAGGTAGCCGACCAGCTGGTCGCCGAGGCGCTCGTCGGAGCGGACCACGACCACGGACTGGGCGATCGAGGGCAGTGCGGTGAGCGCGGACTCGATCTCGCCGAGTTCGATGCGCAGACCACGCAGCTTCACCTGGAAGTCGGTGCGGCCCAGGTATTCCAGCTCGCCGTCGGCGGTCCAGGCGACGAGGTCGCCGGTGCGGTACATGCGGGCGCCGTCCGCGCCGAACGGATCGGCGACGAAGCGGTCGGCGGTGAGGTCGGGGCGGTTGACGTAACCGCGCGCCAGCTGGACACCGGCCAGGTAGAGCTCGCCGGGGACGCCGGCGGGCGCGGGGTGCAGACGCGAATCCAGCACGTACACCTGCGTGTTGAAGACCGGCGCTCCGATCGGCACCGAGGTGGTGTCGGCATCGGTGACCTCGTGGAACGTCACGTCGACGGCGGCTTCGGTGGGGCCGTACAGGTTGTGCAGGGCCGCGCCGGTGAGGGCGCGCATCCGCTGGGCGGTGGGCGCGGGCAGTGCCTCACCCGAGGCGAACACCAGTCGCAGGCTGCTCGAGACCTCGGCACCGTCGGCGAGCGCCACGGCGGCGGATTCGGCCAGTTCGGCGACGAAGACCGACATCATCGACGGCACGAAGTGCGCGGTGGTGACGCCTTCGGTGGCGATGATCTCGGCGAGGTAGGCCGGATCACGATGGCCGTCCGGCTTCGCGACGACCAGCTTCGCACCGATCTGCAAGGGCCAGAAGAACTCCCACACCGACACGTCGAACGTCGCCGGAGTCTTCTGCAAGACCACATCGGCCTCGGTCAGACCGTAGGCCTCCTGCATCCACACCAAACGGTTGACGATCGCACCGTGGCTGACCGCCACACCCTTCGGGCGACCCGTCGAACCCGACGTGAAGATCACATACGCCGTGTTCTCCGGACGCAGCGGCGCGATCCGCTCGGCATCGGTGACCGGCGCATCCGAGTAACCCGAGAGATCCAGGCGCTCGATGTTCAGCGCGGTGGTCGAGCCCGCGTCGAATTCGTCACGGGCAGTGGTCAATACGCAGACCGGTGCCGCGGTCTCGAGCACGTAGTGGGTGCGCTCGGCCGGGTGATCGGGGTCCAGCGGCACGTAGGCGCCACCGGCCACGCTCACCGCGTACATGCCGATCACCAGATCGAGCGAGCGGCG
>NZ_JBHUYK010000047.1:0-31747 GCF_042668615.1 Nocardia sp. NPDC057272 | reverse complement strand
GCACCGTTGCTTGCTCCTTCGTCGCCTACGCAACGGCGCCTGATCGACGGGACGGCCGCGAACCCGCCGCTGCGCGGCGGATCCCTCCTCGAGGTCGGGCCGTGCGGGTCGGGGTCGGTGATGGTGCCTCGGTGTGGCTGGTCAGCGGGTCAGCGCGACGTTCCCGCTTGGAAGGTCTGGCGGTAGGCGGTGGGGGAGACGCCGATGGCGGTGGACAGGTGCTGGCGCAGGGAGGCGGCGGTGCCGAGGCCCGAGTCGGCGGCGACGCGGTCGATGGGCAGGTCGGTGGCTTCGAGGAGGTGGCGGGCGTGGTCGACGCGTCGCTGGGTGAGCCACTGGCCGGGTGGGAGGCCGGTCTCCTCGCGGAAGCGGCGGCAGAAGGTGCGCACGCTCATGCGGGCGTGGGCGGCGAGTTCGGTGAGCGGCAGTGGGCGATCGAGGTGGGTCATGGCCCAGGCGCGGGTGGCGGCGGTCGTCGCGGTGCTGGGTTCGGGGATCGGTCGGTCGATGAACTGGGCCTGGCCACCTTCGCGCCACGGCGGCACGATGCACAGGCGGGCGACGTGATTGGCGACGGCGCTGCCGTGATCGCGGCGCAGCAGGTGCAGGCAGGCGTCGATCCCGGCGGCGCTGCCCGCCGCGGTGAGGATGCGTCCCTCATCGACGAACAGCACGTCGGCATCCATTCTGACCTGCGGGAACAGGGCGCGGAACCGGTCGGCTTGCCGCCAGTGCGTGGTCGCGGGGCGGTCGTTCAGCAAGCCGAGGGCAGCGAGGACGAACGCCGCGGTGCAGATCGACACGATGCGGGTATCCGGTCTGAGCCGACCGAGCGCGTCAGCCAGGTCGGCGGGCATCCACTCCTCCTCTGGGGCGTCACACGCGGAGAAGGGCGGGATCACCACGGTGTCGGCCTCGGCGAGCGCGCTGCTGTCGTATTCGACGGCGATGGCGAAGTCGGCGTTGGTCGACACCGGGTCCCCGTCGAGGCTGCAGGTGCGCACGTCGTAGAGCGCGGCGCCGTCGGGATCGGTCGCCGTGCCGAAGATCCGGGCGGGAATCCCCAATTCGAACGGATAGACCCCGTTCAGCGCCAGAACCACCACGCGATGCATGGCAAGATTCTTTCACATATTGGCTTTCTTGCCACTCGTCGATGATTCGCGCACCCGGCATCGTGGACTTCACACGGCCGGTTCGCAGCGAAACGGCCTGGGAGACACAGGGAGACGCGCCATGCGGGCAATCGGTCAGGACACCTTCGGCGGACCCGAGGTCCTGCGTGTGATCGAGGTCGACAAGCCGAGCCCCGGACCGGCCGAAGTGCTGATCCGCGTACATGCGGCCGGGGTGAACCCGACCGATTCCTGGCACCGCGCCACCGGCGGGCTCCTCGGCGCGATCGCACCGCTGGGCTGGGATGTGTCCGGCGTGGTCGAGGCCGTCGGCGTCGGTGTCACCCTGTTCGCGCCGGGCGACGAGGTCTTCGGCATGCCGCGTCAGCCGCGTGCCGCGGGCGCCTACGCCGAGTACGTCACCGCACCGGCCCGCCACCTCGCGCGCAAGCCGTCGAATCTCACCCACGTCGAAGCCGCCGCGCTGCCGCTCGTCGCGCTCACCGCCTGGCAGGCGCTGGTCGACACCGCCGACGTGCGGCCCGGCCACCGGGTACTGATCCATGCCGCCGCGGGCGGGGTCGGGCACGTCGCGGTGCAGATCGCCAAGGCGCGCGGCGCGTACGTCGTCGCCACCGCGCGCGCCGACAATCACGACTTCGTCCGCGACCTCGGCGCCGATGAGGTGATCGATTACACTGCAACGGATTTCGTCGACGCGGCCGATGGCATCGACATCGTCGTCGACACCATCGGCGCCGAATACGGCCCGCGCTCGCTGCGAACCCTGCGGCCCGGCGGCATCATCGTGTCGCTGGCTTCCCCGGCGGAAGCGGCCCTGGTGGAGGTCGCCCGCCCGCTCGGCCTGCGGGCCGGGTTCATGATCGTCGAAGCCGACGGCGCGGGTCTGCGCGCTCTCGCGGACCTGGTCGAAAGCGGTGCGCTGCGACCGCACGTGGAAACTGTCCTGCCACTGGATCTCGTGAGCAAGGCCCACGAGATCAGCGACAATCAGCGCACCCGCGGCAAGATCGTGCTCACGGTCACGCAGTGAGGATGATCAGAACTTGTAGCTGATCTCGGTCATCCGCTCGGATTCCTCCCACAGCCTGCGCAGCAGCTCGGGATCGCGCGAGATCTTGCTCGACGGGCACGCCTCGACCGGTCCCTGCGACTGCATCAGCCGGTTGGGTCCCCAGTACACGGTGGGGTCGGCGTCCGGCTCGGTGGCCGCGAACAGGGTGGAGTGGGCGGCCTTGTGCGGGGGGTGGCCGATGAGCTTGATGAACGGCTTGCTGACCTTGTCGAGAGGGGTCTCGGTGCGGGCGAACAGGTCCGTGGCCGAGACCCCGGGGTGCACGGCGTAGGACTTCTTCGCCGACCCGGCCTCGGTGAGCCTGCGCTGGAGTTCACGGCCGAACATCAGGTTGGCGAGCTTGGCCTGGGCGTAGGCGAGATTGCGCTGGTAGCGGCGGTTCTCGTAGTTGAGGTCGTCGATCCACAGCTTCGGGGTCTGCTTGTGCGCGATGCTGGCGAGCGAGATCACCCGGTCGCGAACGCGGTCGAGCAGCAGTCCGGTGAGCGCGAAGTGGCCGAGGTGGTTGACGCCGAACTGCGTCTCGAACCCGTCGGCGGTGCGCGAGAACGGGATGTTCATCAGGCCCGCGTTGTTGATCAGCACATCGAATTCGCCCTGCTGCGCGGCGAATTCGCGTACAGAGGCCAGATCGGCCAGGTCGAGCGCGGCCACCCGCACGTCACCGGGGATGGCGTCGGCAATCGGCTGCGCTTTGCTCGCGTTGCGGCAGGCCATGATCACCGTGGCGCCCTTGCCTGCGAGCACCTTGGTGGTCTCGGCACCGAGGCCGCCGTTGGCCCCGGTGATCACGAACGTGCGCCCGGACTGGTCCGCGATGTCAGTTGGTTTCCATGCCATGCTCCTATCTTACTCTGGAGTAAGATAGGAGGGAAGGTCAGCCCAGCAATCCGGTCAGCGTACGGGTACAGGCGGGTTTACGCAGCTTGATCATGGCTTTCGCCTCGATCTGGCGCGCCCGTTCGCGGGAGAAGCCGAGCGCCGAACCCACCTCCTCCAGCGTGCGGCCCTCGCCGCGGTCGAGGCCGAAACGCAGTCGGATGACGGCGGATTCGCGCTCGGTGAGCCCCGCCAACGCCGCCTCCACGTAGCCCCCGAGCATCCGCGCCGCGACCACATCCGCAGGCGCGGGCGTGGTGTCGGGCAACAGTGAGCCCAGATCGGTGTCCTCACCGACGGGCGCGTGCAGCGACACGGGCTCGGCTTCGTGCCGCAGCACCGCCGCTACCTGCGCGACGGTGAGGTCGGCGCCCGCGGCCAGTTCCTCGATGGTGGCCGCGCGTCCCAGTTGATGCGCCAGCTCGCGCCGCACCCGGATCACCCGATGCAGGACATCAGCCACATTCGAGGGCAGCCGGATCGTGCGCCCCTGATCGGTGAGCGCGCGCCCGATCGACTGCCGGATCCAGAACGTCGCGTAGGTGGAGAGCTTGAGGCCGCGCTCGTGGTCGAACTTCTCTACCGCACGCATCAGCCCCAGCGTGCCCTCCTGGATCAGATCGAGCAGCGACATCCCGGTGTTGGTCGGGAACCGGCGCGCGATGGAGACGACCAGGCGCAGATTCGCCCGCACCATGTGATCTTTCGCGCGCAGTCCGTCGAGTTCGGTGCGGCGCAGCAGCTCTCGTCGTGCGGCGGTGAGTTCGGCACCGGCCGCATCGATCTCGGCACGCGCGGCCGCGCCCGCGGCGATCCGCGCACCGAGGGCGTATTCCTGTTCGGCGGTCAGCAGGGGCGTGCGCCCGATGGCGGTCAGGTAGTCGCGAATGGGGTCGGCGGTGACGGTGGTGGTCAAGAGAACTCCCGTTCGATGTGGGGCTGGTGACCGGTGGGGCGAGGGCGCCCCACCGGTCGGGTTACGCGGGGATCGCAGTGACTACTTGCCGGGAATCCGGATCGGGCGGCGCACGGCCGTCGACCGCGTCTGCGCGCCGCGAATGGCCGAGCCGGTTCCACGTCGCCGGGGCGCCGGGAAAGACGCTTCGACGCGGCGGGCCGCCCGGGGCCGGCCGGGCAGGGAGAGGGGTTGCGGCGCGGTCATGATCTCGCGGACCGCGTCGTCGAGTGCACGTCGCATCGTCGTGAATCGGGCCATATCGGCTGCTCCTTCGGTGGTGGAACGGGTGTTGAGGGGCTCGGCGGCGATATCGGGTCCGTGCGGCATGCGCTGTCTCCTTCGATCGTGTCGCTTGCGGCGACGGACATAAACTTAGAACGAACCTAAAAATATGTCAAGAACAAATTTAGGCCGAGTTCAGATATGCTGGTGACATGACGACGCAGCAGGGCCTCCGTGCCAGGAAGAAGCAGCAGACCAGGCAGCAGATCTCGGACCGGGCGACCGAGCTGTTCCTGGCTCGCGGATTCGATCAGGTGACCATCGCCGAGGTGGCCGCGGCCGCCGATGTCTCGAAGATGACGGTCACCAACTATTTCCCCCGCAAGGAAGACCTGGCGCTCGACCTCGGCGAGATCTACATCGAGCAACTCGCGTCGATCGTCCGGGAACGCGCGCCAGGCCAGTCGGCACTGGCCGCGCTGCGCCACGCTTGCCTGGCAGCCATAGCGGCGCAAGACCAGCTCATCGGCTTCAGCGGCGAGCCGTTCGCCAGGATGATCGCCGACAGTCCCGCGCTGACCGCGCGCGGGCGCGATCTACACGACGCCCGTCAGCTGGCATTGGCCGACGCACTCGCCGTCGAGACGGGTGCCGCGCCCGATGACATCACCCCGCGCGTTGCCGCGGCCCAGATCGCCGGCGTGCAGCGAGTGCTGTTCAACGAGATCATGCGCCGCACCCTCGAAGGCGAATCCAACGCCGAGATCGCCGCCGCGCTGACTCGCGATGCCGAGATCGCGTTCGACACGCTCGAACCCGGCCTGGGAAACTACGCCGTCCGCTGAGCGATCGGTGGCGATTGCTGCCGTGTCACTGAGCTCTCGCGCAGGGCCTGAAAGCCCATACTGAGGCATGCCGGATGGTGTTGCTGTGGACAAGCCCGTCGAGCCGATGAGTAAGGCGAAGATCAATATCGTCTTCGCGACGGTGGTGCTCGGCATGCTCATGGCCGCCCTCGACCAGACCATCGTGTCGGCGGCGCTGCCCTCGATCGTCGCCGACCTCGGCAGCGCCGGGCACATGGCCTGGGTGGTGACCGCGTATCTGCTCGCCGAGGCCGTCGCGACCGTGCTCGCGGGCAAGCTCGGCGACCTGTTCGGCCGCAAACTGCTGTTCCAGATCAGCGGCAGCATCTTCATCGCGGGCTCGGCGCTGGCCGGCGTCGCGGGCGGCATGGGCGTGCTGATCGTGGCGCGCGGAATCCAGGGCGTCGGCGCGGGCGGGCTGATGGTCACCTCGATGGCCCTGATCGCCGACACCATTCCGCTGCGTGAACGCGGCAAGTATCAGGGCGCCCTCGGCGCGGTGTTCGGCGTGACCACCGTCGTCGGGCCCACCCTGGGCGGGTTGTTCACCGACCACGCGAGCTGGCGCTGGTGTTTCTACGTGAATGTGCCGATCGCGATCATCATGGTGGTGATGGCGGCGCGCACCCTGCCGCACCTGCGCGCGGTGACCCGGCCGGTGATCGATTACCTCGGCATCGGCCTGATCGCGCTCGGTGTGTCGTCGCTGATCCTCGGGCTCGAGTTCGGCGGTAGCGAATATCCGTGGGGCTCTTGGCAGATCATCGGTTTGTTCGTGCTCGCCGCCGTGCTGATCACCGGGTTCGTGCTGGTGGAGAACCGCGCGAAGGAGCCGATGCTGCCGATGCGGTTGTTCGGCAGCCGCGTGTTCACCGTGTCGTCGGTGCTCAGTTTCATCGTCGGTTTCGCGATGCTCGGCTCGATGACCTATCTGCCCGCCTATCTGCAATATGTCGACGGGGCGACGGCGACGATCTCCGGCGTCCGCACCCTGCCGCTGGTGGTCGGCCTGTTCGTCACCTCGGTCTTCTCCGGTCAGGTCGTCGGCAAGACCGGGCAGTATCGGTACTTCCCGGTCGTCGGCATGGCGGTGATGGCGGTCGGCCTCGCCCTGATGTCGACGATGGGCCGCGGCACCAGCGTGTGGCTGGAATCGCTGTACATGCTGATTCTGGGTGCCGGGCTGGGCTTGTCGATGCAGGTGCTCACCATCGTCGTGCAGAACACCGTGCCCTACGCCGATCTGGGCACCGCCACCTCGGGGGTCACCTTCTTCCGCACCCTGGGCAGCGCGTTCGGCACGGCGGTTTTCGGCACGCTCTACAACAACAAGAGCAAGCCCGCGCTGGCGGAGGCGTTGCAGCAGGCCCCCGGCGTCTCACCGGAGGTGGCGGCGAACCCGAAACTGCTGCGTGAGCTACCGCTCGAGCAGTCCGCGCCGATCATCGACGCCTACGCGAATTCGATCGACTACGTGTTCCGCTGGGTTGTTCCGGTGGCGCTGGTCGGTTTCGTCGTCGCCTGGTTCCTGCCGCAGGTGCGGTTGCGTGACAGCGCTCGCCACGGCGCGGCCGACGTCGGTGAGGGTTTCTCGGTGCCCGATTCGCACGACCGGGTGGTGCAGCTGGAACGCTCGGTCGCCACGACGGTGCGCAAGGCCAGGGCGGAGAAACCGCTCATCCCCCAGCTCATCGCGGCCTCGGGTAGCACGCTGAGCCCGGACTCGGTGTGGGCGCTGGGGCAGGTGTACCTGTACTCCAAGGAAGAGGTGCCCGCCACGGTGTATGCCATCGCCTACCGGCACCGGCTGCCGGTGGAGGTGCTGTCGCCGGTCTTTCGGCAGGCCGTCGATGCGGGTCTGCTGCACGACGACGGGGGCACCCTGTCGCTGACCGCCGAAGGCGACGCCGAGGTCGACAAGCTGCGTGCGGGCTGGCGCCGCTGGCTCGGCGACCGCCTCGACGACTGGAATTCCGAGGACCCGGTCGACCGCGCGCTGCTCGACGAGGCGCTGTCGAAGATCGCGGCCAAGCTGCTCGACCAGGGCGCTGATAGCAGCGAGGTATCGAAAGTCTGATTTCGGTTGTCCACTCCGCTGAACCAACCTTGCCGCCGAATACTCGTAGACGTATATTCGTAGACGAGTAAGGAGGCAGTCATGGCGGCCAAGCGCAAAGTGAACAACCTGCTGGCGCTCGCCGTGCTCTCGGTGATCGTGCAGCGCCCGATGCACCGCTACGAGATCGCCGCCACCCTGCGCGCCCACGGCAAAGACCGCGATATGGACATCAAATGGGGTTCGCTCTACACCGTCGTGCAGAACATGGAGAAGGCCGGATTCCTCGAGGTCATCGGCAGCGAACGCGACGGCGCGCGCCCCGAGCGGGTGATCTACCGGATCACCGACGCCGGTCGCGCCGAGATGGCGGACTGGACCCGCGAACTGCTCGCCGCACCCGAGCCCGAACACCACCGCTTCACCGCGGGTCTGTCGATTCTGGCGGTGCTGCCGCCGGATGAGGTGATCGTCCTGCTCGGCACGCGCATCGCGGCGCTGGAGCGAATCATCGAGACCACCAGGGCCGAGCTCGGCGCGCTGACGCTGCCCCGGTTGTTCGTCGTCGAATCCGAATTCGGCCTGGCGATGCTGGAAGCCGAGGCGAACTGGGCGCGTTCCCTGCGTGACGAACTGGCCGCGGGCACCTTCGAAGGCCTCGAACTCTGGCGGCAGTGGCATGCCGACGGCATGCCCACCGAACAGATCCCCGAACTCGGCGAGAGGGGGAACGGCTAGCTCGACCCCGAAGACCCCGGACCCGGTGGCGTGCGGCAACACCCCACCGAGCCCGAGATACCGTCCCGCAACCAGGCGCACCCGGCCACGAGGTGAGGCAACCACAGGATAGCTGGGTGACGCCGACATCAGATCTGGAGATCACCCATGTCCACCACCCGTTCCGCATTGATCATCGGCGGCGGCATCGCCGGACCCGTCACCGCCACCGCCCTGCACAAGGCAGGCATCCAGGCCCACGTGTACGAGGCCTACTCCGGTCCCTCCGAGGGCATCGGCTCCGGGCTCGCGCTGGCGCCCAACGGTGTCGCGGCGCTCGACATCATCGGCGCCGGCGACGCGGTGCGCGAGATCGCCCTGCCGGTCG
This sequence comes from Nocardia sp. NPDC057272, assembly GCF_042668615.1. Lineage (NCBI taxonomy): Bacteria > Bacillati > Actinomycetota > Actinomycetes > Mycobacteriales > Nocardiaceae > Nocardia > Nocardia sp. NPDC057272. The sequence continues at coordinate 23,450 of NZ_JBHUYK010000047.1, read as the reverse complement.
CGCAGATGCGGCTGCGCGTCAGCGGCCGCGAACACGTCGTGCCGGTGCTGGCCGACCAGCCCCCGCTGCAGGCCGTCGACCGCGGCGAATTGCACCGCACGCTGCACGATCACGCGGTCGCCGCGGGCGTGCCGTTCAGCTACGACAAGCGGCTGGTGAGCGTCGACGAACACCCCGACGGCGTCACCGCGCACTTCACCGACGGCTCCACCGGGACCGCCGACATCCTCGTCGGCACCGACGGAATCCGTTCCACCGTGCGGGGTCTGATCGATCCGGCCGCACCGGGACCCGACTACACCGGTATGCTCGGCTTCGGCGCCATGGTCGACTGCGACCTCGACCTGCCCGACGACACCATGGTGTTCGCCTTCGGCGCCAAGGCCTACTATCTGTACTGGAAGCATGCCGACGGCCGCGTGACGTGGGGCGCGAATCTTCCCAGCAAGCAGTACCTTTCGCTCACCGAAGCCCGCGCTGTCGCCGCCGAACACTGGCTCGAGGTGCTACGCGAGACCTACGCCGCCGACTCGCCCGGTGCCGAATTCGCCCGCCGCACCACGGCGCAGAACCTCGAGATCACCGGCGCCCTGCACATCATGCCGCCGGTGCCGCACTGGTATCGCGATCGCATGGTGCTGGTGGGCGACTCGGTGCACGCTCCGTCGAACAGCTCCGGACAGGGCGCGTCACTGGCGATCGAGAGCGGCGTGCAGCTGGCGCGGTGCCTGCGCGATATCGCCTCGCCCACCGAGGCTTTCGCTGTCTACGAGAAGTTGCGCCGGGCCAGGGTGGAGGGGGTCGCGGCGCGCGCGGCGAAGATCAACCACAGCAAGACACCGGGCCCGATCGCCCGCAAGGTGATGAACGCGGTGATGCCGCTCATGGTCAAAACGGTGATGAACCCGGAGAAGACGATGGGTACCGAACGTCGATACCGCATCGACTGGGACGCGCCGGTCCAGGATGAACTCGCCACTGTCGCAGGCTGATCCGCACCGGTACTTGCCCGACGGCGCGATCAGCGACGGGTCGCGCGCAGCGCGAGAATGCGCGCGGTCTCCGCGTCGGCGGGCAGGAACGCCTCGAGGTGGAGTTCGGCGAGGGTGACATCGGTGGCGGTCGCGAACGAGGTGAGCGTGGTGATCAGACGGAGGTCGCCGTCTGGGGTGCGCAGGTGCAGGGGGACGGCGAAGCCGACGTGGTCGGGCCCTGGGCACGGAGCGGGGAGGTAGCCCGCCAGTTCGGCGATGAGCTGGTCGAGGGCTGGATCGGGCGTGTGGGCGGCGCGGTTTCGCAACGAATCCATGATGTGCCTGCCCCAGTCCGGCAGGTTGCGCACGCGCGGGGCGACGCCGTCGGGGTGCAGGGCCAACCGCAGGATGTTGATCGGCGCGACCAGCAGTTCCGGGGCCACGTCCTCGGTGAACAGGTCGAAGGCGGCATTGGCCGTGACGAGTTCGCCGCGCGGGCGGGCGACCAGCGCCGGATACGGCAGATGCCCGTCCAGCACGGCGGTGATCGCCGCACGAACGGGCGCCAATTCCGGAGCCGCCAGATCACTTTCGGGGAAAACGGGTGCGAACCCCGCGGCCAGTAGCAAGGTGTTGCGGTCGCGCAGGGGCAGCTCGAGCGATTCGGCCAGCCGCACCACCATCGTGCGTCCCGGTTGCGATCTGCCCTGCTCGAGGAAGCTCAGATAGCGCTGGCTGGTCTCGGCCCGGATCGCCAGGTCGAGCTGGCTGACCCGGCGCAGGGTGCGCCAGTGACGCAGTTGGGGGCCGAATCCGGTCGATGGCGGGGCAGCGGTCATGAACTGAGTGAACCGCGTCGACGGCCGCCACCATTCCCGCCGGGAATCAGCCTCCGGCGCCACCTCGCAGAACCGATCGGTCGATGCGGCACCGATCCCGACGAGCACCTGCCCATACCCTCCGGGGAATCGCGCGGTGACGCCGTCACCGACAGAGTTGTCCCATGCCTGACAACGACATCCACCCTGATCACGCCGTCGCCTACCACCTCGACGGCGGTCTCACACGGTCCGCGCAGCAGCGGCCGGAACCGGGCCCGCACCAGGTCCTGATCCGGGTCCGCGCCGCGTCGGTGAACCGCCGCGACCTGATGCTGATGGACGGCACCTACCCGCTGCCCGCTACCGCGGGCATCATCCCGCTCTCCGATGGTGTCGGCGAGGTGATCGCGCTCGGCCCCGGGGTGACCCGCGCGGGAATCGGCGACCGGATCACCGCGAGTTACTTCGTCCACTGGATCGACGGTCCGCAAACCCTCGCCACCGCCGCCGAACAGTACGGCGCGAACTACGACGGATTTCTCGCCACCTACGCGCTCATCGAAGAGGATTCGATCGTGCACGTGCCCGCCCATCTCACCGACGCGGAGGCGGCGACCCTGAGTTGCGCGGGCCTGGTGGCCTGGTCGGCGCTCACCACTCCCGGCCCGCCCGCACCCGGTGCGCGCGTGCTCACCGTCGGCAGCGGCGCGGTGGCGCTGTACGCGATCCAGTTCGCGAAAATCCTCGGCGCCGAGGTCATCTCGATCACCTCCAGCCAGGCGAAGGCAGACCGGTTGCGCGCGCTGGGCGCCGACGCGGTGATCGACCGCACCGTGACCCGGAACTGGGGTGACGCCGTGATGGACCTGACCGGGACCGGTGCCGAGCACATCGTCGACGCGGTCGGCCTGCCCACGCTCGAACAATCGGTGCGCGCGGGCGCGTACAACTCGACGGTGACGATGGTCGGCGCGATGGCGCCCACCCCGGGAACCACACTGCCGGACAACCCGTTCGGCTCCTCCTACCTGGCCATCCGGCGCATCGCGGTCGGCAGCCGCGCCGGTTTCGAGGCGATGAACCGTGCGATCACCGAGCACCGTCTGCGCCCGGTGATCGACCGCGAATTCGCGGTCGACAAGGCCGCCGACGCCTACGACTACCTGCGGTCGGGCGCCTCGTTCGGCAAGGTGGTGATCGCGGTGGGTTGAGGGCACAGCCCGCGGGTGAAGGCGGTGACGCACAGGACGAGCCACAGCAACCCGATGATCCAGCCCGCGAGCACGTCGGTGGTCCAGTGGACGCCCAGATAGATGCGCGACAACCCGACGGCGACGGGAAAGACGATCGCGAACACGGTGGCGCTCACCCGGACCCAGTGCCTGCGCAGACGGGGGATCACCGCGATCGCCACGATGCCGACCACCACCGTGGAACCGAGCGTGTGGCCCGACGGATACGACAGGCTCGGTTCGAAGACCAGCCGGGACGCCTCGGGCGGTCGATAACGCCCGACGAGGCGTTTGATCACCCACACCAGCACGCCCGCCCCCAGCGAGGTGATCGCGACCAGGGCGGCCACCGGCAGATTGCGGCGCAGCGCGAACCATCCGACGGTGACCACCGCCAGAATCGTCATCGACAGTGTGTCGCCCAGGTCGGTGATCACCGTGGCGATGTCGGTGAGCGCTTCGCCGCGGTGCGCGATCATCCAGTCGAGTACCGCGGTGTCCATCGCGCTGACGCCGCTGGTGACCTGCCAGGTGAGGGCGGTGATCAGCACCGCCGCGGTCGCGATCATGGCCACCAGGATCGGCGTCCGGCGGCAGAGCGAGGTCCAGGCGACCTCGGTGGGCGGTGGTTGTCGATAGGCAGTCGGCATAGCTACCAGATTGCCAGCTCGCGCCTCAGGCTTCGAAGACCACCGTGTTTCCCGCGACGTCGCGGGTGCCCGCGTCCTTCTTGATCGCCTTCACCAGGTCGGCGACGCAGTCCCAGGTGCGCGGCGGCTCGCCCTCGATATTGCCGATCGTGTACCAGGTATCGGTGCCGCGATAGCGGACGAGGCCCTTGCCCGCGTCGTCGAGCATGACATCGAGCTCGCCGGACACCGTCCCTTCCTCTTCGGTCATGACGGCGCTCTCGGCGGTGATCTCGATGGGCTCGCTTATTTGAACTCTCCTCGGCGGAGGCAGTCATCGACTGCGGTGCGCAACGCGGTGTGCTCTGCGGTGTCAACGGTCAAGGCGTATTTTACCTTCACCTTGACGTAATGCTCGACATAGGCGCACCGGAAGTTGCCGGGCGGCAGGTAGTTCGCGGGGTCCTGATCGCCCTTGGAACGGTTCGCCGACGGGTCGGCGGCGACCAGGTTCATCGAGTCGTTGGCGATGCGGCGGCGGGTGTCCTCGTCGCGGTCGGCCGCGCCCGATCGCCATGCTTCGGCAAGGGCCACAATGTGTTCGGCGTCGACCTTGGACGGGTCGGTGATGAACTTGTACGGCCCGAGCTGCCCGGTCTTCTTGTCGATGAAGCCGTAGTGGTCCTGCCAGCCGCCACCGGCCGCCACCTTCAGGTCGCAGGTCTTGGCGTCGAGGGTGACCTTGCCGTTGGCGTCGCGCAGCATCATCACTTCGCGGCTGGTGCATTTCGTGTATTGCGCCAGGTCGCCGGTGAAGCCGTGCTCGGGCTTGTTGGTGTCCCAGTGCGGGAACTTCTCGCGCGTGTAGCCCGTCATCGGGCCTTCCTTCGCGACGACGAGAGTGGCGACCAGATCGCCGACTTCCTTGCCCGACACCGTCGCCGCGCCCGCGGAACCCGGACCGGGCGCGGTCGGACTCACCTTGTCCAGGAACGTGTTCGCGAGGGTGACCACCACGGCGATAACCGCCGCCGCGGCTAGGGCGAGCAGGGCTCGACCCAGGGGAGAACCGCTGATCGAAGACCACTTCATGCCCGTACCACCCAGATGCTCCGTCGAAAAATGAACCGGCACAACCTAACGGCCGCGCCGGGTGTCGTCAGTGATTGTCCGCTATGAGGTTCCGCACAGCACAGCGTGAACTGATTGCGGCTCAATAGCGTTCATCTATCGACGGAGGTGACCGCCGGCGCCGAGGCGCAAACCGGTAGTGACGTAGATCACAATCGATCAGTCGGGCAGTGATCCCGATTCGGGCGGAATGCCGGTGTCCAGGAAGCGGATCAGGCGTGCGATGCGGGCGGCATGGTCGACGCAGCGCTGAAATTGGCTGCCGAGCAACGCCATATCGATCGCGGCTTCGGTGCTCACGTCGGCTTCGGTGAGGGCGGTGCGCAATTGCTTGCACAGCGTCTCCATCGCCTCGACATCGGAGCCGTCACCGGCCGCGAACCGCCCGCTCGCCACCGACGCGCTCACCCGCGCCACGCACCCGGCCGCGAGCGTGCCCATCGACACGAGTTCGGCGATCACCGGTGCGGGCGCGACCGCAGCCGGATGAGCCCGATAGACGTACTGCCCAGCGGTTTCGGTGCGCCGGCCGATCCGCGACAGCTCACCGGCGACCTGAATCGCGGTCACCACGTGACGCAGATCGCGCGCCACCGGCGCCTGCAACGCGAGCAGCGCCATGGTGCGGGATTCGCAGGCGGCGAACATCAGCTGTAGTTGCTCGTCGAGCGCGAACACCTCGTAGGTGGCCGCGAGGTCGGCGCCGGCCAGCGCCTGGGTAACCCGCTCGGTCGCGTCATGGGCGACGCGCGACATCAGGGTGAGGTCGTTGGCCAAAGCGACGAGCTCGAGGGTGAACTGGGTCCGCACGCGCTGAATTGTTCCCCATCGAGGGGGCGTGAGTGAATCCATCGCCGAGATCCGTGCGGTGACGATTCCGGGTGTGCCCGGCCGTAGCTGGAAGGATGGGGGTCATGATTGCCGCGTTGACGACTAAATGGACCCTGTACGTGCCCATCCTCGCCGCGCTCGTGCTCGTACTCAGCTGGGGGCGTTCCGTACCGGGATTGATCGTCGCGCTGGTGAGTGTCGCGCTGGTCGGCGCGGTGCTCTCGGCGGTCTATCACGCGGAAATCGTGGCCCACCGGGTCGGTGAACCCTATGGCTCGCTGGTCCTCGCGGTGGCGGTGACCGTGATCGAGGTGGCGCTGATCGTCACGATGATGATCTCCGGTGGCGACAAGGCGGCCTCGCTCGCTCGCGACACCGTGTTCGCCGCGGTGATGATCACCTGCAACGGCATCTTCGGGTTGGTGCTGCTGGTCGGCGCGCTGCGCAGGCGGGTGGCGGTGTTCAACGCCGAAGGCACCGGCGCGGCGCTGGCCACCGTCGCGACCCTGGCCACGCTGAGTCTGGTGTTGCCGACCTTCACCACCAGCGCGCCGGGCCCGGAGTTCTCGCCCGCGCAGCTCGCCTTCGCCGCGGTCGCGTCGCTGGCGCTCTATGGGCTGTTCGTGATGGTGCAGACGGTGCGCCACCCCGACGACTTCCTCCCGGTGGAGGACGGCGGCGCGGTCGACGACAGCGACACCCACAGCCACGCGCCGTCCAACAAGGTCGCGCTGATCAGCCTCGGGATGCTGGTACTTGCCCTGGTGTGCGTGGTCGGCCTGGCCAAGGTGGTTTCGCCCGCGCTCGAATCGGCGGTGGCCTCGGCCGGATTGCCGCAGTCGGCGGTGGGTGTGGTGATCGCGATGCTGGTGCTGTTGCCCGAGACGATCGCCGCGGTGAACTCCGCGCGCCGCAATCAGGTGCAGATCGGTTTGAACCTGGCACTCGGCTCGGCGATGGCCAGTATCGGTCTGACCATCCCGGTGATCGCGATCGCGACCATCTGGTTGAGCGGGCCGCTGGTGCTGGGTCTGGGCGCCACGCAGATGGTGCTGCTCGCACTGACCGTTGTGGTGAGCACGCTGACGATCGTTCCCGGCCGCGCGACCCTGCTGCACAGTGGTGTTCACCTGGCGTTGTTCGCGGCGTTCGTGTTCCTGGCCGCAAGCCCGTAGCTGGAGTGTTGCGGATCACATGGGAGGTCGACCTGTCATGGAAACCGCGGAAAAGCGACCAGGGTCACCCACTGGAAATTTTGTTGTGACGCAGAGTACCGGTTAGCTTGCTGGAGTTGGCACCGACGCCGAAGCCAGAGAGTGCGGTATGAAAATCACCAAGCCCCGTGCTTCACGAGCGGCCCGGAGGCATCTCTGATGCCTACCGATCTGCACTCCGCGAAGCCGGATTCCGCTACCCAGATCGTCCGCAAGAATTTCACCGACACCGTCGTGTCGTCGCTGCGGACCTTCGGGCGTGCGGTCGATCTCGCACAGCAATCGGTCGGCGGATCGTTCTCCGATATCGCCCGCAGGCAGTTCCAGTGGCGGGAGACCCTCGTGCAGGCCTGGCGTCTGATCACGGTCACCGCCATTCCCGCGATCCTGATGGCGATCCCGTTCGGCGTCATCGTCTCGGTCCAGGTCGGCAACCTGATCCACAGCCTCGGCGCCGACTCCATGCTCGGCGCCACCGGCGGCCTCGGCGTGATCAAGCAGGGCGCGCCCATCGCCACCGGCTTCCTGCTCGGTGGCGCGGGCGCGGCGGCCATCGCGGCCGACCTCGGCGCGCGCACCATCCGCGAGGAGATCGACGCGCTCAACACCATGGGCATCAACCCCGTGCACCGGCTCGTCATCCCGCGCCTGGCCGCCATGCTGCTGGTCGCGCCGATGCTCAATGTGCTGATCATCTTCGTCGGCGTGCTGGCCGGGTACGCGGTCGCCGTCGGCGGTCAGGGCGTGACCCCGGGTAGCTACTGGTCGACGTTCGGTTCGTTCGCGACCGCCGCTGACGTGTGGGTCTCGCTGCTCAAGGCGCTGATCTTCGGCTTCCTGGTCGTGATCATCTCCTGCCAGCGCGGACTCGAAGCCAAGGGCGGACCGCGCGGTGTGGCCGACGCGGTGAACGCGGCGGTGGTGCTCTCGGTGGTCTCGATCGCGATCGTGAACCTCCTCGCAAGCCAGATCAGTGCCATGTTCCTGCCGACGAAGTTGGCGTGATGGCTGCCTCGTCGTACATCCCCACCTCGCTGCACTGGCTGCGCAAGCCCGCCCGCATCGGCAAGCGGATCGTCACCGCCGGTGAATCGCTCGGCTTCGTCGCGGTGTTCGTCTGGCAGGTGCTGTCCTCGGTGCCGCTGACGCTGCGCCGCTACCGGGACGAGACGCTGCGCGCGGTCACCGATATGACCTGGGGACGCGGGTCGATCATCGTCGGCGGCGGCACCGTCCCGATGATGATCGTGCTCGGCCTGGTGATGGGCGCCTCGGTGGGCGTCGAATCGTTCGCCTCACTCGACATGCTCGGCATGGGCCCGGTCACCGGCGTGATCTCGGCCTACGCGACCACCCGTGAACTGGCCCCGATCGCGGCGGCCATCGGCTTCGCCGCCCAGGCGGGCTGCCGGATCACCGCCGAGATCGGCGCGATGCGCATCTCCGAGGAGATCGACGCGATCGAGGCACTCGGCCTGCGTTCGGTGCCCTACGTCGTCACCACCCGGGTGATCGCCGGCGCCATCGCCATCGTGCCGACCTTCCTGATCGCGCTGATCCTGGCCTACGGCGCCTGCCGCGGGCTGCTCACGATGGTCTACGGGCAGTCGGCCGGTGTGTACGACCACTACTTCTTCCAGTTCATCTCCGGCTTCGACATGATCGCCGCGGTGATCAAGGTGGCCGTGTTCGGCACGGTGGTGATCCTGGTGCACGCCTACTTCGGGTTCTTTGCCACCGGCGGCCCCGAGGGGGTCGGCATCGCCTCCGGTCGCGCGGTGCGCGCCAGCTCGGTGGCCATCATCGCCATCGACATGGTCCTCACGATCATGCTCTGGGGCTTCAACTCGGCGATCAGTTTTACGGGGTGAGAAGAGTAGATGCCTAACTATGGAATGCCCGGCGTCGCGGCCGATCGGCGCACGTCGCGGCTGACCGGCGTGATCATCCTGTCGGTGATCGCGGCCATCGCACTCGCCTACGTCACCTACTCGAATCTGCGCGCCGAAGACGGCCTGCGCATCGCCCTGCACACCGAACACCTCGGTGACGGCATCAGCGCGGGCAGCCAGGTCCGCGTCGACGGCGTGACGGTCGGCGAGGTCGCCGAGGTGACCCCCGGCGAGCGCGGCACCCAGCAGATCGCGCTGCTGCTCGACACCGAGCGACTGGTCGGCATCGACGACAGCCTCGCGATCGACTACGCCCCGACCAACCTGTTCGGCATCGCCGAGATCGAATTGCGCCGTGGCGCGGGCGGTTCGCCGCTGCGCGAGGGCGCGGTCCTCGACCTCACCGGCACGAACAACGACCGGGTCTACGACGCGACGATGAGCGCCATCCTGCGCAGCCTCTCGCAGGTCGGCATGACCGTGACCAGCCCCCAGATGGCCACCGTCATCTCCCAGCTGGCCGCCGACTTCAAGGCCTTCACCCCGCTGGTGCAGGCCCTGATCACGGTCGCCAAAACCCTCGCCGACAACCAGGACGTGATGCCGTCGGAGCTGTTCGGCAAGCTCGGTCCCGCCTTCGACGGCGGCGGCGAGTTCGCGAGCGCCACCATGAAGGTGATCGACCAGCTCAGCGACATCCGGGTGACCCAGGTCGACAAAGAGCGCTACGACATCGGCGTCGGGGTGATCGGTGGCTCCATCCTGCCCGCGCTCACCACCACCGTGAGCACCGCGGGCGGGCACTTCGCCGAGACCACCGACATGCTCGCGCCGATGCTGCTCGCGCTGGCGCAGATGTCGCCGAATCCGCGCCGGACCGGCGCCGATCTCACCGCCCTGCTGCAGAATCTGCGCGGCGCGATGCCCGACAGCCCTAACGGTCCTGTCCTCAATCTCGACGTCGAGCTCAGCGGTGTCCCCGGCATCGCGGTGCCGCTGTTCGGAAAGGCCGGTGGGCGATGAAGATTCGCGGAACCGCACTGCGCCTCGGCGTCTTCAGCCTGGTGATGATCGCCATCCTCGGCATGGTGTTCACCCTGATCAAGCGCCCGGTCGACGGCGACACCGTCGCCCATGACGCACTGTTCACCGACGCCAACGGCCTCAAGGTCGGCAACGACGTGCGGATGTTCGGCGTGCAGGTGGGCAAGATCGAGAAGATCAGCCTCGAAGGCGACAAGGCCAAGGTCGCGATCACGGTCAAGACCGACACCCCGATCTACGACAACTCCAAGCTGGCCATCCGCTACCAGAACCTCACCGGCCAGCGCTATATCGACCTGCAGCAGGCGCCGAACCCGGGCAAGACCATCGCGGCAGGGGCACGGATCGGCGCCAACATGACCGTCCCGTCCTTCGACGTGACCAGTCTGTTCAGCGGCCTCAAGCCGGTGCTCGCCACGCTGTCGCCCGAGGCGATCAACCAGTTCACCGCCAGCATGCTCGCCGTGATCGAGGGCGATGGCACGGGCCTGGGCCCCGCGCTCACCGCGATCGATCAGCTCGCGAGCTACGCCGACGACCGTCAGCAGGTGATCAGCACGCTGATCCACAACCTGTCGGAGCTGTCCGAACGCCACGGCGGCAAGGTCGGCCACCTGGTGCCGCTGCTGGCCCGGCTCACCGACATCTTCGAGGCGATGCAGCGCAATATCGGCGGTGTCGCGCAGTTCGCGATGACCGCGCCCTCGGTGCTGGCGCCGGTGGACCGGTTGCTCGCCTCGCTCGGCCTGGTCGAGGGCGGCGGCGCCGATGTCGACGCGATGATCCGCGCGCTGTTCCCCAATCCACAGGAAGCCGTCGAGGTGTTCGGCAAGCTCCCCGGTCTGCTGGCCACGGTCGACGCCTCGCTCGCGCGCGGTTTCGCCGACTTCACGCCGCACTGCAGCAACGGCGCCGCCGAGGTGCCCGCGCCGCTGCAGGTGCTGATCGCCGGACAGAAGGTCACCGTATGCAACCGCTGAAGAAGCTCGCCGCGCTGTTCGCCGGTGATCGCCCGATCCCCGATGAAGCGGGCAAACTCGCACGGGAACTGCGGATGGGGATCATCGGCCTGAGCCTGGTCGTGCTGTTCATCATCGCCGCGGGCGTGGTGTATGTGGTGCCGCTGGGCAAGAACACCTATACCGCCGAGCTCAGCGAAGCGCAGTCGGTGCGCGAGGGCGACGACGTGCGCCTGGCCGGCATCTCGGTGGGCAGCGTCACCTCGCTGGAACTGAAGCCCGACAAGGTGCTCATGCGGTTCACCGTGAAAAACGATGTCTTCGTGGGTGATCAGACGTCCCTGGATGTCCGCATGCTCACCGTGGTCGGCGGTCACTACGTGGCGCTCTACCCCGCGGGTTCGAAGCCGCTGGGGGACAAGGCGATTCCCGCTGATCGAATCCGCTTGCCCTACAGCCTGATCGAGACCTTCCAGGACGCGACCGCGCCGCTGGCCGCCGTCGACGGCGACACCGTGCGCAACAACCTGGCCGCCGCGAACTCCGCGATCGCGACCTCGCCCGAAGCCCTGCGCACCACGCTCGACACCGTCGGCAAGTACGTCGACATGCTCGATCGTCAGCGCTCGCAGGTGTCGAAGTCGATCGCGGTCGTCGACGAGTACATCACCATGTACGACGGCGCCAAGGCGGATCTGGGCAGGCTGATGGACAACGTCAACATGCTCGAAGACGTGCTGCTGAGCAAGCGGGCCGAAATGGCCGAAGCGGTTCGGTTGCTCACCTCGGTGGTGAATCGCCTGGCGGGACTCGCCCCGACCTGGGACTCCACCCTGAAGCCGCAGGTGCAGGCGCTGGCCGACGCGCTGCCGAGGCTCGGGGAACTCAGCAGTCAGCTCGAGCCCGTCATCGGCACGGTCGGTGCGCTGCAGACCAAGTTGTCGCAGCTGGCGACCCCCGAGGCCGGTGTGGTCGTCGACCAGTCGAGCGCCCGCGTGTGCGTACCGCTGCCCGGGAAGGCGTGCTGATGCTGAAACGACTACTCGGATCCCAGGCGTTCATGTCGATCGCCGGCGTCGCGGTGCTCGTGGCGCTGGTCACCGGCGGCTACTTCATCGCCTTCGATCCGCTGAAGAAGACCGAATCCTATTGCGCGCTCATGCCCGACGCGATCGGCCTCTACCCGGGTAACCACGTCACCATGCGCGGCATGGATGTCGGCGAGGTGACCGCGGTGCGCAACGAAGGCGCCAAGGTCCGTGTCGAGTTCGAGGTCGACGCCGAATTCGACGTCAACTCCGACGCTTCCGCCACCACCGTCGCGTATTCGGTGGCGGCGGACCGTAATCTGGCGGTGCTCACCACCGGCAAGGCCGCGCCGCCGCTCGCGGGCGGCTGCATCACCAAAACGCTGACACCCAAGAGCATCACCGAAACGCTCACGGCGCTGGCGAGCCTGTCCGACGAACTCTCCGGCGGCACCGCGGGTGCGCCGAGCGCGCTGTCGGACGGCCTGTCCTCGCTCAACCGCGCCACCGAGGGCACCGGCCCGACGGTCAACGAACTCATCCACAAGCTAGGTTCGGCGATGAACAAGCCCGACGCCGACATCGGCCATCTCGCCAGTCTTTTCGACGCGTTCGCCTCGGTCTCGAACCGGGTCTCCGCGAACTGGGGCGACCTGCAGACGATGCTGGTCCGGCTGGCCCCGCTGCTCAACATGGCCTCCGACGACCTGCTCGGCCCGGCCACCTCGCTGTTCGACGGTCTCGGCGAGCTGTTGCCGATGCTCAACGATGTCGCCGTCATTCTCGGTGATCCGTTGATCGGCGCGCTCGACGACGTGGTCCCGCTGGTGAAGTTGTTGCGCGCCAACGTCGGATCGCTCAGCGAGATCGTGGCGAAGATGCCCGCGCTCGCCTCCGCCTTCCGCAGCGCCACCGATCCCGCGGGCGGCACCGCGATCACCTACGCGCCGCCGAAGGTCGCCTTGCCCGTCGGTGAGGCCGACCAGGTGTGCGGCGCGGTGAACGAGCTGATTCCGGGGCAGTGCCCCGACCCGGCGCAGGGACTGGCCGATGTGAATCTCGTGCAGGTTGTGCTGGGAATGGCAGGTGCTCGATGAACACCCGAAAGATGTTGCGCCGCAGCGCGGTCGCACTCGTCGTCGCGGCCGGACTCGCGGTCGGCGGCTGCGGTTTCGACCCCGCGGAAGTGCCCGTCCCCGGCTCGACCGTCAGCGGTTCGACCTATCGTGTGCAGATCGAGTTCAGCAGCGCGCTGAACCTGCCCGCCAAATCGAAGGTGATCGCCAACGGCGCCGAGATCGGCATCGTCGACGGTGTGCGGGTGGTCCAGCCCGCCGATGCGCCCGCGGGCCGCGGCGGTTACGTCATCGTCGAGGCCGACATCCTCGACACCGTGCAGCTGCCGGCGAAGTCCATCGCCGAACTGCGCCAGGACACCATCCTCGGCGACATCCATCTCTCGCTCACCACTCCGAAGGACGGCTTCGGCGACCTGCTGCGCGACGGTGGCACCATCCCGATCGAGCGCACGAAACCGCCTGTGCAACTGGAAGACACGATGGCCACCATGGCGCTGTTCGTGCAGGGCGGTGCGATCGGTCAGCTGCAGGAGATGCTCGGCCGGATCAACTCGGTGATGCCATCCGATCCCAAGGAAACCGCGCGCATCTCGGCGGTGATGGGCGCCGACGCCGCCGACCTGGCGGCCCATCTCGACCAGGTCGACCTGCTGGTCAACGGGCTGAGCCGGAACGCGGCGATCCTGCACGACGACACCGAAGAAGCGCTGACCAGCATCCTCACTCCCGAGGCCGTCGCGTCGCTGACGGGCACCCAGGATTCGATCGCCAAGACGATGAAGATCTTCGACGCACTCGGCCCGGTGGGTTCCTCGCTCACCTGGCTGGCCCCGATCGCGAGCTCCGGTGACGCCGCCGCGACCGCGTTCCTGCCGCTGGCCACCGGCGGTTCGGCCGACCTGCGCTCCTCGACCAACATGGCGCTGCTCACCGCGCTGTTGCGCGACAAGATCATTCCCTTCGTCGAGAACGGCCCGAAGGTGAACGTCACCGGCGTCCAGGTGTCCGAGGAAGACCAGGTGGCGCAGATCGTCACCGCGCTGCGGATGATCGGAATGGTGCGATGAAGATCGGTGCACTGGCCTCCCTCGGCGGCATCGCCGCCATCACCGTGCTCGGCGCGAGCTACCTGACCTTCGGGGTGGTGCGCGTCGACCCGTTCGCCGACTACACCGCGGCCTCGATCGAGATCGCGAATTCCGGTGGCCTCAGTGTCGGTTCGCCGATCCTGCTGACCGGCATCGAGATCGGCGAGGTCACCGGCGTCGACACCTCGGCGAGCGGTCGGGTGCAGGTCGGCTTCCGGTTCGGCGCCGACCACAAGGTGCCGATGAGCAGCGTCGTCACCATCGAGCACCTGTCCTCCCTCGGCGAGCCGTACGTGCAGTTCGTGCCGCGCGACGCGAACGGTCCCTATCTCACCGACGGGCAGCGCCTGTCCGGGGAGAACGTGCGCACCCCGATGTCGATCCCCGAGGTCGCGCGGCTGGTCACCAAGACCGTCGAGCAGCTCGATCCCGCGGTCGTCGGCTCCCTGGTCGACACCCTCGGCACGGCGATGGTCGGCACCGAGAATGTCGTCCCCGAGCTGGCGAGGGCGGGCGACCTGCTCGCCGCCGCGCTCATGAGCCGCGCACCGGCGATCGGCGAGTTGCAGAACAACTTCGAGTACGTTTCCGGCGACATCGGCTGGGCCGGACCGGCCACCTCGGCCGCCGCGCCCGCCTTCATCCGGTTGAGCCAGGTGATCGACCAGTTCGTCGAATCGGTCGGCCGGGCCACCGAAGGCGATCCGCGGATCTACGTGCGCGACGGTGGTCTGGTGCCGTTGCTCGAGCAGCTCAGCGCCAAGCTGAACGAGCTCGGCCCCGAGCTCTCCGCCCTGCTGCCCGGACTGCGCCCACTCACCGAATCGGTGACCGCGACCGCTCCGCAGCTCGATCTGAGCGCACTGATCGCGCAGGCTCTGCACAACACCGACGCCGACGCGGTGAAGGTGCGGGTCGCGATCAAGTGAACATCCGGCAACCATCGGATATAGGTATCTGCCCTGGCCAGTGGTTGTTCCGTCGAGCAGAGCGATCTGCGAGCAACCGTGCGGTAGCGTGACCGAACGAGGGGAGACCTGGTCCGCGGCAAAGGCGGTGCGATGGCAGAGAGCAGCGAGGGTCCACAAACACGGACCGGCAGCAGTACTCGGATGATCGCGATCGCGGCGGTACTCGCCGCGATACTCGCGCTGGTGGTCGCGCTCGGCCTGGTGATGCGCGCCGATCAGGGTGGTGACGACAACCCGTCGGTGAACCCGATGGGATCCGACGCCAACGGTCTCCCGATCGCCGGGACCGATCAGGACCAGGAATTCGCACCCCCGTGGCCGGCCAGGCGGGTCGGCGGGAACTGCTCGGCCGGTGGCATCGTCGCGCATTGGCGCGTCCACGACGACGGCAGCTGGCAGTGCACGGTGACCACCCCCGACGCCCTGCCCCCGGCAGCGGCCCCCGCGCCGCCGCCCCCTCCGCCCCCGCCGCCCGGAACCGAACCCGCCCCCGGGCCCGTGCCTGTCGAGGCACCTGCGCCCCCGCCCGCGTTCGAGCCCCCGCCTCCGCCGCCTGCCTACGAGCCGCCCGCCTACGAGCCGCCGCCCCCGCCCGAGCCGCCGCCCCCGGTCTTCGAACCCGAACCCGCCCCGGCGCCGCCCCCGCCCCCTCCGCCGCCCCCTGTCCTGCAATTGCCGTTCCCCCTCCCGCCGATCCTGCTCCCACCGGCGGCAGCCGTCCGGCCCTGACCGGCGGCGGGTCGATCCCCGTGCGCCGCCGATGTCGGTGAGACTGGTCAGCTATGGACCAGTTGGTGCTGACTCTGGTGATCCTGCTCGCGGCCGTGCTCGCCGAACCACTCGGCGCGCGCCTGGGTCTCGCGCCGTCGATCCTGATGACAGTGTTCGGCTGCCTGCTCGCGCTGATTCCGGCCGTGCCCAGCTTGCACATCCCGCCCGAGCTGATCCTGCCCCTGGTCCTGCCGCCACTGCTCTACGCCGCCGCGCGCCGTACGTCATGGCGGCAGTTCGCGGAGAACTGGCAGATCATCGCGTTGCGCGCGGTGGGGCTCGTGATCGTCACCGCGATCGCGGTCACCGCGGTCTTCCACGCGTGGAATCCCGCCACCGCGGTCGCCGCGGGCCTGGTGCTCGGTGCCCTGGTCGCACCGCCCGACCCGGTCGCGGCCACGTCCATGGCGGGCAGCCTCGGCCTGCCACGCCGATTGATCGTGACCCTCGGCGGCGAAGGGCTGTTCAACGACGTCACCGCGATCGTCATCTACACGGTCGGAATCCAGGCAGTGGTCACCGGCCTGTTCTCGCCGTGGCACGCGCTCGGTGACTTCGCGATCGCCGCGGTGGTCGGCGTCGCCGTCGGCCTGCTGCTCGGCTGGCTGGGCAGCAAGCTCACCAAGTATCTGGACACGGCCACCGGTCAGGTCGCGGTGAGCCTGCTGTTGCCCTTCGCCGCCTACGGCATCGCCGAGCACTGGGAGGGCTCGGCGGTCCTCGCGGTGCTGGTCTGCGCGCTGTACCTCACCGATGCCGTCACCGAAATCGGCGACCGCGACTATCGCCTGGTCGCCGACTCGTTCTGGGACATCACCGAAATGCTCATCACCGGTTTCGCCTTCGCCCTGATCGGCCTCGAACTGCGGGTGGTCATCGACACCACCGGACACAACTGGCCAGGACTGGCCGGGGTCACCGCCGCGGTGATCGTGGTCGTCGTCGGATTGCGCCTGGCCTGGCTGATGGCCACCTGGGCGATCAGCAGCAAACTGCCCAACACCGACGAACCGTTCACCTGGCGCGAGGTGATCGTCACCTGGTGGGCGGGCATGCGCGGGGTCGCGACGGTGGCGCTGGCACTGGCCGTGCCGTTCACCCTCGACACCGGCGCCGACTTCCCCGCCCGCTCGGAGATCCTGTTCATCGCGTTCGCGGTCGTGCTGTTCACCCTGCTCGTACAGGGCCCGACGCTCCCGCTGGTGGTTCGCCTCACCGGGGTGCACGCCGACACCCGCCAGGAACGCGCCGTCGAACAGGCGCTCTGGACCAGGGTCGTCAACGCCGAACTCGCCGAACTCAAAGCGATCGCCGCCCGCGACAACCTCCCGGAGGACGTCTACGAGGATCTCAAGGCGCTGCTGCGTCGGCTGTCCGCCAAAGCCGATCCCGAGGCGGCCGATGCCGACGCGAAAGCCGCGCTGGACAAGGAACGCAAACTCGCCTCCCAGATGCGTGCGGTCCGCGCAGCCGTCACCGAGGCAGGCCGTCGCGAAGCCCAAGCCGCTCGTCGCGAACCCGGCATGCCCCCGGATGTCGTCGACCGAGTCACCCGCCGGCTCGACCTCGGCCCGATGCATTGACGGCGCACTGCCCGTCTGTCAGTCGCGAGCCGACCTGCTCGGAGCTCAGCCGATTCCCAGCGAGTCTGTGGCAGCCCCGATTCCGTAGGTGATCGCCATGGCCAGCGCGCCGCCGACCACCACTCGCAGCACCGCGCGTCCGAGATTGCTACCGCCGAGCCGCGCACTCACCGACCCGGTGATCGCGAGGGCGATCAGCACCGCGGCGAACGTCACCGGTACCCGCCATGCGGTGGGCGGCAACACGATCGCCAGCAACGGCAGCAGCGCACCGCAGGTGAACGCGATCGCCGAGGAGATCGCGGCCGCCCACGGGTTGGTCAGCGAGCGCGGGTCGATGCCGAGTTCGGCCTCCGCGTGCGCGGTGAACGCGTCGTGGGCGGTGAGCTCGGCGGCCACGGTGCGCGCGGTGGCCGGGCTGAGGCCCTTCTTCTCGTAGATCCCGGCCAGCTCGGCCAGTTCGAAATCGGGTTCGTCGGCCAGTTCTCGGCGTTCCTTGGCGAGCAGCGCCTTCTCCGAATCCCGCTGAGTGCTCACCGACACGTATTCGCCCGCGGCCATCGAGATCGCCCCCGCCACCAGTCCCGCGATGCCCGCGGTGAGGATCGTCTGGGCGTTGTTCGTGGTCGCGGCGACACCGACGACCAACCCGGCGGTGGAAACGATGCCGTCGTTCGCGCCGAGCACTCCGGCACGCAACCAGTTCAACCGGGTCGCGAGACCTTCGGTATGCGGCTCGTGCGGATGACCTGACCGGGGCGCATCCCCGGCCTGCCTCGGACGACTGTTCTCTGCGGGCGAGTCCGGCACCCGCTCAGCTTAGTCGGGACAACCAGCAGATCATCGGCTCGCCGCGGAGAAGTCGGCCACCGCTCAGTTCCGTCGGGCAACCGGGGAATCAGCAGTGGCCGCCAGGGCCGCGCGCAGCGTGTCGGCCAGACGTACCGCGAGCGCGATCACGGTCAACGTCGGATTGACGTGCCCGTTTGTCGGAAAGACCGAACTGCCCGCGATGTAGAGGTTGTCCACCCCGTGCACCCGGCAGTGCTGGTCCACGACCCCGTGCCGTGGGTCGGCCGACATCCGGGTGGTGCCACTGGGATGCGCGCAGTCGGTGAGCGGTAGGGGATCGGTGCTGCCGGGCAACGCCGCGGGAACTACTTGCGGCGCGGGCAAGCCGAGCCGGGCGAACTCGCCGGCGAGCAATGCTGTCGCCCGGCGCACCGTCCGATCCTCCTGATCGCTGATCCGCCAGTCCACCTGCGGCAGCGGCATTCCCAGCGGGTCGGTGCGCGTCGAGAGCCGTACCCGGCTGTCGGCGTCCGGTGTCTGCTCCACCACAGCCCGCACCTCGACATGGACCAGCCGATGTGGCAACCCGACACCGTCGACCGATCCGCGCCGTGCACCGTCGGCCAGAAGTCCGCTGTCGGACAGCATGTTTCGCAGGTCCTGCCACCGAACCCGGCCGCGCAGCAACCGCTTCGCCGAGTCCCACGGATCGTCGTCGGCGGTGATCTCCTGCAACCACAGCGCACAGTTCACGAGCGACTCGCGCCGCTGCACCGAGGGCGACAACGCCATCCCGTGCAGAAAGGTGTGCTTACCTCGCGCGCTCTTCACGACGTACTTGCCGAACCGGTCGAGCGCTGCCCGGGCCTGCGCGGGGCGCAGCGTCGCGACCACTCCGCTGCGATGATCGATCAGGCATCGCCCCACCTGGTCGTACCGATTCCCGATCCCGCCGACGACGGTGCGTCGCGATGCCAGCAGCAGCCGTGGTGTCGCGATTCCACCAGCGGCCAGCACGAACACCCGCGCCTCCACGGTGCGTACACGGCCACCCGCTCCGGTCACCTCGACCGAATTCACATGGGCGCCGGTGGTATCGGTATCGATATGGGTGACCGTCGCGTTCACCAGTACCCGCGCGGTCGGCGCGACGATGTCACGCACCCGCGGTCCCCACCGTTTGCAGTCGAGCCGGTTGGCCGGGTCGCGGCTGAACTGCCAGAAGCAGGGGCGCAGCGCGGCGGTGTCGAGCGCGTCGGCGGGTGCTTGCCGCCCGGCCAGCGGCCAGAATTCGTGCTCGGTGAAGCCGGTGCCGTGCCCGAGCCCGGCGTGCGCGGCGGCGCGTTCGGCGAAGGGGCGCAGTGCGCCCGCGTCGATCGGCCAGCCGGACCGGGTGACCCAGGGCCGATGGGCGAAGTCGAGATCGTCGAGCACGCCGCAGCGCCCTGCCCAGGTGTGTGAGCTGCCGCCGAGCACCCGGTTTCCCGCGATCCGGTGCGGTTCCGCGCGGGGTGCGCCGATGTTCTCGATCGCGGCGAATGCTGTGTCCTCCGCGGTGATCTCGTGTCCGCCGCTCTCCAGCACCAGTACCCGCAGTCCGGCGGCGGCGAGTTCGGTGGCCACCGTCAGGCCCGCGGGGCCAGACCCGATGACGCAGATCTGGGTGCGCAACGCGTCGTCACCGACGGTGCGCAGATCCTCGACAAGCATCGGCGGTCCTCTCACCGGCGGTGCCCCCGCACCGCTGATCCCACTGTAAGAGCAGCGCCATCGTGTGTCAGTCGGTCTCGCAATGCTGATTGACAAAAGCCCTGATGTACCCGGCGGATTGGCGTACATACATATACGACCAGAACCCCAGCCCCGATTCCGACGGGCTGGCGACCATGGTGATCTCGCCGTCGTAGCACTTCTCGACGATGTACCTCGCGCGCGACACGTGCGGCGTGAAGGTGACCACGATGATGTGGTTCCACCCGTAGATCTTTGCGCGCCGGACGATTTCGCGCGCCTCACCATCGGTGGTCCACGGGTCGGGCACGAAACACGAGACACGGAAGGCGAATCGGCCGCCGCAGTACTTGTCCATCATCGGGTCATCGGCGCCGGTGGACTGCGAGATCAGCACCTCGGGGGCGAGACCGCGTTCGGCGAGTTCGATGCCGAGGTCGAACCGCTCGTACGGGGTGCCACCGAGCACCACGATCACATCGGCGGGCCGCAGCGGGTCGATCTGGGGATGCACGAAGACCGGCCAGCCGGCGAATGCGGCAGCGAGCACGGTGACCAGTGCGCCGACGAGCAACCATCCCGCACGCCGAAAGATCGACACGGCACCGACGATACCGAAATCTCGACGATGGCCGCCGGGCCCGCGATCGAGGCGGGGACACGCTCTTCTGCGGCGGTCCTTCGCCAGGCACACTGGAGCCCATGACCGATACCGCCGTTGCCCCCGAACACCTCGACGTCGTCATCGTCGGCGCCGGGTTGTCCGGCATCGGGGCCGCTTACCGGCTGCAGACCGAGCACCCGCATCGCAGCTACGCCGTCCTGGAGGCGCGCGCCGACCTCGGCGGCACCTGGGACCTCTTCCGCTACCCGGGCATCCGCTCGGATTCGGACATGTTCACCCTCGGCTACCCGTTCAAGCCGTGGCGCGCTGCCCGCTCCATCGCCGACGGCGCCGCGATCCTGGACTACATCCGCGAGACCGCGCGGGAGAACGGCATCGACCGGCACATTCGCTTCGGTGCGCGGGTGATCGGCGCGGATTGGTCATCGGCGCAGGCCCACTGGCGGCTCACCATCGCCCACGAGGGCCCCGACGGTCCCGAGCTGAGCACTCTGACCTGCGGTTTCCTCTACGCGTGCGCCGGCTACTACGACTACCAGCAGCCACACGCCCCCGAGTTCGCCGGCCGCGACACCTTCGCGGGCACCGTCGTGCACCCGCAGTTCTGGCCTGCCGACCTCGACACCCGCGACAAGCGGATCGTCGTCATCGGCAGCGGCGCCACCGCCGTCACCCTGGTGCCCAACCTCGCGGCCGACGCCGCCCACGTCACCATGTTGCAGCGCAGCCCCACCTGGATCAGCGCCGTCCCCGGCCGTGACAAGCAGGCCGACAAGATCCGCAACCTGCTGCCCGCGGGTGTGGCCCACCGGCTGATCCGGACCAAGAACATCCTGTTCAACATCGGTTTCTACCAGTTCTGCCGCCGTCGTCCCGCCGCCGCGCGCAAGCTGCTCACCGACCTCACCACCCGCATCCTCAAGGACGACAAACTCGTCGCCGAACACTTCACACCCGACTACGACCCGTGGGATCAGCGCCTGTGCGCCGCCCCCGACGCCGACTTCTTCAAGGCGATGAAAAAGGGCAAGGCCTCGGTGGTCACCAACCAGATCGACGCCTTCGTGCCGGAGGGGATCCGGCTGGTATCGGGGGAGACGCTGCCCGCCGACATCGTGGTCACCGCCACCGGCCTGCGCCTGTTGGCCTTCGGCGGCATCGCGCCCTCGGTCGACGGCACCCCCGTGCCGCTGGCCGACCAGTTCGTCTGGCAGGGAGCCATGCTCACCGGCTTGCCCAACTTCGCCATCTGCGTCGGCTACACCAACGCGTCCTGGACGCTGCGTGCCGACCTCACCTCCCGTTTGGTCTGCAAAGTCCTCACTCACCTCGACCGCACCGGCAACGCCGCGGTCGTCCCCGAACCCAAGGGCGCGCTCGCCGAACGCCCGCTGCTCGATCTGAACGCCGGCTACGTCCTGCGCTCGATCGCGGCGTTCCCTCGTCAGGGCGACCGTCATCCCTGGCGGGTCAGGCAGAACTACCTGCTCGACGCGCTGATCACGCTGCGCACCGACCTCGGCAAAACCCTGCGACCGGTGCCCCGTCGAGTAGGAGAGTTCACCCGCAACGGGTGAGGCGCGGGGCTCGTCGGGTTTCTACCGTTGTCGTGTGCCGTGGTGGCACGTGGCATTGACCTGACGGGAAAGGCCCAGCGATGACAGACACGAATCAGCACCAGCTGCGCAACGGAATCGCGGCAGGAACCTCCATCGGCGCTGGCATCCTGCTGGCGGTTGTCGGTGTCCTGCAGATTTTCCAGGGAATCTCCGCGGTCGCCAACGACGATCTCATCGTTGTCGGACCGGAGTACACCTACCAGTTCGACCTCACCAGCTGGGGCTGGTGGCACATCGTTCTCGGCGCGATCGCGGTCATCGTCGCGATCGGCCTGCTGGCAGGCCAGACCTGGGGGCGGGTTTCGGCCATGGTGATCGCCGCACTGTCGATCATCGCCAACTTCCTGTGGCTGCCGTACTACCCGTGGTGGTCGATCCTGATCATCGCCGTCGACATCGTGGTGATCTGGGCGGTGGCCACCTGGCGACCGAACAACGCCTGAGCTGTCCTGACCCATCCGACCAACGCCGCCCCGGATCATCGAGGCGGCGTTGGTCGTCTCAGTAGTCGAGCGCCGTATGCCCCGCCTCGGCGTCGCCGAGCGTGTGGATCAGATGCGACGAGAGCCGTTCGCCCAGGACCGCGAGCTCGGCTTTCTGCGGAGCGTCGAGTCCGTCGAGTACCAGCTTGCGCACCGCGACCAGATAGTCCGGCGTCGCCTCCACCACCTTGGCCTGCCCGCTTTCGGTGAGTACCGCGTCGATCCCGCGTCCTGATTCGGTCGCTTCCCGCCGCGCCCAGCCCACTCGCTCCAGCTTCGACACGACGTGGGAGAGCCGCGAGATGGACCCGTGTCCCCGGGCCGCGAGCGTGCTCAATCGCATCCGCCGTCGCGGCGCCTCGTGGAGCAGGGCCATGACCCGGTACTCGAAATGGGTTACCCCGAACTCCCGTTGTAGTCGTGAATCGAGTGCGCTCGGTACGCGCATCGAGAGGGTGACCACCGCGCTCCAGGCGCGACGCTCGACCGAGTCGAAATCCTCTATCACCTCGGCCTGCCTTCCACCCAAATGGTAGCCACAAAATTGCTGAACGATGGCAAACTGTATATCGGAGGGGGGTTGCTGTCCATGCTTGTCGCGTCATGACGCCAGGTAAACCGTGTGTTATAGATCATCCACGGCCTGGACGAATGATCAGTTGCCGCCTGATCGCCGATCATTCGCCCTCGTCGGTCGCAAGGGTCGCCGGCGATCGCACGGCTCTAACCCGCGGTGGCGTGATGGGTGTGACCTGGGGAAATACCGAATCTTCCAGGCGATTTGACTTCGTGTTGGTCGGCACGTAACTTTATTCCAGTCAGAGCGACACGGACACCGACTCAGCCGCCCAGCGGCCGAGACACGAGGTAGGACGTTGAGCGCCTGACTGACTGCGTGTTCAGACGGACTCGGTACGGATTTGCTTCCGGCCGGTTGTCTGAGCTAAGTTTGAA
>NZ_JBHUYK010000046.1:0-32239 GCF_042668615.1 Nocardia sp. NPDC057272 | reverse complement strand
GCGACGCATACTGCGTCGCGGCCCGCTGTCGGTGGTTTTCCTACCGGTCGCGCAGGGCGTACGGCTCGACCGCGCCGCGCTCCAGGGCCCGCGCGTCGATCGTCTCGGCGCGGTAGGGGAGCAGGGCCAGCCGGTCACGCATGCCGCGAACCGGGTCGTCGATCTTCTCGTTCAGGCCGAACAGGAAGGTCCATTCGTGCTCGTCGCTGCCGTAGGGGACCACGGTGGCGAACTGCTCGTGAAAACGACCCCACGAACGCTTCAGCGTCTCGTTGCGCCACATGGTCGCGCAGCCGGCCTGCGCCGACAGCACGCCGCCGGGGGCGAGCAGCGCCTTACATCGGGACAGGAACTCCGACTCGTAGAGTCGGTTGTGCTGGGCGTCCTCGACGCGCTCGTCGGGCAGATCGATCACGATCACGTCGTAGCGGGTGCCCGCCTCCTGCGCGTTCGCCAGGAAGTCCCAGCCGTCGGCGTAGTGCACGTGCACCGGGCCCTCGTGCTCGACTGCGGCGGTCAGCTCTTCGGTGGTGTAGCCGTAGGGCAGGTGCTCGGCACACAGCTCCACTTCGCGCTGATCGATGTCGACATGGTCGACCAGGGTCGCCCCGGCCGCCACCGACATCTGCGAGGCCACACCCTCACCGGACCCGATGATCAGCACCCGGTCGAGCTTCTCCGCCAGCACGAACGCCGGGACCATCATGGCCTCGTGGTAGGTGACCTGGGAGAACTCGGTGGACTGACGATCGTCGTCGGAGAACAGGGAGATCCCCTGATCGGTCCGCGCGATCACCATGTGCTGGAACGGGGTGTTCGTATCCACGATCACCTCGTGCAGATCCCAGATCCGGGTCAGGCCGTCGCCCACCGGTTCGTAGATCTTCTCGGCGCCGTGGCCACGCTGGACCGTCTGCATCCGAACTGTGGTGGGGGACAACTTGTCTCGGAGCAGCTCGACAGCTTTCGTCGCGCCCGCACCGATGCTGCCGCAGGTGAAGACGTCGACGAAGATGTCGCCGGACTCCGGATAAGTGTGAATCGAGGCGTGAGACTCCGACAACAGCGCGAGGACGGTCACCCCCTGCGGATCGAACTTTTTGTGAACGACTTCGCAGATGGTGACGCCCGCCGCGATCAGAGACTCACGCAACGCCGATTCGAGTCGTTCGAGATCGTCACACAGGGCTGTGTCGACGCCACCGAACTCGGCCAGCACGTGCCAACCGGTGAATTCCGCCGTCATGGGCAAACTCACTCTCGCTCAGCGCCCGAGACATGAACGGTCAAGGGCGGAAAACCATTGAAGGACACCGACGAATAACTCGCGGTATAGGCGCCGGTGTGCAGGATCTGAATCCGGTCACCGGCTCGCAACGTGGTCGGCAGAAGGACCTTCGTGCGT
This sequence comes from Nocardia sp. NPDC057272, assembly GCF_042668615.1. NCBI lineage: Bacteria > Bacillati > Actinomycetota > Actinomycetes > Mycobacteriales > Nocardiaceae > Nocardia > Nocardia sp. NPDC057272. The sequence goes on along the minus strand of NZ_JBHUYK010000046.1, from coordinate 30,834 downwards.
TGATACAGTACATCGTCGCCGTCGCAGGTCGGACCCGCGACCACCGCCTCCGACACCGGATCGCCGTCGCGATCGGTGACGAAACGGTAGGCGATGTACTCGTTCTCGGTCTCGGCCATACCGTTGTATCGGCCGATGTCGAGATACACCCAGCGCCGGCCATCCGGCGCGAATCGCACGCCGACGACCTCGGCGTGCACAGTGCCCGCGTTACCCACCAGCGCACGGCCGGGTTCCACGATCAGGCCGATGGCCGCGGGCAGGAACTCGGCGGCGGCGCCGGAGATGGCGGCCGCGATCGCGTCGAGTTCGGGGGCGGCGTCGACGTAGGAGATCGGCAGACCGCCGCCCACATTGACCGCCGTGACGTGAATGTCCTTGTCCGCCAGCGCCGTGACGATCGCACCCGCCTGCTCGATGCCGATCCGCCATGCGGCGGGGTCGAGCTGCTGGGAGCCGACGTGGAAATAGGGGCCGCCGACCCGCAGGCCCAGATCCCGGGCGCGCACCAGCAGCCGCAGGGCTTCGGCGGGCGCGCACCCGAACTTGGTGCCGAACGGGGTCCGTGATTCGGGGGCCGAGGACAGGAACCGGCACTCGACCTCGGAGCCGGGCGCGTGCTCGGCGATACGGTCGAGGTCGTCCTCGGTGTCGAAGGCGTAGCGGCGCACCCCGAGGGCGAAGGCGCGCGCGATGTGGGCGCTCTTCTTGATCGGGTTGCCGTAGCAGAGCCGCTCGGGCGCGACGCCGAGGTCGAGGCACTGGTCGATCTCGCCGATACTGGCGACGTCGAATTCGGCGCCCTCGTCGTCGAGCAGGGTGATCAGTTCCGCCACCGGCGCCGCCTTGACCGCGTACCTGATCCGGGTGCCGACAGCGACGGCGGCGTCGAGGGTTCGGTAGTTGGCACGTACCCGCTCGGGGTCGATGACAAGGTACGGGGATTCGGGCACAGGTGAACTTTCGGTCGGCAGCCGGGAGAGACTATCAGCGGCGCCTACCCAACAACGAATCCGTCAAACATTCGTCATATACGTCATAGGCAACAGGTATTACTCATCCTGCCGTGACTGTGACCTCGTCGAACACGACCTCGCCCGCGGCGTCGGATTCCTCGAGATCCACGATCGCCGTGAGCGCCCAGCCGTGATCACCCGCGGGGTCGTCGATCACCTGGCGGACATGCCAGAAACCGGGCCGCTGCTCGATCCCGAACAGCTGTGGGCCGCGCGCGTCGGGGCCGGTGCCGATCGTGGCGTACTCGTCGAAATAGGGGGCGAAGTCCTCGGCCCAATCGGGGCCGGTGCCGAGTTGATCGAGTTCGTACCAACGCTGTCGCGACGCCAGCTCCACCCGGCGGAACATGGCGTTGCGCACCATGATCCGGAAGGCGCGTTCGTTGGCGGTGATCGGGCGCACCGTTTCGGCGCCGAAGGCTATCTGCTGGGCGTCGTTCTCGGCGCCGGGGTTGGTGAGCTGTTCCCACTCGTCGAGCAGGCTCGAGTCGACCTGGCGGATGAGTTCGCCGAGCCATTCGGTGAGGTCGTCGAGATCCTCGGTGCGGGCGGCGTCGGGCACGGTGCGGCGCAGAGCACGGTAGGCGTCGGCGAGGTAACGCAGCACGACGCCTTCGGAGCGGGTCAGTTCGTAGTGCGAGATCAGTTCGGCGAAGGTCATCGCGCGTTCGATCATGTCGCGCACCACCGACTTCGGTGACGGCGCGAATTCCGACACCCAGGGGTGGCCGGCTCGGTAGGTCTCGAACATCGGATCGATCAGCTCGGCCAGGGGTTTGGGCCAGGTGACTTCCTCCAGGAGCTCCATCCGCTCCTCGTATTCGATACCGTCGGCCTTCATTTCGTTGACGGCGACACCACGGGCCTTGTGCTGCTGGGCCATCAGCAGCTGGCGCGGGTCCTCGAGGGTGGCCTCGATCAGGGAGACGACGTCGAGTGTGTAGGTGGGGCTTTCGCGATCGAGAAGGTCGAACGCGGCCAGCGCGAACGGTGACAGTGGTTGGTCCAGCGCGAAATCGCGTTGCAGGTCGACGGTCAGCCGCGCCATCCTGCCCTTCGCGTCGGGCTCGGAAAGTTGTTGCACCACACCGGCATCGCGCAGCGACCGGTACAGGCGCAGCGCTCGCAGGATGTGCTTGCGTTGCGCGGGACGCGGCTCGTGGTTGTCCTCGAGCAGGTGACGCATCGCGTAGAAGCAGTTGCCCGGGCGGGCGATCACATTGAGCAACATCGAGTTCGTCACCGCGAAGCGCGACACCATCGGCTCGGGCGGGGCGGCGATCAGCCGGTCGAAGGTCTCCTCGCTCCACGAGACGAAACCCTCCGGGGGCTTGCGGCGCACCACTTTTCGCTGCTTCTTCGGATCGTCGCCCGCCTTGGCGATGAGGCGGGTGTTCTCGACCTCGTGCTCGGGAGCCTGCACCACCACAGTGCCCATGGTGTCGTAGCCCGCGCGACCCGCGCGCCCGGCGATCTGATGGAACTCACGCGCTTTGAGCCTGCGGGTGCGCACCCCGTCGTACTTGGTGAGACCGGTGAGCAGCACGGTGCGGATCGGGACGTTGATGCCGACGCCGAGGGTGTCGGTGCCGCACACCACTTTCAGCAGCCCGTCCTGAGCGAGCTTCTCCACGAGGCGGCGATATTTGGGCAGCATGCCCGCGTGGTGCACACCGATGCCGTGACGGATCAGCCGCGACAGCGTCTTGCCGAAGCCCGATGCGAACCGGAAATCGCCGATGGCGGTGGCGATCGCGTCCTTCTCGGCCCGGGAGGCGAAATTCACGCTCGTCAGCGCCTGCGCGCGTTCGAGCGCGGCGGCCTGGGTGAAGTGCACGACGTAGACCGGCGCCTGGTGGGTGGTCACCAGTTCTTCGAGAGTCTCGGTGATCGGGGTGCGCACGTACGAGAACGTCAGTGGGACAGGACGTTCGGTGCCCGCGACCACCGTGGTCGAGCGGCCGGTGCGCGCCTCGAGATCGGCGGCGAAGAAGTCCACTTCGCCCAATGTCGCCGACATCAGCAGGAATTGGGCGCGGGGGAGTTCGATGATCGGCACCTGCCACGCCCAGCCGCGGTCGGGGTCGGCGTAGAAATGGAACTCGTCCATCACGATCTGGCCGACCTCGGCCGCCGCGCCCTCGCGCAACGCCAGGTTCGCCAGGATCTCCGCCGTGGCGCAGATGATCGGGGCGTCGGCGTTGACCGCCGCGTCACCGGTCACCATGCCGACGTTCTCCGCGCCGAACACCTCACACAGCGCGAAGAACTTCTCGCTGACCAGCGCCTTGATCGGCGCGGTGTAGTAGCTGCGCTGCCCGTTGGCCATGGCGAACAGGTGCGCGCCGACCGCCACCAGAGACTTTCCGGAGCCGGTCGGCGTCGCCAGAATGACATTGGACCCCGACGCCAACTCCATCAGCGCCTCGTCCTGCGCTGGATACAGGGTTGTGCCCTGCTCGGCAGCCCACGCCGCGAACGACTCGTAGAGCGCGTCGGCGTCGGTCCCGGGAATTTCCAGTAGGTCGGTCAGATCCACTCCGACCACCCTAGTCTGCGCAGCGGTCGAAGCCCTCGTCGGCCGCAGCGAAAGCGCAGCTACACCCAGTGGGTGTGCGGGTCAGTCCGCGCCGTCGCCGGAGGTGTCGTCGTACCCACCCTGCTCGGCCAGGAAGCGCTCGAACTCCGCCCCGAGCTCCTCACCGCTGGGGAGTTCGCCGTCGGCGGCGAGCAGGCTGGACTGGCGCTCCTGCGCGGTGACGAAACTGTCGTACTGGCGTTCCAGTGCTGTGACGACCGTCTCCACCTCCTCGTTGCCCGCGATGTGCTCGGCGACCTGCTCACGCACCCGCGCGGCCGCCTCACCCAGTGCCGAGAGCGGCAGATCCAGGCCGGCGTTGTCGGCGAAGTTCTCCAGCAGCGTCTGCGCGGCCTCGGGGTAGTCGGTCTGGGCCAGGTAGTGCGGCACGTGCACCGAGAATCCGAGCGATTCGTGGCCGTGCTGCGCCATCCGGTACTCGAGCAGCGACGACGCGCTGCCCGGCACCTGCAACTCGCCCGGCCAGCGCTGGTGCTCGCCGATCAGCGAACGATCCGAGGAATGCGCGGTCACACCGAGCGGACGGGTGTGCGGGATCGCCATCGGAATCGCCGACAGGCCGATCGTGCGGCGCACGCCCAGCTGTTCGGCCAGCAGCCGCACCGCGGTGGTGAACTTCTCCCAGCGCAGGTCCGGTTCCAGGCCCGAGAGCAGCAGGAACGGGGTCCCCGCGGTGTCGCGCAGAGCCCACAGGTTCAGTTCCGGTTCCGCGTAGTCGGCGAAATGATCGGTCTTGAACGTCATCAGCGGGCGGCGCGACCGGTAATCGAGCAACTCGTCGACGTCGAAGGACGCGACCAGTTCCGATTCGAGGCTCTCGCGCAGATGGGTCGTCGCCAGACGCACGGCGTGTCCGGCGTCGGTGAAACCTTCCAGACCGTGCACCAGCACGGGGCCCGCACCGTCGTCCGAGGACAACTGCGGCGCCGGAAACTCCAGTTCGTACATGTGCGACTGGTCATCCATCGCGTTTCTCCTTCCTGCGCGGTCCACCATCGCTCGCGGGGTGGGGAAGCGGATCTCCATTGTCCCCCACGCGAGCAGTGCCATCACACACGGCCGGGGACGGCTCGTCCTGTTAGGCAACAGCATGGACACCTCGCGCATTCCCGCCCGCCGCGGGGGACCGGGCTGTGCCGCGCATCCCGTCCGGCGTGGCGCGACCGGGCCGATCGAGGCGGTGGGGCACAGTGGACGGTGTGAACGTGGCGCAGGCGACACCGATCCGCGCGGGTGATCCGGGCCTGCGCCGCTGGTGGCTGGGGTTGGTGGCCGTGTCGCTCGCTCTCACCGGGTGTGGGCAGAGCGTCAGCGGGACACCGGTCGCCGAGAGCGCGGTAGCGGTGCGGCAGATCGATGGTTCGCTGGCCGAGCTGCTGCCCGCGCCGTCGCGGTTTCCGGCCCGGTATCCGGCGGTCGTGCTGCCTGCCCAGGCGGCGACGGCGGCCGCGGCCGATCTCGACGGAGTAGGGGCGGGCGCGACCGTCAGCCCGGCGAAATGCACGCCGGCCGAGGCCGAGCCCGGCGGGGAGCCCGCGGCGGTGGCGGTCGGGACCGATGACGCGAGCCGGGCCACCCTGACCGTCGAGTTGTCGCGTAGCGCCGAACCGGTATCGTCGCTGCGCGACCGACTCGGTGAGTGCGGGCTGATCCAGGTTCGGCGGGCGGGTGCGGGGTCCACTGTCACGACAGCGCTCGACCGGACCACGCCGACCGGTACCGACGACGCGATAGCGTTGCGGCGCACCGTGGTTCCCGAAGTCGGCGGTGCGGGGCTGACGCAGACGATGCAGACCTCGATCGGGCAGATCGGCGACGTGCGCATCACGGTGACGTCGATGACCTTCGGTGCGGGACAACCGGATACGGCCGCAGTGGACGAGATGTTCGCCACCACCGCCGCCGCCGTACGCGGTAGCTAGCGCCTACCACCAGGCGGTGACAAGTTCGCCCGCAGTGCACGGCCGGGACCGGGGTTGCTCCACAGCTTCGGCGCTACGCACAGGGCGGATGAAAGCCCAGGTCGGTGCACCCGGTGCGGGCGAGCAGGCGGGCACCGTGGAGCCATGACGCCTTCGACGAACCCCACCCGCCGGGTCAAGCGCTTCGGCCCGTTTCCCCGCGCACTCGGCTGCGCCGAATCCACTCCCCGCTATCCCGGCGGGCCGCCGCGCCCACCGCTGCGGGTCGACGAACCCGGTGAGCTGATCGCCGCCCTGCCCGCGATGCTCGGCTTCGTCCCCGAACGGTCCCTCGTCGTTGCCGTGCTGCACGAGGTGGCGGGCGGTGCGGCCGAGGCAATCGAGGCGGTGGTGCGCTTCGACCTCGACGTGGCCACCGACATCCGGCTGCTCGACCAGTTCACCGCCTGCCTGGCATCGATCTGCCTGCGCGAAGAGGCGACCGGGGTGCTCGCCGTCTTCGTCGAGGACCGTGCCGAGTTCGAGAGCGAGGAAGTTCTGCGCGCGGCCGAATTGATCGACGTACTGACCGAGGACGGGATCGCGGTCCGCGGTGCCTGGTCGGTGCCCGCGATCGCGGCGGGCGAACGCTACCGCAGTGTGTTCGGCCTGGTCGGGACCGGCCTGGTCGCCGATCCGTCGTCCTCGATCGTCGCCGTGTCACATGTGCTGGAAGGCAAGCAGATTCGCGGCTCGCGTCAGGAGATGACGGCGCTGATGGTTCCCGACGAGCTGCTGAGCGCGCGCGTGCGCGCTCAGCTCGGGCCCGCGGACGCGCGCTACCGGGGTGGGCTGGCGGCGGCGACGCGCGCCGGTGACGCCCTGGCCTACCAGCGGCGGGCACTGGAATGGGTGCTGTGGCAGATCGCCGACACCGCGTCCGGCGCACCGCGTGCCGCGCGCGAACTCGCGCGACTGGCCGCGACCCTGCGTGACCGGCCGATCCGCGACGCCGTGTACGGCCTCGCGGTCGGCGATCACGCCGAGGCCGCCGAGCGGCTGTGGGCGCAGTTGGCCAGGGCGACACCCGGTACCGACCGCGCCGAAGCAGCGGCCCTGCTCGGCTTCAGTGCCTACCTGCGCGGCGACGGACCGTTCGCCGGCGTCGCGATCGCCGCCGCCGTCGAGGCCGACGCCGAGCACGCGATGGCGGTGCTGCTGGAGACCTCGCTACAGACCGGACTGCGGCCCGAACGGCTGCGCAGACTCGCGCTGTGTGGTCACCAGATCGCCGCCGATCTCGGGGTCGACATCGGCCCGATCACCCGGTGAGTCAGGAAGGTCAGCGAGCGCTGTGGGCCTTCGTGCCGAGGGAACGCAGGAAATCCCAGGCGTCGGAGACGATCTCGTCGAGGTCGTTGTGCTCGGGTCGCCAGCCCAGTTCGGCGACCGCGCGATCACTGGAGGCGATCAATACGGCCGGATCACCCGCGCGGCGCGGCGCGTCGATCGTCTCGATCGGCAGACCGGTGACCCGCTCGCACGCCGAGATCACTTCGCGCACCGAGAAACCCGTGCCCGAACCCAGGTTGCAGATCCGGTGCGTGCCCGGCTGCGACGACGACAGCGCGAGCAGATGCGCCTGCGCCAGGTCGCGGATGTGGATGTAGTCACGCACGCACGTACCGTCCGGCGTCGGCCAGTCGGTGCCGTACACCGAAATGGCCTTGCGGTGACCCAGCGCCACCTGCAACACGAGGGGGATCAGATGTGTTTCCACCACCCGGTTCTCGCCGAGCCCGGCATAGGCGCCCGCCACGTTGAAATAGCGCAGGCTGGTCGCGGCCAGATCGTGGGCCACCGCGTAGGAGGTGATGGCGTGATCGATGGCCAGCTTGCTGGCGCCGTAGGGATTGGTGGGGCGAGTGGGCGAGGCCTCGGTGATCGGGACCTGCTCGGGCTCGCCGTACACCGCGGCGGTGGAGGAGAACACCAGGCGGGGGGTTCCGGTCTCACGGATCGCCTCGAGCAGCGTCAGCGTCTTCACGACGTTGCCGTGCCAGTACTTCTCGGGCTGCTCCACCGACTCGCCGACCAGCGACTGCGCCGCGAAATGCAGAACACCGTCGAAGGATTCGGCACGCAGCAGATCGGGGGCGGCGACAGCGATATCACCGTCGACGAACCGGGCACCGGCCGGCACACCGTCGGCGTTACCGGTCGAGAGGTCATCGACCACGACCACCTCGTGGCCCTCTTCGAGCAGCACGGCGGCGCAACCGCCACCCACGTAGCCGGCGCCGCCGGTGACAAGAAGTTTCACGAATCAGACCAGCCTCACCTGGACGGCATGCGCCATCTCTTCGGACAGTTCGAAACCGTTGTGGCCCGGCACCGTGATCAGTACCGCACCCGGCTTGGTCTCCACGGTAACGCGTGCGTCGGGCACCACGCCCGCCTCACGCAGCCGCCCGATGACCTCCGGGTCGGTCTGGATGTGTTCGGCCAGCCTGCGCACGACCACCGCGTGCAGCGCGCCGTTGGGCAGATCGGAGAGCCGGATCAGCTTCTCCTCGGCGGCGGGAGCGTCGGCGAGACCGAGTTCGTCCAGGCCGGGAATCGGGTTGCCGTAGGGCGAGGTGGTCGGGTGGTTGAGCACCTCGATCAGGCGCCGCTCCACCTCCTCGCTCATCACGTGCTCCCAGCGACACGCCTCGGCGTGGACGTTCTCCCAGTCCAGACCGATGATGTCGACCAGCAACCGCTCGGCGAGCCGGTGCTTGCGCATCACCGAGACGGCCATGGAACGGCCCTTGTCGGTGAGCTCGAGATGGCGATCGCCCGCGACGAGCAACAGGCCGTCGCGCTCCATCCGCGCGACCGTCTGGCTCACCGTCGGACCACTCTGCTCGAGGCGTTCGGCGATGCGTGCCCGCAACGGCACCACGCCCTCTTCCTCGAGGTCGTAGATGGTACGGAGATACATCTCCGTGGTGTCGACCAGATCCTTCACCTGATACCCCTTCGTCAGCACGAATTCTACCCACGCGCGAACGCCGGTCCGCCCGTCGGACCAGCGGCCCTATTTCTACTGCATGTCAACGCCGCACGGGGGCCGCTGCTTCCGGCTAGCGTGGCGACCATGGTCACGTCGCCGCGCAGCGAAACCAGTGGGACCGTCGTGTGGACCGAGCGATTCCTCGGCTACACCTGGAGTCCGGAGCATCCGATGAAGCCGGCGCGCCTGCAATACACCATGTCGCTGGCCGAAAGCCTAGGTCTTCTCGATGGTGTCGAACCGTTGGCACCCGACGCGGCCACCCAGGCCGACCTGATGCGGGTCCACAGCAGCGCCTACATCGAGGCGGTGCGCCGGGCCGGACAGGGGCCGCCGACGCCCGAGGATGTCCTCTACGGGCTCGGAACCGCCGACAATCCGGTGTTCCCGCAGATGCACGAGGCGGCGTCGGTGATCGTCGGCGGCACTCTCGCCGCCGCCAGGGAGATCGCGGCGGGCCGTACCCGGCGGGCTGTGAGCATCGGCGGTGGAATGCACCACGCCATGCCGGATTCGGCAGCGGGGTTCTGCGTCTACAACGATGCCGCGATCGCCATCTCGTGGCTGCTCGACCACGGCTTCGACCGCATCGCCTACCTAGATGTCGACGTCCATCACGGCGACGGTGTGCAACGCGCCTTCTACGCCGATCCGCGGGTGCTCACGGTGTCGATACACCAGCATCCGGCGACGTTGTGGCCCAATACCGGCTGGCCAGAAGAGACCGGGGTCGGGGCGGCCGAAGGTACCTCGATCAATCTGCCGCTGATGCCGGGCACCCGGGACGCTCAGTGGCTGAGGGGATTTCACGCGGTGGTACCCGGTGCGGTCGCCGCGTTCCGCCCGCACATCATCATCAGCCAGTGCGGTGTCGACACCCATCGCGAAGACCCGCTGGCCGATCTGGAACTCACCGTCGACGGTCAGCGCGCGGCCTTCCTCGCGATGCGCGATCTCGCCGACGAATACGCCGAAGGGCGGTGGCTGGCCATCGGCGGTGGCGGATACGGCGTGGTGCGGGTGGTGCCGCGCGCCTGGACCCACCTGCTCGCCGCGGCACTCGACCGGCCGCTCGCCCCCGAAACGCCGGTGCCCGCCGACTGGATCGACCAGGTGCGCGCGACCGCGCCGCGCGTGCAACCACCGACGACCATGGGTGACGGAGGCGACACCGCCTATCGGGCCTGGGACGGCCCCGGCGGCACACCCGAGATCGGTGACGCGGGCCAGATCCGTGCGCAGCGTGCGGTCGACACCGCCATCACGGCCACCCGGCGGGCGAGTTTCGGCCTGCTCGGGCTCGATCCGGAGGATCCCCGTGACTGAGCCACTGCTCCCCGACACCTCCGACACGCCCGCGAATCCGCCTGCGCCGCCCCAACATTGGTACGGCGATGTGCTCGCCGCCGACGGTGGCGTGGTCCGGGTGCGCCCGATCGTGCCCGCCGACGCCGACGCGCTCGCGGCCTTTCACACCCGCCTGTCCGATCGCACCCGGTATCTGCGCTATTTCGGTCCGTACCCGCAGATCTCGCCGAAGGACATGTACCGCACCACCCACGTCGACTACCGCGATCGGGTCGGTCTCGTCGCGGTGCTCGGCACGGCGATCATCGGCGTGGCTCGCTACGAACTGCTCGCCCGGCCGGGCCCACGCGCGGCCGAGGTGGCGTTCGTGGTCGCCGACGAGCACCAGGGGCGTGGGCTCGGCTCGGTGTTGCTCGAACACCTAGCCGGTGCCGCCGCCGAGAACGAGGTGATCGCCTTCGTCGCCGAGGTGCTGGCCGAGAACGAGGCGATGATCACGGTCTTCCGTGAGGCCGGCTACCAACTGCAGCGCAGTCGTGACGGTTCCGAGGTACACCTCGAATTCGCCATCGACCCCACCGAAGCGCTGCGCACCGTGCGGGATTCGCGGGAGGCGGCCTCGGAAGCACGCAGTGTCGGCAATCTGCTCGCACCCGGTTCGGTCGCGGTGATCGGTGCCTCACCGGAACAGACCCGGGTCGGCGGCGCGGTATTCGCGAATCTGCTGGCAGGCGGTTTCAGCGGACCCGTGTTTCCGGTGAACCTGCACCGGCGCTCGGTCCGTGGCGTGCGCGCCTACGCCGCGGTGAGCGAGATCCCCGACGAGGTGGACCTGGCGGTGGTGGCGGTGCCACCCGCGGCGATCGGGGCGGTCCTGGACGACTGCATGGCCAAGGGGGTCAAGGGCCTTGTCGTGTTGACCGCGGGCTTCGGCGAGACCGGAGCAGCCGGGCTGGCCGCTGAACACGACCTGGTCGCCGCGGCGCGCGGGCATGGAATGCGCGTGGTCGGACCCAGCGCGCTCGGCATCGCCAACACCGATCCCGCGGTCGGGCTCAACGCGACTCTGGCCCCGGTGCTACCCCAGCGCGGGCGGATCGGCTTCTTCTGCCAATCCGGCCCCCTCGGTGCGGCGATCCTCGGCGAGGCCGCGGCCCGTAACCTCGGCCTGTCGACGTTCGTCTCGGCGGGAAACCGGGCCGACGTCTCGGGCAACGACCTGCTCCAGTACTGGGACACCGCCGCCGATACCGAGGTGATCCTGCTGTACCTGGAGAGCTTCGGTAACCCACGCAAGTTCTCCCGGCTGGCACGCCGGGTGGCCCGCGGCAAACCGATCGTCGCGGTGAGCAGCGGTCGCCTCGCGGCCGGCGCCGACATGGACCGCATCGTGGTCCGCGACCTCTTCGGTCAAGCCGGGATCATCCAGGTCGACTCCATCTCCGAACTGTTCGACTGTGCCGCCCTGCTGGCCTGTCAGCCGCTACCGAAGGGCCCCCGGGTCGCGGTGGTCGGTAACAGCGCCGCGCTGAACTGGCTGGCCATCGACGCCGCCCGCAGCGAAGGGCTGCGGGTGCACCGGCCCGTCACCGCGGTCGACCGAGGTCCCGGAGCCAGGCCCACCGAACGCGGTGTGCAGGCTGCGCGACCGCTGGAGCCGGACCCGCGGAACGCTCGGCCGGACGAGCGCACCGAGCGAGCCGCGGAGCGTGCCGGGCGGTCGGCGTGGGGATTGCGCGGTGCCCGACGGGGTAGCCGGGGCCCGGCCGATTCCGGGGCTGACCGGGCAGGGGACATCTCCGGCGCAGCCGACCGGACCAGAGGTAGCGCCGCTCCGCCCGACCGGACCACAGGTAGCGCCGGGCGGCCCGACCGGACCAGAGGTAGTGCCGGGCCGCCCGACCGGGCCAGAGGTAGCGCCGGGTCGTCCGATCGGACCATCGACAGTGCCGGGCCGGCTCACCGGGCCGCAGACAGTGCCGGGCCGACCAGCCACACCGAGGGCGACCTCGGCCCGACCGCGCGGAGCGCGGACAGTGCGATCGTGGACGGTCCGGTGGATCTCGGGCCGGAGGCGACACCGGCCGACTTCCGGGAAGCGGTCCTGGCTGCGCTGCGCAGCGAGGAGGTCGACGCGGTGATCGTCGTGGTCGCCCCGCCTGTTCCGGTGCCGATGGAGGGCTTCGGGGACGCATTGCGGGCGGCAGCCGCGGCGGCGCCGGGCAAGCCGGTGCTCACCACGTTCGTCGCGGAATCGGGCATTCCGCGACAGTTGGCGGTGCGTACCACCGCGGGCGCGCCGGCGCGCGGGTCCATCCCGTCCTACCCGGATCCCGAGCGAGCCGCGCGAGCGCTGGCCAGGGTGGATCGGTACGCGCGCTGGCGGGATCGGCCGATCTCGCCGGTGGTGCGTCCGCCCGGAATCGACACCGCGGCCGCGGCGGCACTGGTGGAGGGCTGGCTCGCCGAGTCGGGCGGGCGGTGGCTCACCGACGAGGAGGCGGTGCTGCTACTCGGGTGCTACGGCATCGACGTGGTCGAGTTCCGGGCTGTCCGCGATGCCGACCAGGCGGTCGCCGCGGCCGAGGAACTCGGTTATCCGGTCGCGGCGAAGGCCACGGGGGAGCTGTGGCGGCGCCGACCCGATCTGATCGGCGTGCGTCTGGATCTGTGGGGACCGGAGGCGGTCCGGCAGGCCTACACCGACCTGGTCGAGATCTGCGGCGATCCGCTGCTGCACGTGCAGAAGATGGCGACCAAGGGTGTCGGCTGCGTACTGCGCGTCACCGACGACCCCTCGTTCGGGTCGGTCATCCAGTTCGGCCTGTCCGGCATGATCATCGACCTGCTCGGCGACCGTGCCTACCGCGCGCTGCCGCTGACCGAGGAGGAAGCGACCGCGCTCATCGACGCACCACGCGCGGCGCCGCTGCTGTCGGACGGGCCGGGCAGAGTGGGGGTGGACAAAGCCGCGCTGGCCGAACTGGCTCAACGCATCTCGGCCCTGTTCGACGACATCCCCCAGATGCGCGAACTCTCCTGCGACCCCGTACTGGCCGCCTCGGCCTCGGCGGAGATCATCTACGCCCGAGCGCGCATCGGTCCCGAACCGAGCCGCTTCGACACCGGCCCCCGTCGGCTGGCCTGAACGGTGGCCGGTGGGTCCGGTGCAACGAACAACGCCGACCGGCTCGCGACCCGGAGGGGAGGGGTGCGCGGTCGCCGGTCGGCGTTTCGGCAGACGACCCCGCGGGGCCGTCGAGTTTTCGGATCAGCTGGCGTAGGCGCGCAAGCGGTCGGCGCGGTCGCCCTTGCGCAGCTTGGACATGACCTCGCGCTCGATCTGGCGGACCCGCTCGCGGGACAGGCCGAAGAGCTTGCCGATCTGGTCCAGGGTGCGCGGCTGGCCGTCGTCGAGACCGAAGCGCAGGCGGATGACCTGCTGTTCGCGCTCGTCGAGGGTGGCCAGGACGCTGCGCACGTCGTGGTGCAGCAGGCCGGCGATGACGGCGCTCTCGGCGGAGGTGGCCTCGGAGTCCTCGATGAAGTCGCCCAGGGGAGCCTCCTCGTCGTTGCCGACGGGCATGTCCAGGCTCACCGGGTCGCGGCTGTGGTCGAGCAGATCGGCGATCTTCTCCACCGGGATGCCCGACTCGTTTGCGAGCTCGGCGTCGGTGGCCTCGCGGCCCAGCTGCTGATGCAGTTCACGCTTGATCCTGGCGAGCTTGTTCACCTGTTCGACCAGGTGCACGGGCAGCCGGATGGTGCGGCTCTGATCGGCCATGCCGCGGGTGATGGCCTGACGGATCCACCAGGTGGCGTAGGTGGAGAACTTGAAGCCCTTGGCGTAATCGAACTTCTCCATCGCGCGGATCAGCCCGAGGTTGCCCTCCTGGATCAGGTCCAGCAGCGGCATGCCGCGGCCCGTGTAGCGCTTGGCCAGGGATACGACCAGACGCAGGTTGGCCTCGAGCAGGTGCGAGCGGGCGGCAGAGCCCTCGCGAACCAGAATCGCCAGGTCGCGCTTGCGAGCCGCCGTCAACCGCTTACTGGTTGACAGCAGGTTCTGGGCATACAGGCCCGCCTCGATGCGCTTGGCCAATTCGACCTCGTCGGCCGCCGTGAGCAGTGCCGTGCGTCCGATTCCGTTGAGGTACACGCGTACCAGATCGGCTGCGGGGCTCTGGGCGTCGATATCGGCCTCGCTGGGGCGCAAACGAGTGGTGGCGGGGCTTGTCATGACTTGCCTCCTGTCGGTGGTGTCTCACTCCGATCAACGGACCCGACTTAGAGAAAGTTCCCGATCCCGCGGTCGATAAACCGCTCTGAGCTGCTGGTTCCCACCCCAACGGCTGAGAAGTTCCTGAGAAGAGGGTCCTGGTCGGAACTCGCTGCCACCGCGGGGCGGTTCAGACGGGCCGCACCAGTCCGTGCCGGACGAGTCCGGCGACCACACCGAGGGCCTGGGCGGCGAATTCCGGCGTGACCTGCTCCGCTCCGTCGGCGAGGGCGAGTAGTTCGATCAGTTCGTACAACGGCAGCCCGTCGGGCCGCATTCCCGCGACCAGCGCGACCGTCGACTCGTCGACCTCGTGCTGCCAGCGTGGTCCGTCGCCGCGATGAAGCCGGGCCACCTGCTCGGTCCAGCCGAACTCGCCGGGCAGATACACCCGCTCCAGCGCGGTCGCCGGGCTCGGCGCGAAACGGGATGCCCACGCGAGGTTTTCGTCGGCGGCCACCGCGCGCAACCATGCCGACCGCGCGAAATACCCGGCCACCTCGGTGCCTAGCGGGTCGTCGAAACCGTGGGTGAGGTCCTCGGCGAGGAGTTCGGTGGGGCCGTCGATCGCGCGCAGGTAGACGAAACCGAACCCGACGCCTTCGACGTCGGCGGCCTCGAAGGCGTCGAGCCACCGCGCCGCCTGTTCCTGGGCGGCCGGGTCACGCGGGTCCAGGCCCGCGTCGCGCAGCCAGGTGCCGACGTAGAGGCCCGGATCGGCGACGTCGCGCTGCACGACCCACGCGTCGACGCCGTGGGCGGGCAACCAGCTCGACACGCGTTGACGCCAGTCCTCGCCGTCCACGTGCACCCAGGCGGCGAGCATGGCGGCCGTGCCGCCGGGGGCCAGTAGCTCGGGCGCCTGCCCGATGACCAGCTCGCTGGCCCCGTCCAGGGCGAGTCCGGAGTCGCGATAGGTGTGCTCGATGCGTGCCGGACCGACCACGAACGGCGGATTGGCCACGACCTGGTCGAAGCGCCGCCCGGCCACCGGCTCGAACCAGGACCCCTCGAGCAGTTCGATATCGAGTTCGTTGAGCGCGGCCGTGGCCTGCGCCAGCCACAGGGCCCGCGCGTTGACATCGGTGGCGGTGACCCGGCCCGCGTAACCCGCCGCGTGCACGGCCTGCACACCGCAGCCGGTGCCCAGATCCAGCACGGTGCCCACGGGTTCGGTGGGTGTGGCGCGCAGCAACGACAGCGACGCGTGCCCGACGCCGAGGACGTGATCCTCGGTGAGCGTGCGCCGCCGCATCGAATCGTCGAGATCGGACAGGATCCACCGGGTACCCGCGCCGACATCGAGCGGCCGCAGATCCAGCGCGGCCCGCACCTGGTCACCGTCGCGCGCGAGCAGACCCGCCGCCACCGCCGCGTCGATGCGCACCGGCGCCAACGCGGTCGCGACGTCGCGCTCCGGCAGGACGTCGCCGAGCAGCAGCAATCGCACCAGTGTGCCGAGGTCGCCCGCCGCGCGCGCCGCCCGCCGCACCGGCACCGGCTCCGAACGGCTCAGTGCCGCATGCACATCGGGCCCCAACGCCTCGACGAGGGTGTCGGCGTCGTAGCCGACCCGGATCAGCGCGGTGCGCAGGTCCGGGCACAGCGCGGTGAGCAGGGAGTCGGTCATCGTCGGGTTCGTAGGCACCCGCCTACTCTGCCAGGGCCACGAGCACTGAGAACGACCAGCTGCCACTGCGCGTCGCCGCGTGCGCAGACCCCGGGCTCGGCTGAATACCGCGGTAGCTGTGGCGGCTTGTTCCTCGCGCGGCCGGATGGAAAGCCGTTGAGTGGACCGGCACATCGACAGTGTTCGCGGCAGGTCGCTGTGTGTGGCGGTTCAGCCGGTGTAGGGGTCCCTGGATGTCACGCAGTACAGCGCATTTCCGGGGTCACGCAGGACGATCCAGTGTTCGGCGTCGGTGACCCGGGTAGCGCCGAGGGACTCGTGCCAGGCTGCGGTGGCGGTGATGTTCGACGAGGCCAGGTCGGCGTGCGCGCCGGTGGGGCCGGGTTCATCGAGGCGCTGGAGCAGAAAGTGCAGTGGCTGGTCGGGGCCACGCAGGCGCGAGAATTCCGGGCGGCGGCCGGGCTTGTGCGTCCAGTCGGTGAGTGCCTGCCAGAAGGCGGTATCGGCGTCGATGTCGGTGGGGGACAGGTCGAGGCAGATCTGGTCGAGGCGGGTCACTGTGCCATCGGGCGCGGTCGACACCGTGATCGGCGCCGGACCGAGACCGGCGGGCTCGGTAGACGGTATGAGGCAGAACGTCTGTCCGGCAGGCGATTCCAGCACGGTGTAGCCGTCCACCTCGGCGACCACGTGGGCGCCGAGCCCGGTCGCGGTCGCTACCGCCGCGGGGAGATCGTCGACGTCGAGATCCAGGTGGATGCCGCCGTCGTCGTGGACGGCTTGCATCTTGATCCACGCGGGCCCGGTGGCGGGCAGCAGGGTGATGAACTCATCGTGTTCGCCGCGCGGTTCCGAGACCGTGGAGTCGGTGACCCGTGCCCAGAATCGTGCGCAGTCGGCGAAAGTGTCGACGGGTCGGTCGAGAAAGGCCCAGGTCCAGCGAATCATGCTGTCTCCCTTCCACTATGAGGACGCCTCTGGAGCCGTCGGCCGGATTCGGTTGTCCTGTCAGGCAGCTCGGGTGGTCCTGTCCGAACGGTAGGCGGCCCGCGCTCCGCTGTCGACAGCCTTATCGGTTCGGTGTGCGGGCTCCGCTGTCACGGCCCTTCGTGCGCAGTTCGCTCGCCGCCGGTACCCCGCCGTTGGCGGGATATTGACGAAACATGTCACACCGGCCACTCGCTCGCTCGGCGTCGATCCGGCACGCTGGCCGAGTGACCGATTTACGTGTGCCCGCGCCGCCCACCGGCGACGACCCGGCCGGCGACCTCACTTCCGCACCGGCATCGGTCACCGACGAACGTCGTCGACTCCATCCCGCGTGGATCGTGGCGGGCGTCGGCTTCGTCGCCCTGCTCGGCGCGGCCGCCTTCCGCTCGGTCCCCAGCGTCCTCATCGAGCCGCTGCACACCGAATTCGGGTGGTCACACGCCACGATCTCCACCGCCATCTCGCTGAATATGCTGCTCTACGGCCTGATCTCGCCGTTCGCCGCCGCGCTGATGGACCGATTCGGCATCCGCAAGGTGGTGTGTTCGGCGCTGGTGCTGATCGCCGCGGGCAGCGGGCTGACGGTGTTCATGACCCAGGCGTGGCAACTGGTGGCGACGTGGGGATTGCTGGTGGGTGTCGGCGTCGGGTCGATGTCGATGCCGTTCGTCGCGACCATCACCGGTCGTTGGTTCGTCCGGAGTCGTGGCCTGGTCACCGGAGTGCTCACCGCGGCGGGCGCCACCGGTCAGCTGGTGTTCCTGCCGCTGGTGTCGATGCTGGCCACCGAGCACGGCTGGCGGCTGCCGTCGTTGATCGTGGCGGCAGTGGCACTGTCGGTGGTGCCGCTGGTCTGGCTGTTCGTGCGCGACTATCCCAGCGACGTCGGTGTCCGCGCGTACGGGGCGCCGGCCGATTCGGACGCGGGCGCGCGAGTCCCGATCGTGGGCGGTGCCAACCGGGCGTTGAAGGTGCTCGCCTCGGCCGCGCGCCGACCCGGATTCTGGCTGCTGGCGGGCGGTTTCGCGATCTGTGGGGCTTCGACGAACGGCCTGGTCGGCACTCATTTCGTCACCGCGGCCCACGACCACGGCATGCCGCCGACCACCGCGGCCGGGCTGCTCGCGCTGGTCGGGATCTTCGATGTGGCAGGCACCATCGCCTCGGGCTGGCTCTCGGACCGCGTGGATCCGCGCTACCTGCTCCTCGGCTACTACTCGCTGCGCGGGCTCTCGCTCCTGATCCTGCCGTCGCTGCTCGGCCCGCACACCGAGCCGAGTATGTGGGTGTTCATCGTGTTCTACGGCCTGGACTGGATCGCGACCGTCCCGCCGACCGTGCTGCTGTGCCGCGAACTCTTCGGCGCCGACGGCCCGATCGCGTTCGGCTGGGTCTTCGCCGCCCACCAGGTCGGCGCCGCCGTGGCCGCCACCGGCGCGGGCTTCATCCGCGACGTCCAAGGCTCCTACGACCTCGCCTGGTACGTGGCGGGTGCGCTCTGCGGGATCGCCGCGGTCATGTCGATGCTGGTCCGCAGACCGGCAACGGCCGCGTAGCCGCTATTCCAGGGTCTTGTGCCGTCCGGATTCCAGTGCGATCTGGTTCGTGCGGCCGTCCCAGCGGCTGGGTTCGTCCTTGGTCCGCGGCGGGCGGTCGTTGGCGATCAGCACCGCGATCCACGGCAGCGGCACCGAGGCGGCGATGATCAGGATCGAGAGCAGCGGGTTCTCGAACGCGCTGTAGGCGATCGCGGCCAGGATCAGGCAGGGGATCCGGAAGGCCATGATGAACGTGTAGCGGCGCACCCTGGCGCGATGCTGCTCGTCGAGCGAGGGTGCGGCCTCGGTGATCAGCACGGCGTGTTCGGCGGGGGCGGGCCGGAAGAACCCACGCGAGGACTTGGGCTCGGGGGGCATCGTCACTTCCGGGTCCGGCTTCGGTTCGTCGGCGCCTGGGACATCGCCGTAGGACTGCATACCCCGAGTCTTCCACTCGGCGTCATCGAGCGCACACGCGGCTGGTCAGCGGCCCGGGGTCGGGATGCGGCATCATGGAAGGCGTGAGTACAGACACTCTGGTACGCCCGGAAACCACGACCGACGAGACGACCAGCGACGACACCCCCAAATTCTTCCATTACGTGAAGAAGGACCGGATCGCCGAAAGTGCCGTGATGGGCACGATGGTCGTCGCCCTGTGTGGCGAGGTTTTCCCGGTGACGCGTTCGGCCAAGCCCGGCTCGCCCGTGTGCCCGGACTGCAAGAAGGTCTACGAGGGCTTGCGCAAGGACGGCGACTGAGCCGAGGGCTCGGTCGGTGACGCCGGTGCCTCGGAGCGGGCCCCGGCGGTTTCGCCGTGCTCATCGTCATCGTCGTCGTCACCGCGCACCTGGCTGGTGATCCATTCCTTGACCTGCTCGATCCGGGTGGCCCGGGCAGGCCAGAACTCCTGAACGGCGGCGTTGAACTCCGCGCCCAGGATCACCGCGAAGCCGAGGAAGTACGTGAACAGCAGGAACGCGATCGGGGTGGCCAGCGCGCCGTAGCTCACCCCGGTGGCGGTGATCCACGACAGGTACCGGCGCAGCAGGTCGCTGGCCGCCATGAAGAAGACCCCGGCCACCAGCGCGCCGCCGAACAGCCGATGCCACGGCAGCGATTTGTGCAGGGCCAGCTTGTAGAGCGTGGTCAGCCCGACGATCAGCAGCAACCCGACGATCGGGTAGTAGAACGTGTCGATCAGCCGCAATCCCGGCTCCCGCCACGCCTCGGGCAGCACCCGCCCGATCCTGGTGGGACCCAGTGCGATCACCGGCAGGATGAGCACCGCGGCCACCAGGAACTGCACGTAGAGCAGCAGCGCGAAGATCCGCTGCCAGATCGGATGACGAGCGTCCTGCTGTCCGTGCGCCTCCACGATGGCGTCGACGAAGGTGGCCATCGCCGAGGACCCCGCCCACAGCGACAGCACGAAACCCACCGACACCAGCGCGCCGCGCCCTCGGCCGAGCACGTCGTCGACGGTCGGTTCGATCAGATCCGAGACCACCGACGGGCTGAAGAACTCGCGGCTGAACGCGATGATCTTGCTCTCCACGATCTGCACGGTGTCGGGCCCGAACAACCCGCCCACATAGCCGAGGCTGCCGAGGAGGCCGAGCAGCAGTGGTGCCAGCGACAGGGTCTGCCAGAACGCCGCCGCCGCGGACTTGGCGAAAATCGAGTTGTCCCAGCACTTGACCGCGACCCGGACCACCAGTCGCCATGCCGTAGCCAGCCATCGCACCCACGGCGCGTGATCGCTGCGACGTTGCGGAGCGGCCTGCGCGCCGACCACAGGGCGCGCGGGCGAGTCGCGGGGCGGCAGCGCCTGCGCCGGGTGCGCCGCGTCGGCAGCCGGGACCTGGTCGTTGTTCATCTCGGTGTCAAGCATCCCGCACGTTGGGGGTCTGTGTGGTGCGGGCCGGGCATCGTGTCGGCGGGTAACAGGTAAATGGCCGGTGACCACGTGCGCGGTTGTGATGCCTGTCGCCCAGCCCGCGTCGGTTTGGCGACACGCCGCATCGGGCGGCTAGGGTCGACTGCGTGACTGGGTCGGGTGGCGCCGCTACGGCGAAGCAAGCGGGGACACCGGGCGAGATTGCCGCGGGAGGTGCCCCGTCGGGTTCGTTGCGCGCCTGGCAGCGGCGCGCGTTGACGAAGTACCTGGCCACCAAGCCGCGCGACTTCCTCGCGGTCGCGACGCCCGGCGCCGGTAAGACCACCTTCGCGCTGCGTGTTGCCGCGGAGTTGCTGGCCGATCGCACGGTGGACCAGATCACCGTCGTAGCCCCGACCGAACACCTCAAGCACCAGTGGTCCGCCGCGGCCGCGCGCACCGGGATCCAGCTGGACTCGCGGTTCTCCAACTCCACCGGCGCGACCTCCGGCGACTATCACGGCGTCGTGGTGACCTATGCCCAGGTCGCCGCCCACCCGACACGGCACCGGGTGCGCACCGAGAATCGTCGCACGCTGGTGATCCTCGACGAGATCCATCACGCGGGCGACGCCAAGACCTGGGGCGAGGCGACCGAGGAGGCGTTCGGCGACGCGACACGCCGACTGGCGCTGACCGGAACCCCGTTCCGCAGTGACGATTCGAAGATCCCGTTCGTCACCTACGAGCCCGACGAGGGCGGTTTCCCGCGTTCGCGCGCCGATCACTCCTACGGCTATGCCGACGCGCTCGCCGACGGCGTCGTGCGTCCGGTGGTGTTCCTGGCCTACTCCGGTGACGCGCACTGGCGCGACAGCGCGGGCGAGGAACACACCGCCCGCCTCGGCGAACCGCTCAGCGCCGAACACACCGCGCGAGCCTGGCGCACGGCCCTCGACCCGGCGGGTGACTGGATCTCGGCGGTGCTGCGCGCAGCCGACGTGCGCCTGCGTCAGCTGCGCGCGTCGGGCATGCCCGACGCGGGCGGTCTGGTGATCGCCACCGATCAGGAACGTGCCCGCGACTACGCCGAACTGCTCGAGCACATCTGTGGCGAGCGGCCGTCGGTGGTGCTCTCGGACGACCCGCAGTCCTCCCAGCGCATCGGCGAGTTCGGTAAAGGCACACAGCCGTGGATGGTCGCGGTGCGCATGGTGTCCGAGGGTGTCGACGTGCCACGCCTCGCCGTCGGCGTCTACGCCACCAGCGCCTCGACGCCGCTGTACTTCGCGCAGGCCATCGGCCGTTTCGTGCGTGCCCGCAAGCCGGGAGAGACCGCGAGCGTGTTCCTGCCGTCGGTGCCGGTGTTGCTCGACCTGGCCGCGCAGCTGGAGTTGCAGCGCGATCACGTCATCGGCAAGCCGCACCGCGAGAAGGACGGCCTCGACGACGAGCTCCTGATGGACGCGAACAAGGCCAAGGACGAGCCCGGTGAGGACGAGAAGTCCTTTGTCGCCCTCGCCGCGGACGCCGAGCTCGACCAGGTGATCTACGACGGATCCTCCTTCGGCACCGCCACCATCGCGGGCAGCGACGAGGAAGCCGACTACCTCGGCATTCCCGGTCTGCTCGACGCCGACCAGATGCGTGCTCTGCTCCGCGACCGTCAGACCCGTCAGCTGGCCGACCGTAGCGCCGCGCAGGAGTCCGCCCCCCAGCCCGCGGCCGTCGCCGAACGTGTCGCCACCTCGGACAAACTGGGCGAGCTGCGCCGTGAACTCAACAGCCTCGTCGCGATGCACCACCACCGCACCGGCAAACCCCACGGCGTGATCCACGGCGAACTCCGTCGCGAATGTGGTGGCCCGCCTACGGCATTGGCGAGTGTCGATCAATTGGGCGAACGCATCGCCGCCCTGCGCCGACTCTGAGAGACCGAACCTCGGCGGCGCGTCGGCCCGGCGGCGAAGGCTGCGCCTAGCGTGTCACGGCTTCGAGTGTGCACAGCGCGCTGTCGACGGCGGCGCTGAGTTCGCCGGGGCTGACGCCGTCTCTGGCCTGGATCGACAACCCGTACAGGACAGTGCTGTACAGCATAGCCAGCGAGGCCGTATCGGTGTCGGGGGAGAGGTCGCCGTCGGTGACGCCGCGATCGAGGCGGGCGCGGATGTCGGCCGTGGTGTGGCGACGGGCTTCGACCAGGAATTCGCGCACCGCGGCGTTGCGGGTGGTGTAGGTCGCGCCGGCGAGGACGACCATGCAGCCGTTGGGCAGACCGGGATCGGTGTAGTGGGTGATGTTGTCGCGCAGCATCGCCTCGATCGCGGCGTAGGCGGTGGGTTGCTCGCGCAGCGCCCTGGCCGTGTAGGAGCCCTCGGTGTGGCGGTAGAGCTCGACGGCGGCGCGGAACAGGGCTTCCTTGTCGCCGAAGGCGGCGTAGAGGCTGGGCGAGTTGATGCCCATGGCGGCGGTGAGGTCGCTCATCGAGGCGCCGTCGTAGCCGAGCTCCCAGAACACCTCCATCGCGCGGCGCAGCGCGACGTCACGGTCGAAGCCTCGGGGGCGCCCGCGGTCTGCCATGCGAAACCTTTCTGTGCCGATCGGTAAATATACCGCGCCCGCGGACGTCCGCGTTCGTCGCCGCCTATTTCTGTGTCGATCGGTAAGAAACTCTTGACGGCAGCGCTGTGGATGCGGTTCTCTATTTGTGTATCGACCACTACACAATTGGAGCGAGCCTGATGACGAGCAGCAACACCGTGGCCCTGGTAACCGGCGCGAGCCGCGGGATCGGCGCGGCCATCGCCCGCGCGCTGGCCGCCGCCGGCGCCGATGTGGCGTTCACCTATCAGCGTGACGAGGTCGCCGCGAAGGCAGTGGCCGCCGAGATCGAGGCGCTGGGCAGGCGGGCGCTGCCGATCAAGGCCGACAGCGCCGACGCCGCGGCGGTCGTCGCCGCCGTGGAACAGACCGCGCGCGAACTGGGCGGGCTCGACGTCCTCGTGAACAACGCGGGCATCTTCCCGGCCAAGCCCTACGAGGAGTTCACCCTCGACGAGATCGACCGCGCGCTGAACATCCACGCCCGCGCCGCCTTCGTCGCGGGCCAGGCCGCCCTCCCGTACCTCGGTGACGGCGGCCGGATCATCTCCATCGGCTCCAACCTGTCCGAACGCGCGCTCTTCGGTGGGCTGTCGCTCTACAACCTCAGCAAGTCGGCCCTCAACGGCTTCACCAAAGCCCTTGCGCGCGAGCTCGGTCCGCGCGGCATCACGGTCAACCTCGTCCAGCCCGGACCGACCGACACCGACATGAACCCCGCGGACAGCGGGCACGCTCCTACGCAACGGGAGTTCAACGCGCTGGGCCGTTTCGGTGCCGCCGCCGACGTGGCCGACCTGGTCGCCTTCCTCGCGGGTCCCTCGGGCCGATCGATCACCGGCGCGATCCTCACCGTCGACGGCGGCACCAACGCCTGAGCGGCGGGCGCCGCCCGAACGGTCTGTGCATCTTCGGGATGCCGGCTACGTCGACCGGGAACGGCAGGACTCAGGGATAACCCGTTGCGTTCCAGGAGGTCTCGTCGGCCGATCGCCTAACGGGCGATGTCGAAGAAGTCGACCGGGTCGAGGGTGTGCAGGGGAGTCCAGCGTTGTTCCTGGGTGGGCGTGTCGGATTCGGCGGTCGCGTCGAAGTACCCCTGCAATTCCAGTGCGAGGCGCGGATTCTCGTCGACCCTGCGCGCGATCGTGTACAGCGTCGCGAACACGTGCAGGCAGCGCGAGGTCCGTGCCGAGCAGGAACAATCGGTGCTCACCAGGGTCGGCGCGGGGGAGTGGCCCGCGTCGGCCAAGGCGCGGTGCATCTCGTCGGTGAGGACGGTCGGGTCGGTGATCGTCTGACCGATCGCGGTCACCGCCGCCCGCGACAGCGGTGCCACCTCGACGTGCGCGATCGAGGCCTGACCGCCGCGATGCAGGTGCGCGCGCACCGTTCGCCCCTCGATCTCGACGCGCACACCGTCGTTGCGCGCGATGCTGCGGGCGCGGGGCAGCAGTGGTTCCGGCCGGGTCTGGCGCAGCGGTTCGGCCAGGCGCACCCAATCCCGACCCCACTGGGTGTAACCGAATTCGTTGTCGGCCATCAGTTCTCTCGCTTCCGGCGCAGGATGTCGACGAGGGCGTCGTCGTCGAGGCGGGCCAGTTCGGCGATGCCCGCCGCATCGGACAGGTCCGTCAGCGCGGACTTGCGGGTGTGCATCGCGGCGATGTGTTCCTCCACCGTGGTGGCGCTGGTGAGGGTGGTGACGGTGACGGTGCGGGTCTGCCCGATCCGGTGCGCCCGGTCCGAGGCCTGCGCCTCCACCGCCGGATTCCACCAGCGATCGAAATGGATCACATCGGCCGCACGGGTGAGGGTGAGGCCGGTGCCGGCCGCGCGCAGGCTCAGGATCAGCACCGGCGGCCCGTCCGGCGCCTGGAAGCGGGTGACGAGGTCGCCGCGCTGGGTCGCGTCGAGCCCGCCGTGGAAGAACGGCGCGTCGACGCCGAACTGCTCGGCCAGGTGCCGCACCAGCAGGTCGCCGGTCTTGCGGTACTGGGTGAAGATCAGCGTGGGGTCACCGGTGTCGAGGTTGGTGGCCACGATGTCGGTGCACAGGTCGAGTTTGCCGGAGCGGCCCGCGAGTTCGCCCAGGTCGCCGGAAACCAGTCCGGGGTGGTTGCACACCTGCTTGAGGTGGGTGAGCGCGGCCAGTACCCGTCCCTGTCGTTGCAGGCCGGAGCCGAAGCCCTCATCGAGGGCATCGGCGAGCACCGCGTCGTACACCCGTTCCTGCTCGGCGCTGAGATCGCACAGCAGATCGCTGTGGATCTTCGCGGGCAGTGACGCCACCACCTGAAGCTTCTTGCGTCCGAGGACAACCGGCTCGACGGCGTCCCTGAGTCGTGCCGCGGCCGAGGCCGAACCCTCCTCGATCGGCCGCACGAACCGGCGCCGGAACTGCGTGCGATGCGCGAACAGTCGCGGCACGGTGAGATTGAGCAGCGCGAACAGTTCGTCGAGGTGGTTCTCCACCGGCGTTCCGGTCAGCGCGACCTTCGCGTCGGCGGTCAACGCGCGCGCCGCCCGCGACACCTGGGTGCGCGGATTCTTCAGTGCCTGCGCCTCGTCGAACACCACGGTGGCCCACTGCTCACCGGTCAGTGCCGCCCCGTGCAGCCGCAGGGTCGGATACCCGGTCACGAGAACCGTCCCCGCCCCGGCGGGCACCGCGCCACCACGCCACGACACCGGCTTCAACCCCGGCGCGAACCGTTCGATCTCGTGCACCCAGTTGCCCACCAGCGAGGTCGGACACACCACCAACTGCGGACCGTCGGAACGGCCCTGCAGGAACCCGATGGTCTGCACCGTCTTCCCGAGTCCCATCTCATCGGCCAGCACGGCCCCGCCGAACGCCGACACGGTCTCGCGCAACCACCCCACCCCGCGGACCTGATACGGCCGCAGCGTGGCATCGAGAACTCCCGCCAGCTCCCCGTCGAGGGACCGCGTCTCGCGCAACACCCGCGCCGCCCGCTCGGCGGACACGATCGCGGTGCCGACCGCGTCGGGGACGGCGTGCGCGGCGGTGGGCAAGGTGACGGACCGCTCGTCGGTCATCGACGCGCGCCAGGCCAGCGCGGACGGGGCGAGGTCGCCGAGGGTGACGTCGACCAGTTCGGCGGGTGTCACCACCGCGGTCGCCACCTCGACGGGTTCGATCGCGCCGCGTTCACCGACCGGCAGTGCGAGGGTGAGCTGTTCCGGATCGCCGACCCCCGTCGGCGCGGGCCCGGTGTCGTGCCCGGTCCAGGTCCACAGGGCGAACAGGTGACGGTCGGGAAGGTAGGTGGCCTGAATGGCGGGCAGAACGTTCTCCTCTGATCGGGTAGCACGAACAACCGAACAACGTACACTGTACTGAGTTTGTTCCCGAACGCTCGAAACAATCTCCGGAGAGGAGACTCGTGCCCGCTGACCAGGACGGGGAATCGACCGCTCAGGCCACCCGGATCCTCGAATTGCTGTGGCGGCACTCCTTGCCGTCGAAGCCGGGCGCGCGTGGCCCGAAACCCGGGCTCACCGTCGACGATGTGGTAGCGGCGGGCATCACCCTGGCCGACCGCGACGGCATCGACAAGCTGACGATCCGCGCGGTCGCCACGCAACTCGGTCTGCGCGCGATGAGTCTCTACACCTATGTCCCCAGCAAGGACGCCCTGATCGTGCTCATGGTCGACGCCGTGGCCGCGGCGGACTCCCCGATCCCGGCCGACCTGCCGGTCCGCGAACGCATGATCACCGTCGCGACCCGGATCAGGGTCGAGCTGATCGAGCACCCCTGGCTCCTCGAGGTGTCCCCGTGGCGTCAGGTGCTCGGCCCCGCCCGCATGCGCCGCTACGAACATCAGCTGGCGGCGATCGAGGGCATCGGCCTGAGCGACCTGGCCATGGACCGCGCGATCGCGGTCCTCACCGACTTCGCGACCGGCAATGCCCGCCTCGCCATCGCGGCCGCGGGCGCCGCCGCGCAGCTGAGCGACGCGCAATGGTGGGAGGTCAACGGACCCCTGCTGGCCCAGGTGATGCCCGCCGGCGAATTTCCGCTCGCCGGGCGGGTCGGGACGACCGTGGGCGAGCACTACCAGGCGCCCGCCGACCCGGACGGCGCGTTCGACTACGGCGTGGCCACCCTCGTCGACGGCATTCTCGCCGACGCTCGATAGCCGGATACAGCGACAGCGGGCGCCCTGTCCGGGTCGCCCGCTGTCGGGGGTTTTCTGTTGTCAGATGTTGTTGTTTCGGACGCGAGGAGTGGTCAGATCGCGGGAGCTTCGTCCGTGTTGATCACGGCTTCGAGTTCGCGCAAGCGGTCCATGTGTTCATTCGCGTGGTGCTGGCAGAAGAGCAACTCGCCACCCGCGGGAAGCACGGCACGCACTCGGGCAGCCGCCCCGCAACGATCGCAACGATCGAGTGCGGTCAGTGGGGTGCTGGTCAGTGTTCCTGGCATGACTCCTCCGTCCCGGCTCCCGGCGCTGCGTGGCCGTTCGCCTAGGTGTGGGCCTCGTGGTCACTCCACGCGGCTCGCATCCGCTACTTCCCAGCAGTGGTACGACTACTCTGTCAGACGTTCGGGGTTCAGGCTTTGTTCCCGGAAGTGAATCTTTGTGTTTTCGATAACAGACCTGCGGTTTCGCTGAAAGCGAACACCCGCCGGTCGTCGGTCTCGAGCACCCACCGATCACCCGCGAAGCGCTGATGCCACCTCCCACTCGAACCTGACACTCGCCGATGTGTCGCTCGCTGCGGTGTTGCTCGTTACGGACGAGCCGAGCACCGAACCGGGCCGAACACGATCGAGTTGTGACAGGGTCTTGACCGTCCGAACCTGTTGTCTACCCGGAGATTACCCGTGACATCCGACACTCACACCCTTGTTCACCTGTGTTCTTCCCAAGAATGGGAGGAAGCTCGCCGCGCGGGCGAACGCAGACCGCCTTCGCTGGCCGACGCGGGCTTCGTGCACCTGTCCACTCCGGAGCAGGTCCACCTGCCCGCCAATCGACTCTTTGCCGGGCGCGCCGACATGGTCGTGCTGTGGCTGGATCCGACGGCGTTCACCGGTGCGGTGAAGTGGGAGCCGGGCGTGCCGAGCGATCCGTCGTCGATGCTGTTCCCGCACCTCTACGCACCGCTGCCGGTCGCCGCGGTGCTGGCCGCGCAGCCATATCTGCCCGGCTCCGACGGCGTGTTCAGCACACCGCGCCGGGAGGGAGTGGCGTAGACCACAATCGGGGCCGGGCGCGGCTACTGTTGAGGGTGTGAACGTCGACGTCACAGCGCTACCGGGCATCGGAGTGCGCAAGGATTTCGAAGTCAGGTCGGGGCGCCGCGTCGGGGTGGTCGCCCACCGCGACGGTGACATCGATCTGATCGTGTCCAAACCCGACGACCCGGACGCCATCGCAGCCCAGGTGCCGCTGTCCACCGACGAGGCGTCGGTGCTGGCGAACCTGCTCGGCGCGCCGCAGCTGGTCGCCAAACTCAACGACGACCATCGCGATCTGCCGGGCATCACCACCCGCCAGCTGGCCATCGTCGACGAATCCCCCTACGCGGGACGAACGCTCGGCGAGACCGGCATGCGCACCCGCACCAAGACCTCGATCGTCGCGGTGATGCGCGCCGGTCAGCTCCACCCGTCACCCGGCCCGGACTTCACCTTCACCGAGGGTGATCTGCTCGTGGTCGTCGGCACCCCGGACGGCCTGGAAGCGGCCGCGAAGATTCTCGCGCACGGCTGACCGCCGTGACCTCGCAGGCCTTGGCTCTGCTCGAGCTCGGCGTGATCTTGTTCGCGCTGGGGATCTGCGGGCGAGTGGCGGGCCGCTTCGGGATGTCCCCGATTCCGCTGTACCTGCTCGGCGGACTGGCGTTCGGTCGCGGCGGATTCATCGAGCTCGACGCCGCCACCGAGTTCGGGCACATGGCGAGCGAGATCGGCGTCGTGCTGCTGCTTCTGCTGCTCGGGCTCGAGTACACCGCCCCCGAGCTGATGACCGGTCTGCGGCGCTCCTGGGCAGCCGGAGTCCTCGACCTGGTGGCCAACGCGCTGCCCGGGGTCGCGGTGGCGCTCATCATGGGCTGGGGGGTGCTCGGCGCCGTCGTGCTCGGCGGGGTCACCTACATCTCGTCGTCGGGGATCGTGGCCAAGGTGCTCGACGATCTGGGCCGTCTCGGTAACCGCGAGACCCCGGTGGTGCTGTCGATCCTGGTGCTCGAAGACCTCGCGATGGCGGTGTACCTGCCGATCCTGACCATGATGCTGGCCGGATTGAGCCTGCTGAGCGGATTGATCTCCCTCGCGGTCGCGCTGGCGACCATCACGGTGGTGCTCGTGGTGGCGCTGCGGTTCGGGCGGGTGGTCTCGGCCGTGGTCGACAGCGCCGATCGCGAAGTGTTCCTGCTCCAGCTGCTCGGCGCCGCGCTGCTCGTGGCCGGGGCGGCCTCGGCACTCAATGTCTCGGCCGCGGTCGGCGCGTTCCTGCTCGGCATCGCCATCTCGGGGTCCACCGCGCACGAAGCCGCGAAACTGCTGGAGCCACTGCGTGATCTGTTCGCGGCGATCTTCTTCGTCGCGTTCGGGCTGTCGATCGACCCGACCGCGATCCCGCCGGTGTTCGCCTGGGCGGTCGCGCTGGCGGTGGTGACCACCGGCACCAAGATCGCGGTCGGGTGGTGGGCGGCGAGCAGACAGGGAATTCGGCGGATGGGCCGGGCGCGGGCGGGCGCGGCGCTGGTGGCGCGCGGCGAATTCTCCATCGTCATCGCCGGATTGGCGGTCGCCTACGGCCAGGCGGACGCGCGGCTGGCCGCTCTGGCCTCGGCCTATGTGCTGCTGATGGCGATCCTCGGCCCGATCGCGGCCCGGGTCGTCGAGCCGGTGGTCGAATTCGTCAGGCGCCGTTCGGGTGTCGCGACGACCTGATCAGTCGACGACCCGGCGTGGCCAGGCGCCCGCACCGTCGTAACTCAATTCCTCGGTGCGGTACTCGTGCTGTGTGGGCGGCGTGTACTGCGCGACCGGTCGCGCGGGCTTGGCCGGGCGCGGCTGGGGACGGTGCCGCGAGGTGAGCCACATGCGCGGCAGCGCTTCCTCGTTCTCGATCTCGGTGAGGCTCACACTGATCAGCACGAGCATGGTGACGATGCTGCTCACCCCGATCAGCGGCGCCAGCAATTGCATCGCCTCGGCGCCGCTCGCGGGCGCGGTTTGATGTCCGGTGTGCGCGTGCATCGAGGCCATCCCGGTGTAGTGCATGCCGCACACGGCCACACCCATGATCAGTGCCGCACCCACGGTGGCGAGGAAACCCTTGACGCGCAATGTGAACCACAGCGCCACGACCGAAGCCACCACCGCGATCACCATCGACAGGGCCACGATCGCCGGGTCGTAGCGCACGGTCGCGCTGGACCGCATCGCGTACATGCCGGTGTAGTGCATGGTCCCGACACCGAGGCCGGTGATGACGCCACCGGAGAGCAGTGAGCGCAGTGTCGGCTGCGGCTTGTTGACCATGAACAGCCCGATTCCGACCACCACCATCGCGGTGATCGCGCTGAACAGCGTCAACGGGATGTCGTAGCGGATCTCGGCGCCGCGGATGGTGAAGCCGAGCATCGCGATGAAATGCATGACCCAGATCCCGGTCCCGCCGATCGCGATCGCGGCGCCGATCAGCCAGCCGACCCGTCCCTCGGTGGCGTTGCGACCGCGGGCCGCGCACTGGAGTCCGAGCAGGCAGCCCGTGACGGACATGAAGTAGGCGAGAACGGGGGTGATCCAGCCGTAGCTGAAGTGATAAATGTCGAGCACGCGCGAAAAACCCTCAATGCCGATACCGCAGACTTGAGGCGGTAGAACGAAAAGCTGGGTGTGACGATACGGCGAAGATCGCCAATCCGTGTCCTCCACAGTGCAATCCAGCAGTGTGGGTTTGATCACGAAACGATTAACCCATCGGTTTACTGGATAAAACAGACCGCTAGGAATGTAGCGGGGGAAACGACAAGAGGCCCGCACCAC
>NZ_JBHUYK010000045.1:0-38355 GCF_042668615.1 Nocardia sp. NPDC057272 | reverse complement strand
GCGCCGTTGCGTAGGCGACGAAGGAGCAAGCAACGGTGCCTCAACGACGGGACCGGCGGGGCCGCGAACACGCGGCGCCCGCGCCGCCAAAAAATCAGCTCTTGCCGACCTCTTTGTTGTATGCCTCGGTGATTTCCGCCGAGATACGACCGCGGGCGGAGACCTTGTGACCCTTGCGGCGTGCCCATTCGCGAATTGCGGCGCTCTGTTCGCGGTCCATGGAAACGCGGCTCTTGCCCTGCGGCGCGGGTGCACCGGCAGCCTTCACCCGACGACGGCCACTCACACGGCGGGCGTTGGCGACCCACTCGTCCAGGCCCTCGCGCAGGCGCGCCGCATTTGCGTCCGACAGATCGATCTCGTACGACACCCCATCGATAGCGAACTCGATGGTCTCGTCCGCGATGGACTCACCGTCGACATCGTCGATCAGGCTAACGGTGACCTTCTTTGCCATGAGATGAACGTCCTCTCGAAATCGTCAAGCCTGCCTCCAGGCCGAATACCCGAGGCAAGAATACCCCGAAATGCGAAATTTCCAACACGGGGTGTTCACCCCGTGAATTCACTGGTCAGCGACTAGTGGGTCGCACAATCGGGAACAGGATCGTTTCCCGGATTCCGGAACCCGTGAGTGCCATCAACAAGCGGTCGATTCCCATACCGGTTCCGGTGGTCGGCGGCATACCGTGTTCCATCGCGGCGAGGAAGTCTTCATCGAGCACCATGGCCTCGTCATCGCCCGCCGCGGCCAGCCTGGCCTGGTCGACGAAGCGTTCCCGCTGGATCACCGGGTCTACCAGTTCCGAATAGCCCGTTGCCAACTCGAAGCCGCGAACATAGAGGTCCCACTTCTCGGTGACGCCGGGCTTGCTGCGATGCTGACGGGTCAGCGGTGAAGTCTCGACCGGGAAGTCACGAACGAAAGTCGGCGCGTAGAGCTTGTCGCCATACGCGTGTTCCCAAAGTTCTTCGACCAGTTTCCCGTGACCGTAGCCCTTGTCCGAAGGAATTTCCAGACCCACCCGATCGGCGAGCGCGAGCAATTCCTCGACAGTGGTTTCCGGAGTGACCTCGACACCGATCGACTCCGACAGCGAGGGATACATCTCGACGGTGGTCCACTCGCCTCCGAGATCATATTCAGTGCCGTCGGCAAGCGTCACCAGAAGGGTGCCGAATGCCTCGTGCGCGACTTCCTGGATCAATTCACGGGTCATCGTCGCCGAGTCGTCATAGGTGCCGTAGGCCTCGTAGGTTTCCAGCATCGCGAACTCGGGCGAATGGGTCGAGTCAGCGCCTTCGTTGCGGAAGTTCCGGTTGATCTCGAAGACCTTCTCCAGGCCACCGACCACGCAACGCTTGAGGAACAGCTCCGGCGCGATGCGCAGGAAAAGGTCCATGTCGAGCGCATTGGAACGGGTGACGAACGGGCGCGCGGCGGCGCCACCGTGGATGGTCTGCAGCATCGGGGTCTCGACCTCGAGGAAGCCGCGGCGCTCCAGCGCGTTACGCAGCGCACGGACCACGTTCACGCGGGTACGGGCCATTTCCCTGGCCTCCGGGCGCACGATCAGGTCGACATAGCGCTGACGAACGCGCGACTCCTCGTTCATCTCCTTGTGCGCCACCGGCAGCGGGCGCAGCGACTTGGCCGCCATCGACCAGGAATCGGCCATCACGCTCAATTCGCCGGTGCGTGAGGAGATGACCTCGCCGTGCACGAACACGAAGTCACCGAGGTCGACATCGGCCTTCCACGCCGCCAGCGCGTCGGCGCCGACACCGTTGAGGCTGATCATCGCCTGCAACTTGGTGCCGTCGCCTTCCTGCAGCGTGGCGAAGCACAGCTTGCCGGTATTACGAACGAAAATGACGCGACCCGCGATACCGGCCTGCAGACCGGTCTGGGTGTCGGCTTCCAGATCCGGGTAGGCGGCACGAATTTCGGCCAGGGTGTGGGTGCGTGGCACCACCACCGGATAGGCCTCACCACCCTCGGTGAGCAGCCGTTCGCGCTTGTCCCGGCGAATCCGCATCTGCTCGGGAACATCGATGTCCACAGCGGAAGTGGCGGCGCGGCCGGGTGCGGCGGGGTTAGGAGTGCTCACGTTCGACAACATTAGCGGTCCCCGGAAATGGATTTGCCGCTCCCCCGCTCCCCCGCCCCTCCGTGTATTCAGCGGACCGTCCGGAAGCGCAGCCGTCAGCTCTCGGCCTCACGTTATGCGTACGAGGGCCCGGGGGTGGCTAGCGAGTTACCCATGTGCTCGCGAAATCAGTGAGGCACTTCACAATTCGTGCGGCGCAGTTACAGCGAGGCCAGCGCGTCCACCTCGCGGGCGAAATGCGGGACGCCGATGCCGACCGTCAACAGCCCCGCCGATTTCAACGCCTGGTATCCACCGATCACATCGGTGGCCCGATGCAACCCCAGCTCCTGCAACGCCGCCGCCGCCAAACTCGACGTGTACCCCTCCGAGCAGAAGATGACCCATTCCACGTCGTGATCAACGGCAAGGGACAACCGGGCCGACGAGGCCGGATCCAGCCGCCATTCCAGGACATTTCGCTCGATCACCAGCGCGCCGGGCAGCGAACCTTCGCGCACGCGCTGGGCGGCCGGTCGGATGTCGACCAGAATCGCGCCACGCTCCAGCGCGGCGGCCACGTCGTACACATACACCCGGTGCAATCGCGCGCGAGCGTTCTCGAGCATCTGATCAATCGTCAAACGGCTCATCACAGATCACCTTCGGGCTGGTCGGTGAGGACGGTTTTGGTTCGGCGCAACGTTCCGTGGCCGGTCACTTCGTAATACGACATCGCCGACAGCGGCGGGGAATAGGCATGCACGCTCAAGGTGGGATCGAGCGGACCGACGGATTCGGCGACGGCGGGCGCGCGCACCACGTCGTGCACCCAGCCGATCGGGAACGACGCCTGATCACCCGCGGCGAGCGTGCGCCTGCGTAACTCCGTGCCATTCCAGCGGTATTCCGAAAGAGCGCCGCTCAGCACGGTCAGGGCGCCGAGCGAGCCGGCGTGATCGTGCAAATCGGTGAATTTGCCCGGCGTCCAGCTGATCAGCCAGACATCGACCTCGTCGTCGTGCGAGAGGCGGGTCGCCCAGCGCTCGTCGGCCGGCCAGATGCCGTCGGCGGGCAGAAGGTGGTCGTAGCGACCGGAGAGGACGTCTTCGGCGCCTTCGTCGGTGAGTCGCAGCAGGTCAGCGGGCCGCAACCGGGTCGGCAACGCCGAGGCGATCGCCCGATCGAGCGGGGGCGTCGCGGAGTACTCGTCGCGCGCGGACGGAAGGGAAAGGACAGAAGAACGCATGAGCGCATCTCCAGGAGGTGAGAAATCGGTCGAGGGAAAACGTCAGCCTCGAACGGTCGAGGCAGGTTAGCCTCGACAACACTCCTGGGTGCTCACACGGAAGATCACGAGCGCTAGTTTAGCAGACACTATTTCTTGTTGCGCTCGTAGACATGGCGCAAGCCGGTCAGCGTGAGATGCGGGACGTGCTGGTCGATGGTTTCCGACTCCGGCACGATCAACGGCGCGCCCGCCCCCGTCGCGACGACGGTGACATCGGTGCCCGCGAACGCGTCGAATTCGTCGCGGATGCGGTCGACCAGCCCGTCGACCAGCCCGGCGAACCCGAAGATCGCGCCGGACTGAATGCACTCCATGCTGTTCTTGCCCACCACCGAACGCGGCCGTGCCAGCTCGACGCGGCGCATCGCACTGCGTTCCACCAGCGCCTCGGCCGAGATCTCCACCCCGGGCGCGATCACGCCGCCGAGGAATTCCCCCTTGGCCGAGACCAGGTCGACGCAGATCGCAGTGCCGAAATCGACGACGATCGCGGGCCCGCCGAAACTACGAAACGCGGCAAGGCAGTTGACGATGCGGTCGGCGCCGACTTCCTTCGGATTGTCGACCAGTAGCGGAATGCCTGTTCGCACACCGGGTTCCACCAGCACATGCGGCACATGGGACCAATAGCGCGCCAGCATGGCGCGCAGTTCGCGCAGCACCGGCGGCACGGTCGACAACGCCGAGACACCGGCGATCTGATCGAGATCGTCGCCGACCAGACCGCGCACCTGCATGGCGAACTCGTCCGCGGTGATCAGCGGATTGGTGTGAATCCGCCAGTGCCGCACCAGTGTCGCGTGTTCGCCACTACCGGAGAACAGGCCGAGCTCGATTCCGGTGTTGCGGACATCGATCGTCAGCAGCATGGTCCTGGGTCCCCCGCCCGGCTCAGACGAACGACAGCGAGCGCGGCGAGGTGAGGCCGGAGCCCTCCGGTGCGTGCGCGGGGTCGCTGCCCAGCTCCACCGGACGGTTGCGGTCGTCGACGAAGACCACCTTCGGGTCGTACTCACGGACCTCGGCCTCGTCCATCTGGCCGTAGGCGATGAGGATGACCAGGTCACCGGGGTGCACGAGGTGGGCGGCGGCACCGTTGATGCCGATCACACCCGAACCGCGCTCGCCGGCGATCACGTAGGTCTCGAGGCGGGCGCCGTTGTCGATGTCGACGATGCAGACCTGCTCACCCTCGAGCAGATCGGCGGCGTCGAGCAGATCCTGGTCGACGGTCACCGAGCCGACATAGTGCAGGTCGGCATGGGTCACGGTGGCACGGTGGATCTTCGACTTCATCATGGTGCGCAACATCGTCGTCGCCTTTCAGTGCGCCTGCGAGGCAGGGAGGGAGTTCGCGTCGGGATGCCCGTCGATCTGGGCGCCGAGTACTACGGGAGCGTTGTCGATCAGGCGGGTGTCGCCGACTCTGGCGGCGACCAGCAGGCGGGCGTTGCCCGCGGTGGGGGCCGGACCCAGGTTGGCATCGCGCAGTTCGAGGTAGTCGACATCGAGGCCCTCGACCGCGTCGAGAACCGAGCGAGCGGTCTGGACGACCGCCTCCGCGCCCAGGCCCGCGGCGTGACGGCCCGCGGCGAGCGCGGCCGACAGCGCCAGCGCCGACTCGCGCTGGGTGGCGTCGAGGAAGCGGTTGCGTGAGGACAGCGCGAGGCCGTCGGGCTCGCGGACCGTCGGATAGGCCACGATCTTCGCGTCCATGTTCAGGTCGCGCACCATCTGGCGGATCAGCGTGAGCTGCTGGTAGTCCTTCTCACCGAAATACGCCTCGGAGGCGTGGGTGATGTTGAGCAGCTTCGCGACGACGGTGAGCATGCCCGCGAAATGCGTCGGCCTGCTGCCGCCTTCGAGCTCGGCGCCGAGTGGACCCGGCTGGATCGTGGTACGCATGCCGTCCGGGTACATATCGGAAACCGTCGGCGCGAAAACCAGGTCGACGCCCTCGGTGCGGAGCAGTTCGAGGTCGGCGTCGAGAGTGCGCGGGTAGGCGTCGAGGTCTTCGTTCGCGCCGAACTGCAGCGGGTTGACGAAGATCGAGACGATCACGACCTGGTTGTTGAGCTTGGCCTGACGAATCAGCGCGAGGTGCCCCTCGTGCAGCGCACCCATCGTCGGCACGAAACCGACCGTGCGACCGGCGCCGCGCAAGGCCTTGGCGACCGTGTCGAGCACCTCGGGATTGTGGTGCACGGTGAGTACGCCCGCCTTGAAAGCACCGGTGGCGCGGGCGCCACCCTGGTGATGATGCACTTCTCGGGGTTCCATCAGTGGCCTTCCTTGGCGAGGAGCTCCAGCAGTGCCGGATCGGTGTGGGCGAGTTGGGCCGTGCGCAACGAGTTGGCTCGGTAGGCCTCGGCCAGGCGATCGTCGACCTGCCCGAACGCGGCCAGATGGGCGGCGACGGCGTCGACATCACCGCGGGCGACCGGACCGGTGAGTGCGGCCTGGCCGCGACGCAAGGCGTTGTCGAGTGCGGCCGAGGCGAGCGGGGCGAGCAGCCGTTCGGGGAGGCCGCCGGGCTGATCGTCGACCAGCGGCTGGCCGAGCAGACCGGGGCCGGAAAGGGATTCGCGCAGGGCCGCGACGGCGTCGACGATCACCGTCACCAGGTGATTGCTGCCGTGGGCGAGGGCCGCGTGATAGAGCGAACGCTGGTCTTCCTCGACGCGAACCGGTTCGCCACCCATCTCGATCACCAGCGCCTGCGCGATGGCGTACCCGACCTCGTCGGCGGCGGTGACGCCGAAACAGGCATTGGCGAGTCGGGCGATGTCCTCGTCGTGGCCGGTGAAGGTCATGGCGGGGTGGATCGCGAGGCTGAGCGCACCCTGCTTCGTCAGCGGTTCGAGAATCGCGACGCCGTTCGCGCCGGAGGTGTGCACGACGATGGTGCCGGGGCGGACTACGTTCGCACCGGCGAGGCCGCGGACCAGCCCGGCGAGTTCGGCGTCGGGCACGGCGAGCAGGAGCAGTTCACTGCGCTGGGCGATCTGTTCGATCGGCAGTACCTGGGCTTCGGGCAGCCGGGTACGGGCGCGATGCACCGAGGCGTCGGAGATCGCGGCGACACCGAAGACCACGTGGCCGGCTCGCTCGAGCGCTACGCCGAGTGCGGAACCCACTCGTCCCGCCGAGACGATTCCTACCGTCAGTCGTGCGGGCGCTGGATCCAGTCGTGCGGGCACGGAGTCGCCACTCGTGTTTGCGCCATCAGGGTTGACACTTCTCGAGGTCAACGTTGTCCTCTCGATTTGCGTTCCAGTCCCGCGGTGCGGGTACCAGACGTTCGCTTCGAGAATAGAGGGAGTTACTCGAGGACCGCCACACGCCCCACCGTGATCTAGCGCTCACCTGGTCCGCCACTCCGCGTATTCAAGGCCACACCCAGGTGCGTGGTGATAGGTGGACGCGGCCGAGGGTTCGCCGGTGGGCGAGCTGGCTGTTGTCGGTGAGTTACCCATGTTCTCGCGCGAGAACGGTGTTGCGACCAGCTAGGTACGCGGAGACGCGGAGCCGGTGGACTCCGATTCGAGGTTGGCCATGATGTCCGCCACCGACAGCCGGGCGGTGCCCTCGGTTTCGGCGCGGCGGCGTCGACGGGAGCTGGTGCCCACCGAGGGGGCCTTCTCGGGGCGGGTGGCCGGGGGCTGGGCGGGCTCCGGGGCGGCCTCGGCCGTCGCTGCGGGAGCCGGGGCAGGTTCGGCCGCGGCGACCGGTGCCGGGGTCGACTCGGCCGCAACCGGGGCGGGCTCGGGCGCAGCGGTCGAGTTGCCGTTGGTGGTGGGCTCGGCCGGGAGGACCGTCTCCGTCACCTGGCGGGTGTTCGGCGAGGACAGGCGCGGCGGCGGCGTCTTTCCCGATGACTTGGCCGGTGCGGCGGGCTGCGCGGCGGCGGTCGCCTGCTGGGTTTCGGCGTACTCGTCGAGCTGCACGGCCGAGGTCTCGGCGGTGACCGGGTCGTCGTACGGGTCGGCGAAATTGGCCGAAACCGGTTGCATGAAGACAGGTTTCAGTGCGCTGGGCGGTTGCTGCCACGGGCCGAACCAGGCAGCGGTGGCATCCTCGGGGCTATCGTCGAAATCGTGGTCGGGCTCGTCGAAGGCATTGAAGCCACCGGCGGGCAACGCGTCGATCCGCACGGCGTCGGCCTGCAACGCAGGTTGCTCGTCGGGCAGTGCACCGTCGAACAGGACCTGCAGATTCTGGCGCAGCAGGGTCAGCTCGGCGCGCAGTGCGGCGATTTCGGAGGAGTCGGCGCCGACTTCGGCACGCACCCGCGCCTCGACGCCCATCTCGTACTCACGGCGCGCGTTGATCTCGCGCTCGAGCTGCAACTCGTACACCGTCTGCAGATCGCGAACCTTCGCCTTGTCGACGGCCGCGTCCTTGCGGTAGCGAGTAGCCGCGAGCGCGCCGATCACCGCTGCCCACAGCGCTGCTACCAGGCCGATCCGCACGTATTGGACGTTTTCGCTGAAGATCAGGAAAACACTGGCGGTCAGGCCGAGCAGGATGAGGAAACCGACGAAGAATTTTCCCGCGTCGTCCCGCCGTCGTCGGGGCGCCGTGCTGCGGGAGGGTGAAACCATGAGGGCCAGGGTAGCCGGAATCGGCTGGTCGGCCCACCAAAGGTGGTGGTTGTTCCATTCGCAAGTTGCTACGTAGTAGCGGGATCGTCGGTCGGGTCCTCGGGCGCTCGGCAGCAATACTCCAGCCACAAAGCCGCAGCAACCAGGGCCGAACCGGCCAGCAGACCGACCACCGCGCCCGGCGAATCGGTAGCGGCGGCGGTCACGGTGCCGCGCTGTGGGAAAACCCACAGCAGAAACCCCAGCCACACACCCGCGGCCAGCGAGCCCACCTGCAACGACGCCTTCGCCAGCGCCACACCCCTGGCAACGTTGATCGGATGCATCTGGCCGGGGCCGTCGCCGATCTGCTCATCGGCGATCTTGGCCTTGATCGCGAAGCCCAGCGCCGCCTCGATCGCGGCGACCGGCAGCAGCGAGGCGCTCGCGGCCACCGAGATCGACGGGAAGCTGGAATAGGCGAACCGGGTGGCGACCCAGGCGACCGCTGCGGCCACCACCACGTTCAGCGCGAGGTCGAGTACCCGGGTGGGTTTCAGCACGAGCCGGCGCTTTCCTCGCGTAGCACCAGATCGGTACGGACCACACCGTCTTTCTCGGACCGGCCGAGTCCGGCGAGCAGCTCCGCGATCGGGCGCGCGACCCCGTCGACGACAAGGTGCGCCGACGGTTCGACGGCCAGCCACGGGATCAGGACGAAGGCCCGGTTGTGGGCCTGCGGGTGCGGCAGGATCAGCGTCGGGTCGGTGTCGCGGGCGATCGCCGTGCCGGTGCTGTCGGCGCACTGGACCACGTCGACGTCGAGGGTGCGCGCACCCCAGCGGACCTCGCGCACGCGGCCCGCCGCCTGCTCGAGCTCCTGACCGAAACGCAGCCAGGCGTAATCGTCGAAGGCCGGATCTTCCACTGTGACAACAGCGTTGAGGTAATCGTCTTGGTCGACGCCACCCCACGGCGCGGTCGTGTAGACCGGCGACACCGCCACGACACGCTGCCCCAGCGCGTCGAGCACGCTGCGCAGATGCGCGAGCCGATCGCCCAGATTCGAGCCGATCGACAGCACCGCGCGAGTCATCGGCGCGACTCCGGGGCCTGCGTGCGATACCGGGTGGCCACCACGCGCACGTCTTCGAAGGTGTGCGGGATCGGCGCCGACGGCTTGTGCACGACCGCCTCCACCGCCTCGATCCGCGGGTCGGCCATCACGTCGTCGGCGATCTCGGAGACCACCGTTTCGATCAGATCGCGCGGCGGACCGGTCACGATGCGCACGGCGCGCTCGGCGAGGGCGCCGTAGTCGACGGTGTCGGCGAGGTCGTCGGACGCGGCGGCCGCGGCGAAATCAACCCACACTGTCAGATCGACGACGAATTCCTGGCCGTCACGACGCTCGAAATCGAACACTCCGTGCCTGCCGAAAGCACGCAGGCCACGCAGCTCGATCCGCGACGACGCGGGCCTGCCCGCGGGCGGCGGCAGCAGAGGCAAGTTCATCGGAGGGCTCCTCGGAGGGTGACTCGGACACCTGCGGCGGTTCGGGTAGCGAGGATGTTCACGGCGCGAGCCCTCGGGCAGCGGCCGATCGAGCGTCGGCTGCTCGACGCCAGGCATCGACGACGGCGATGGCGTCGAGGGACGCCCGGACATCGTGCACGCGCACGCCCCAAGCGCCGTGGGTGGCCGCGAGGGCCGACAGGGTGGCGGTGGCGGTTTCGCGGCCGTCGGGCGGGCGTGGGCCCGATTCGTCGGCCAGAAGAGCGCCGAGGAAACGCTTGCGTGAGGCGCCGATCAAAATCGGGAAACCGCCTGCCACCAGTTCCGGGAGAGCGGCGAGGAGTTCCCAGTTGTGCTCGGCATTCTTGGCGAAACCGAGGCCGGGGTCGAGGATCAGCCGGTCCGGGGTGACCCCCGCGGCGACAGCCAGGTCAACCTGGGCGGTGAGCTCGGCGTTCACCTCGGCGACCACGTCGTCGTAGTGATCGGCGGGGCCGGTGTGGCGGTAGTCGGCGCCCGCCCGCCAGTGCATGAGGATCCACGGCACGCCCGCTTCGGCGACGACTTTCACCATGTTCGGGTCGGCACGGCCGCCGGAGACGTCGTTCACCACCGAGACGCCGGCCTCCAGCGCGGCCTCGGCGACCTCGGCGCGCATGGTGTCGACACTGGTCGGCACCCCGGCGGCGACCAGACCCCGGATCACCGGAGCGACCCTGGCTGCCTCGGCGGCCGGGTCGACCCGGTCGGCCCCCGGCCTGGTGGATTCACCACCCACATCGACGATGTCGGCGCCCGCTTCGTACAGCTCGACACCGTGCGCGATCGCGAGTTCGGGATCGAGGTAGCGACCGCCGTCGGAGAAAGAATCAGCGGTCACGTTGACCACACCCATGACCACGCAGGAGCGGTGGTCACGGGGGGTCACCAGTGGCTCGCTCATTTGCGCAGGATCAGGTCCAGCGCCTCGGATCGCGAGGCGGCGTCGGTTTGCAGCTGGCCGCGCACCGCCGAGGTGGTGGTGCTGGCACCGGGCTTACGGATTCCCCTCATGGCCATGCACAGGTGCTCGGCCTCGATCACCACGATCGCGCCGCGCGGATCCAGTCGTCGCATCACCGCGTCGGCGATCTGGCTGGTCAGCCGCTCCTGCACCTGGGGTCGCTTGGCGTAGAGATCGACCACGCGCGCCAGCTTCGACAGCCCCGTCACCCGGCCGTGCGGGCCGGGGATGTAGCCGACGTGCGCGACGCCGTGGAACGAGACCAGGTGATGCTCACAGGTGGAGAACATCGGGATGTCGCGAACCAGCACGAGTTCCTGGTGACCCTCGTCGAAGGTGGTCGCCAGCACCGCGTCGGGCTCGGTGTAGAGCCCCGCGAACATCTCCCGGTAAGCACGCGCCACCCGCGCGGGCGTGTCGAGCAGGCCGGGGCGGTCGGGATCCTCACCGACCGCGAGCAGCAGCTCGCGCACCGCGTTCTCGGCGCGCTCCTGATCGAACGGCAAACCGGTCGCCAGCGCCGTCAGCACCGACGGACTGGTCGCACCCAGCTCACCTGCCGGATCGAGTTCCTGCTTGTTGGCCGACAACTTCTCCGCACCTCCGTGATATTTGCGGCTGGCGCCGCGGGTTCTCGGCCCTGTTCTGCGCTCAGTCCAGAGGCGGGCGGGCCGAGAACGAGAGCCGAAAGCCGGCGACCACCCGACATTCGACGGCCGAGCGTGATCCGAGAACCAGTGCCGAACGCCGGTTCCTGTTCGGCATTCGACCTTCGAGCGTAGTTGGCCCCCGGTCAGTGGCGGCCGTTCGGCCCTTCCCACTCCTTGTTCTCCGGATCGGCGTCACGCACCGGCGGCTGCGGCT
Organism: Nocardia sp. NPDC057272; assembly: GCF_042668615.1. Taxonomy (NCBI): domain Bacteria; kingdom Bacillati; phylum Actinomycetota; class Actinomycetes; order Mycobacteriales; family Nocardiaceae; genus Nocardia; species Nocardia sp. NPDC057272. Next base: position 27,009 of record NZ_JBHUYK010000045.1, on the reverse strand, counting down.
GGGCACCCCACGGCTGGAAACCGTCGCTGGCGTGCCGCGGCTGCTGCTGCTCGGGCCTGCCCCAGGCACTGCCCTGGTCCTGCGGCGGTTGGGGCTGCTGCTGCGGCTGTTGCGGCGGCTGCTGTTGCGGCTGCTGCTGCTGATCCTCGCGCGGCGGCCACCCCGGAGCCGACCAGCCGGCCGGTGCGCCGTAATCGGGCCGCGAACCGTGCGTGCCCGACTGCCGGGGGAACGCCTGGGTCGGCGCGGCGGGCAACGGGTAACCGGCCGCGGGCGGTGCGGGCTGGCCGTAGGGCTGACCCGGGTAGCCGTTGGGCTCCACCGGCGGTGCCCCGTTGGGCACCGGCACCGGAGCGGGCTGCACCGGCGGCCACGGCTCGCCGCGCTCGACAGCCAGCTCACCCGGCGTCTTCACCGGCGGCTTGTCCGACGGGTGCCGGTCACCGAAATCGTTGAACGCGGTGATCCGCGGACGCTTCTCCACACCGGCCAGGATCGTCTCGAGATCCTTGCGGTGCAGCGTCTCGCGCTCGAGCAGCGCGGTGGCCAAGGCGTCGAGCTGCTCGCGGTATTCGCTGAGGATCGACCACGCCTCGGTGTGCGCGGCCTCGATGAGGTTGCGCACCTCCTCGTCGATCTCGCGGGCGACCTCGTGCGAGTAGTCGGCCTGCACGCCCATCGAGCGGCCGAGGAACGGGTCGCCCTGCTCCTGGCCGTAGCGCACGGCGCCGAGACGGGCGCTCATGCCGTATTCGGTGACCATCCCGCGAGCGATCTTGGTGGCCTGGTCGATGTCGGAGGACGCGCCGGTGGTCGGCTCGTGGAACACCAGTTCCTCGGCGGCGCGGCCACCCATCGCGAAGACCAGCCGGGAGATCATCTCCGAGCGGGTCATCAGGCCCTTGTCGTCCTCGGGAACCGTCATGGCGTGCCCGCCGGTGCGGCCGCGGGCCAGAATGGTGACCTTGTAGACGGGCTCGATATCGGGCATCGCCCACGCCGCCAGAGTGTGGCCACCCTCGTGGTAGGCGGTGATCTTCTTCTCGTGCTCGCTGATGATGCGGCTCTTGCGGCGCGGGCCACCGATCACGCGGTCGACCGACTCCTCGAGCGATTCGCCGGTGATGACCGAACCGTTCTCGCGGGCGGTGAGCAGCGCGGCCTCGTTGATCACGTTGGCCAGATCGGCGCCGGACATGCCGACGGTGCGCTTGGCCAGACCCTCGAGGTCGGCTTCCTGCGAGATCGGCTTGCCCGCCGAGTGCACCCGCAGGATCGCGCGGCGACCGGCCAGGTCGGGGTTGCCGACCGGGATCTGCCGGTCGAACCGGCCGGGGCGCAGCAGCGCGGGGTCGAGGATGTCGGGTCGGTTGGTGGCCGCGATCAGGATGATGTTGGAGCGATCGCCGAAGCCGTCCATCTCGACCAGCAGCTGGTTGAGCGTCTGCTCGCGCTCGTCGTGACCGCCGCCGAGGCCCGCACCGCGCTGGCGGCCGACCGCGTCGATCTCGTCGACGAAGATGATGCAGGGGCTGTTCTGCTTGGCCTGCTCGAACAGGTCGCGCACGCGGGAGGCGCCGACACCGACGAACATCTCGACGAAGTCCGATCCGGAGATGGTGAAGAACGGCACCCCGGCCTCGCCCGCGACCGCGCGGGCCAGCAGCGTCTTGCCGGTTCCCGGCGGCCCGTAGAGCAGCACGCCCTTGGGGATCTTCGCGCCGAGCGCCTGGTAGCGGGCCGGATTCTGGAGGAAGTCCTTGATCTCGTAGAGCTCTTCGACGGCCTCGTCGGCACCGGCCACGTCCTGGAACGTGGTCTTGGGCATGTCCTTGGTCAGCAGTTTGGCCTTGGACTTACCGAAGCCCATCATTCCGCCACGGCCACCGCCCTGCATGCGCGACATCACGAAGATGAACAGGCCGACCAGCAGCACCATCGGCACGATGAACAGCAGCAGCTGCGACAGCCAGCTCTCCTGCTTGACCACGGTGTCGTACGGGGCGCCGGACTTCTGCACGGCGTCGAGGATCTGCGCGGAGTTCTCCCCACCACTGGGGTACTTGGCGACGATCTTGGCGTTGTTGCTCGTGGCCTCGTTGCCGTTGTTCAGTTCGATGCGGAGCTGCTGCTCCTTGTCATCGATCTGCACGTTCTTGACGTTCGCTTTGTCCTCGAGCTGGGCCAGCGCAACGGAAGTGTCGACACTCTCCCAACCGCGCGTGTCATCGCTGAGAAAGCTGAACAGCCAGATCATGAGCATGATGCCCGAGATGATCGCCAAGGTGCGAAACACTGTCTTGCGGTTCATAGAGCGTCGGCCGGACGGCCCAGTCCTTTCCGGTTATTACTCCGGGTGTGCTTGCGAAGCGTCGAGATCGGCGGGTTTCGGATGCGGACATGCCACGTTACCGCGTACGGTCTAGTTCGATACATCGCGCAGTTCGGCTGCTGGTGCAGTTGCACTGGTAAACGGCCGGAGAACGCAAGAGGTTCCCGAACGCTCCGACCGGGTTGTGGCAAGTGGCCACAATCATGTCATGCCCGCCTTATCGTGGGCGACGACACAACTACAGCGCAGGGGGTATAGACATCGTCGAGCTACGAACACCCACAGCGATTCTGCGCCACGGCGGTGGACGGCTCGTCGTCCTCCGGCCGGGTACCGACGGCGAACGTGTTCTCGACGTTCCCATTGCCGACCTGCTCAAGGTGCGCCTCAATCGGCGCGCCGACGAGGCGGTGGTGATCGAGATCTATCTGCGTTATCCCACGGCGGTCCTCACCGGCGTTCCCGCCGACCGCACTCCCCTTCCGGTGCTCATCGCCGAGCACGACGTGCCTGCCGCCCTCGGCATCGTCGACCGGATCAACGACCAGATCATGGTGACCCAGCGCATCGACGTGGCCGCGCCGGATCTCACCCCGCCCGCTCCCGAGTGGGGCAAGTCGGGTCCCACCCGCGCCGATGTCGAGCGCGCCGTGCGCCGGATGGCGCCGCGCAAGGACGCGCGTTCGGCCGTCACCGCGCTGAACCGGTATGTCACGCCCGACGAATACGTCCTGGAAACGGCCGTCGCCGTGGCCGCCCCGCCCGCGGGATCGGGCACCGGCCTGCTCGCCGCGACCACCTCTCGCGTGCTGTTCATCTCCATCGGCAGCGGCGAGCGCTATGCCTTCGAATTGGCGGTGGCCGCGATTCTCGGCGCCCGCACCGTCGAAGGCGCGCGCTCGGCGCCCGGCGAGGTGGATACGCGCCACGGCGGATCTGGCATCGATATCAACGACGGCAATCGCACGCTGCATTTCGCGGGCGTGGATCGCGCCGACACCGAACGGGTCACCTGCGCGGTGAATTTCGCCATCCGCAGGCAGGCCGCCGACGGCGCCGCCGGTCCCGCCGACCCGGGTGTCAACCAGCTCTACGCGGAATGGGAATTACTGGTCGAGCGGCATTCGCTCGGCATGGTCGACGACACGCAATTCCAGCGCTACGGCCGCGGGATCCTGCGCAGCCTATAGTGCCGGTGGCCGGACCGGATGCTCAATTCGGTTCGGCCGCTTCGGTTTCCGCCTTCTGCTCCGGCTCGTTGAGTTCGATCCGCCGCCACGGGCTGGTGGGCCGGGTCCATAGTCGCACCAGTTCCATCCGGCGGTCGACGCCGCCGTTCTTCAGTTCGGCGAGGTCCTCGGTGGCCTGCCAGTAGGTCCAGCCGGTGAGGTAGGCGTCGCCGAATTGGCGCCAGTTGCGGTAGCGGCGCTGCGCGGGGACCAGCGCGCGCATGCAGTATTCCCACGCCACGTCGGCGTCGATGTAGCCCGCGGTGAACGCCATGCGGGCCACCGCGACGACGCGGGCCAGATCCCAGGCGTGGATGTCGTTGGGTAGCGGGCGCGAGAGATGGTCGGTGAAGCCGATCTTGATGGCCTGCGCCCAGATGTCGTAGTCGCGGACCAGTGCTTCGGGATTGTCCATCCCCCGAAACGAGCCGACCTGCCGCAAGAACGCGCGCTGCTTGTCGGCGCGCTCACCGAAACGGTCGCGCTCACTGGCGTTGACCGAGGCCATCACCAGCGGATGCACCAGCGAATACAACGGCGCGTGCATGCCTTCGAGCAGCTGTTCCATCGAGGCGCGGGCTTCGGTGCCGTCGGTGATGCCCCAGGCGCCGGTGAGCGTGTCGATCGCGAGTTCGCGGCGGTCGCCGAGCGGGTGCTCACGCTCGGGGCCGAGCAGCATCGCGTCGTGGAAGGCGTCCCAGCGCGTGGAGTAGAAGGCGCCGAGGGCGAGCGCGCGCAGTTCGTCGTCGCTCACCCCCGCACCCGACCAGTGATCTTCTTCGCGCTCATCTAGTTCCGGGTACGGAAATGTGGTCAGCGCTGGTACTCCCCTGGCAGGCATGCGGCCGAGTCTAGTGCCGTGACCGCGATCACGGGTGCCGTGCGAATCTCACGTGCGTCACGAGATTTTCAGATCGCCTTATTCTTCGCCTGTCGTGTCATGCCTCACAGGTCTATGGTTCTGACATGTGTAGAAATATCACCGTCTTGCGTGGTCTGGAGCCTGCCGCCACCGAGCAGGAGATCTACGCTGCCGCCTTGCAATATGTGCGCAAAGTCGGCGGCATCTCCGGCCTGAGTAGCGCCACGAAACCCGCGGTCGACAAGGCCGTCGCGGCCATCGCCGCGGCCACCACGGCGCTGCTGGCCGAACTCCCCGATCGCCGTGTCCCGCCGCCCACCGAACCGCCGCTGCGCCGGATCGCGGCGCGCGAGAACGAGGTCAGCGAGGCACCGTAGGAATCAGCTCGATCCAGAACTGAAACGTGTTCTAATTGTTTGAGCAGGCACGCCACTTCCTCTTGGCCGCGCCGCGATAGTCGGTGAACCGAATTCAGCAGACGCACGAGGAGAACGACCAGTGAGCGAACTCGACAAAGACGTCGCGGTGATCGAAGTGCACAATCCGGCCACCGGCGACCTGGTCGGCACCGTGCCGGTCACCACGCCGGACGACGTGGCGGCCGCGGTCCGCGAACTGCGCCTCTACCAGCCCGAATGGGAAGCGATCGGGCCGTCCGGGCGCAAGCAGTGGCTGCTGAAGATGCAGGACTGGCTGATCGACAACACCGAGCACCTGGCCGCGGTGCTGCAATCGGAGACCGCCAAGCCGCGCGTCGACGCGATCATCGATCCGGCGTTCGCGGTCGACATCCTCGGCTACTACGCGCGCCGGGCGGGCAAGTTCCTCGCCGACGAGCACCCGTCGCCGCACAGCCCGCTCGCGCGGGTGAAGTCGCTGACCGTGGCCTACCGCCCCTATCCCGTGGTCGGAGTGATCACGCCGTGGAACTTCCCGCTCGCGATGCCCGCGATCGACGTGTTCCCCGCGCTGGCGGCCGGCGCCGCGGTGATCCTCAAGCCGTCGGAGGTGACGCCGCTGTCCGCGGTGGAGCTGGCCCGAGGCTGGGCCGAGATCGGTGCCCCGCCGGTGTTCAAGGTGGTCACCGGCGCGGGCGCGACCGGCGCGGCGGTGGTCGGGAACGCCGACTACATCCAGTTCACCGGTTCCACCGCGACCGGCCGCAAGATCGCGGCCACCTGCGCGGAGCGGATGGTGCCCTACAGCCTCGAGCTCGGCGGTAAGGACCCGGCGATCGTGCTCGCCGACGCGGACCTGGACCGCGCCGCGCACGGCATCGCCTTCGGAGGCATGTTCAACGCCGGGCAGGTGTGCATCTCGGTCGAGCGGGTCTACGTCGAAGCGCCTGCCTACGACGAGTTCGTCACCAAGCTCACCGCGGCGGTCGCCGCCTTGCGTCAGGGCGCCGACGATCGCGAGTCGAAGAACGACGTCGGCGCGCTCGCCAACGAGAACCAGGTGCTGATCGTGCAGCGCCACGTCGACGAGGCGGTGGCGGCGGGCGCCCGGGTGACCACCGGCGGCAAACGCACCGGCGTCGGCACCTTCTTCGAGCCGACCGTGCTCGTGGATGTGGACCATTCGATGTCGTGCGTCGCCGAGGAGACCTTCGGCCCGACGCTGCCGGTGATGAAGGTGGCCGACGAGGCCGAGGCGATCCGGATGGCCAACGACTCGATCTACGGGCTCTCGGCGTCGGTATGGACGGGCGACAAGGCGCGCGGCGAACGCGTGGCCAGGCAGCTGAACACGGGCGCGGTGAACATCAACGACGTGTTCTCGAACCTGTTCAATCCCGCGATGCCGATGGGCGGCTGGGGTCTGTCCGGCGTCGGCGCACGCTGGGGCGGTGCGTCGGGGCTGCGGAAATACTGTCGCGCGCAGGCGATGACGAAGCCGAAGCTGCCGACCATGGGCAAGGAATTGTTCTGGTACCCCTACGACATGAACAAGCTGGTCGTCGCGGTCGCGGCGATGCGGGCGGCCGGTGCCCGCGGGATGCGCCGAATCGACCTGCCTGCGGTGCTGCGTCTCAAGAAGAGCGAGTAGCCGATTCCGGCTGCGACACCTGTTGGTGCGCAGCCGGATTCACCGCTTCGAAACTTGTTTGTGACTAACATCACTCCGCCGATCTTGCTGGTCGCGGTCGCCGTGGTCAGCGGCACCTTTCGACGCGCACGACAGCGGCGCGGTGCTGCCCACATCGGGCCAGGTGATGTGAACAGCGACGCATTTTCCCTGGTCAGCCGCCCAGATGTGACGTCGATCCACTCGGCGGCAGATCGACACGAACAATAGACAATCCGATGGTGCAGCTCACCATGTCAGGCCATATGCTGTGCGATACCAACCTGGTGACTGTTTTGATCCACTTCCGCGAACTTCCTTGCCCGTTTTGGCTGGATTTTCCCGACCGATTCTGATAGCAAGGTGCTATGGACCCGCATTTGCGCGATCTGCGGTATTTCGTCGCCGTCGCTGAGGAACTGCATTTCACGAACGCCGCCCAGCGGCTGCATATCGCTCAGCCGACGTTGTCACGCCAGATCCGCCAGCTCGAACGCCAGCTCGACGTGGTCCTGTTCGACCGCAACCAGCGCAGTGTCGCCCTCACCGTCGCCGGTAAGGAACTGCTCGAAGGCGCCCGCAAGATCCTCGAGCTGTGGGAGGTGACCAACGTGTCCCTCCAGGAAGCAGGCGAGGTGCTGCGCGTCGGAATCCAGTCCGCGCTCGGCCGGGGTCTGCTCAACGACCTCGAGAGCGCGAGCGGTCACCGCCTCGCCCTGCACGCCGCGTCGTGGAACGACCCCTCCAGTGGCCTGGCCGGTCGACAGGCCGACCTGTCGCTGGTCTGGCTGCCGCTGCCCGACCCCAACCGTTATCGCTGGCAGGTGCTGCGCACCGAGCCGCGCTGGGTGCTGCTGCCGGAGTCGCATCCGCTTGCCGAGCAGGACAGCATCGAATTCGCCGATCTGCTCGACGAGCCCTTCGTCGCCCTGCCCACCGAAGCGGGCGCGGTCCGCGACTTCTGGCTCGGCAACGATGCCCGCGGCGGCAAAGCGGCCAAGATCGGCGCCGAGGCGGCCACCCCCGAGGACAAACTCGAGGCTGTGAGCCTCGGTCTCGGCGTGTGTCTGCTGGCCGAGAACAACGTGCCGATGTACCGCTGGCCCGGGCTCACCGCGCGTCCGGTCGCCGGTCTCACCCCGTGTGAGCTGGCGGTGGCATGGCGGGCCGACGACACGCGCCCGACCATTCTGGAATTCGCCGGTCGCGCCGTCGACGGCGGCTTCTCCGAGCCGACACCCCAGCCGCAGCCGATCGCGGTCTAGTTCGACAGTTCCAGTTGGGCGGCGAGACCGAGCAAGGTGGACTCGCTGCCCGGCGGACCGACCAGCTGCGCGGCCAACGGGGTGTGCGCCTCGGGATGGGTGCCCATCGGCAGTGACGCCGCGGGCCAGCCGAGCAGATTCCACAGTCCGGTGAACGGCGCGTAGCGCACCGAGGACACGACATTCGCGGCCCACCCGCGCCCGCTCCACTGCCTGGCCTTGGGCGGTGGCGCGGCGAGCGTCGGGGTGATCACCACGTCGAAGTCCTCGAAGAATTCGAGCAGTCTGGCTTCGGTCCGGTCGATCTGGCTGGGGCGGACCAGGCCGAGTCGCCGGATCACCCTGCCGATCGCCAGATGACGTTTGGTGCGTTGCTGGAGCAGATCGGGGTTCTCGAGTGCCTCGGCGTCGGCCAGACCCGCGCTCGGCCAGCGCAGCAGCATCAGCAGCGCCGCGTCGCCGTAGGGCAGTTCCACCGGTTGCACCTCGTGCCCGGCCACCGCCGCGCGCGCACCCGCGGTGCGCGCCGCCGCCGTCCAATGCCGATCCATCCGGACCAGACGCGACGGCGGAGCCACGGCCAGTCCGATGCGTAGTCGCTGTGGCTTGCGTAGTTCGGCCAGGTCGGAACGGCCCGCCAGCACCGACAGCGCCAGCGCCGCGTCCGACACCGTGGTCGCGAGGACGCCGTTCTCGGCCAGTCCCGCCCAGGAATCGGCGCCGATCTGTGCGGGCACCACGTGTCTACCCGGCTTGATCCCGAAGACCCCGCATGCCGCGGCGGGCACCCGGATCGAGCCGAGACCGTCGTTGCCGTGCGCGATCGGTACGAGTCCGGCGGCCACCGCGGCGGCCGCACCACCCGAGGATCCCCCCGTCGACCGGCCGACATCGCGCGGATTGCGGGTGACGCACCCCGCGGAGTCGGTACTCGCCCACAAGCCGAGCTCGGGCATCGCCGTCAACCCCACCACGATCGCGCCCGCGGCGCGCAGCCTGGCCACCACCGGGTGATCGACGCTCGCCGGTTCCGCGGAGGTGGCCGCCGAACCGGCCCGGGTCGGCTCGCCTGCCACCGCGATGTTCTGTTTCACCGCCACCGGCACACCGGCCAGCGGCAGCTCGTCGAGGTCTTGCCTGGCGGCGAGTTCTCGCGCTTCGGCCCGCGCCCGCTCGGCGCGCACCACCGTGAACGCGTTGATCTTGCGATTCTCCGAGGCGATGCGGGCGAGCGCGTCGGCGGTGACGTCGGCCGGGGTGATGGTGCCCGCGCGAACGCGGGCGGCCAGCGCCGCTGCGGGGCCGCCGATGGGGTATTCGTCGGCGGGCGGGCGGGACGAGTCCATCGTCACCTCAGCGTCCGTTACGCCGTCGTCGTCGACGGACTCCCATGCTACCGCTGTGAGGTCTTCGTTCATCTGCGGATTCGCCCCCGTCGCATGGTCGTCGAAATTCGGGTGATCAGCTCTAGAGGCGCAAGTTATCATTTCAAGTACAGCTCTCCGGCGATGGCGGCGGGTGTGGCGGAATGAATTTCGCACCGATCCGCGCGAACCCTTTAGGTCGGTTGATGAGCGATAACACCGGAAGCGGGGAACAACCCGACGCAACGGCCGGTCGGGCCACGAATGTGCGCGTCGACATGGTCGAGGCGTTCGCCGCCGCGTGGGGCGCGGTCGACGAACGCCCGCCCGACATCGCCGAGTTCCTCCCCGACGCGGCCACCCTGCGCGCGCAGGCGCTGCACGAGCTGATCCGGGTCGACCTGCGCCATCGCTGGCTGCATCACGCCGGCACCGGCATCGACCGCAAGCGGCTGATCCACTACTGCGCCGAGTTCCCCGAGCTCGACCGGGAGTCGCTGCCCGCCGGGCTGGTGTTCGAGGAATTCGTCATCCGCAGGCACAGCGGCGAACGGGTCGATCCGCGCGAGTGTCTGCGCGAGTATCCGGAGCAGGCGGCCAGTCTGCGTGGACTGCTCAATACCGAGGAACTCGACCAGAGCACCCACCGGGCCGACGATCCCGACGCGACGATGAACCAAACGGCGGACTCGACTCGTAGTACCCAGATGACCAGCCCGCACCTCGACCTCACCGCGACCGCCACCTCGGCCGCGACGTCGACGGACGCACTCTCGAATCCCGGCGTGTTCGAGCCGCTCGACCGCATCGAGATCGGCCAGCGCATCGGCGATTTCGAGCTGCTCACCGGGCTCGGTTCCGGTGCTTTCGCCCGCGTCTTCCTGGCCAGGCAGACGTCGATGCAGCGCCTGGTCGCGGTGAAGATCTCCGCCGACCGCGGCACCGAGCCGCAGACGCTGGCCCAGCTCGACCACGACTACATCGTGCGCGTGTTCGACCAGCAACTGATGGACACCGACTCGGCGCCCTCGGGTTCGCGGCGCCTGCGCCTGCTCTACATGCAGTTCCTGCCCGGCGGGACCCTGCTCGGTCTGCTGCGCTGGGTCCGCGCGACCCCACCCGCCGAACGCAGCGGCAAACTGCTGCTCGACGCCGTGGACGCCGCCATGGAGGAGAAGGGCGAGATCCGGCCGACCGATTCGAGCGTGCGCTCCGAGATCGCCGCCCTGAGCTGGCCGGAAACGGTGGCCTGGCTGGGCAGGCGGCTGGCCGAGGCGCTGCACTACGCGTCCTCGCACGGTGTGCTGCACCGTGATGTGAAACCGGCGAACGTGCTGCTCACCGCCGAGGGCGTCCCGAAGCTGGCCGACTTCAACATCAGCTTCAGCCGCACCGTCGAAGGCACCAGCCCGGTGGCCTACTTCGGCGGTTCGCTGGCCTACATGTCCCCCGAACAGCTGGAGGCCTGTCACCCCGGCCTCAGCCGCACCGCCGCCGACCTGGACACCCGCAGCGATATCTACTCCCTCGGCGTGGTCCTGTGGGAACTGCTGACCGGCGCGAAGCCGTTCGACGACGACACCGCCGCGGCCGAGGGCCGGGGCGACGAAACCACCCTCGAGGCCATGCTCGAGCGGCGAACCGGCGGCGTCGACCCCGCCGCGCTCGACCGGGTACCGGTGAACTGCCCCGCTGCCCTGCGCCGCGTGCTGCTGACCTGCCTCGACCCGGACACGTCGCGGCGCTGGGCCGAGGGTGCGGTGCTGGCCAAGCAGTTCGACCTGTGCCTGGATGCCCGCGCCCGCGACCTCGTCGACCCACCGCCGGACAGCTGGCGGATGGTGTGGCGCAAGTGGCCGCTACTGGTGATGATCTTGGCGATCGGCATCCCCAATGCCCTGGCCTCCTGGTACAACATCCAGCACAACCAGAATCTGGTGGTGAGTCGGCTCAGCGAGTCGGCTCAGCAATCGTTCGTCGTGATCACCGCGGGCGTGAACCTGGTCTTCTTCCCCCTGGGCGCCGCGGTGCTCATCTACCTCGCCCGTTTCGTGCTCTCCGTGCCGCGCGGGCTTCGCCATGGCCGTCGGTACGACCCACAGATTCTGCGCCGCACCAGACACGACACCTTGCGCATCGGCGACCGGGTGGTGATCGTGGTGTTCTCGCTGTGGGCGGTCTCCGGACTCACCTTCCCGATCGCGCTGCAATTGGCCGCCGGTGACGTCCCCGGGCACGCCGTGGTCCATTTCCTCGCATCCCTGATGGTCTGCGGGGCGATCGCCGTCGCCTACCCGTTCTTCCTCGTGACGTTCTACCTGGTCCGCTGCATCTACCCGATCTTCCTTCGCCACGGCGAGATCAGCACCGACGACAGCACCTGGCTGCGGGAGCTGAGCGGTCGCTGCACCTGGTACCTCGCGGTGGCCGCCTCGGTCCCTCTGCTCGCCGTCGCGGGCGTCACCTTCCTCCCGCCCGGTGATATCCCGGCCGTGATCGTCGCCGTCCGGGTGCTCTGCGTCGGTGGCATTGTCGCGTTCGTCGGCTCCTACCTGCTCTTCCGCGCACTCGAAGCCGACCTGAAAGCCCTGGAACGCGTCGTCAGCTGACGATCTCCGGCGCGGATGAACTTCCGTGCGGGTCCGCGCGTATGACCCGTCGTGAGCTCGACTGTCATCACCGAGGCGACCCGTCCCTCGCTCGACCGCACCGCCACCATGCACTCCACCGATCGCCGCGGGCTCGACCGGTTCGAGGTGGGCGACCGCGTCGGCGACTTCGAGCTGCTGACCGAGCTCGGTGTCGGCGCGTTCGCCCGGGTGTTCCTGGCCAGGCAACGGTCGATGCAACGCCTGGTCGCGGTGAAGATCTCCGCCGACAGCGGCACCGAGCCGCAAACCCTGGCCCAGCTCGACCACCACTACATCGTGCGCGTCTTCGATCAGCTCGTCCTCGATCCCCCCGGCGACGGGTCGCCCCGGCTGCGCCTGCTGTACATGCAGTTCCTGCCCGGCGGCACCCTGCTCGGCCTGCTGCGCTGGGTCCGCGCGACCCCACCCGCCGAACGCGGCGGTCGCCTCCTGCTCGACGCGATCGACGCGGCGATGACGGAGAAGGGCGAGATCCGGCCGGCGGATTCGAGCGTGCGGCGCGAGATCGCCCACCTCAGCTGGCCCGACACCGTGGCCTGGCTGGGTCGGCGCCTGGCCGCGGCACTGGATCACGCGGCCGATCGGGGTGTGCTGCACCGTGATGTGAAGCCGGCGAATGTCCTGCTCACGGCCGAGGGCGTGCCGAAGCTCGCCGATTTCAACATCAGCTTCAGCGAGACCGCGGGCACCAGCCCGCTCTCGTATTTCGGCGGGTCGCTGGCGTACATGTCACCCGAGCAGCTCGAGGCCAGCCATCCCGGCTACGACCGCAGCGCCGCCGACCTCGAAGCACGCTCCGATCTCTTCTCCCTGGGTGTGTTGCTGTGGGAACTGCTCACCGGCACCAAGCCGTTCGACGACACCGGCGCCGACGACCCCGACTGCGGCGATCGAACCAGACTCGAAGCGATGCTCTCCGCACGCAGCACGGGCGTCAGTGATTCCGCGCTGCGGCAACTCCCGCCGGACTGCCCGCCCGCGCTGCGCCGGGTGCTGCTGCGTTGCCTCGAGCCGGACCGCAACGACCGCTGGCCCGACGGCACCGTCCTCGCCGAACAGTTCGACCTCTGCCTGGACCCGCGCGGCAGGAACCTGGTCGACCCGCCTGCCGGCTCCTACCGAATACGCTTGCGGCCCTTCATGGTTGCGCTGATGACGCTGGCGATCGCGGTGCCCAACGCGCTCGCCGTGCGATACAAGACCTGGCAGAACTCCGGCCTGCTGGTGCAGCGGCTCGAGCCCGCCGCTCGCGAGGCGGTGCACATCGTCTCGGTGGTCACCAACGTGATGTCCTTCGCGCTCGGCGCGGTGATCCTGGTCTATTTGTCCCGCCACGCGATCCTCGTTCCACGCGCGTTACGGGCCGGGCGCCGCGTGGGCACCGCGACGTTGGGCCTGGCAGGCAGGCAATCGCTCTACCTGGGTGACCGGGCGGTCGTCGTCGCCCTGTTGTTCTGGGTCACCGCGGCCGCGATCCTGCCCGCCACGGTGAAGGTGAGCACCGGCGAACTGGAGACGCGCACCACGGTGCAATTTCTGACGTCGAACGCCATCGGCTGCGCCGTGGCGGCGACCTACGCGTTCTTCCTCATCACCTTCTACATGGTCCGCTGCGCGTACCCGGCCTTCCTGCAGCAAGGCCACCGGTTCCATACCGACGCCGCGGCGCTGCGCGGACTCCTGCGGCGCTGCGGCTGGTATCTGGCGGTCGCCGCGTCCATCCCGCTGATCGCGATGGTCGCCATCACCTTGCTGCCCACCGAGGACCTGCTGCCGACCATGGTCTCGCTGCGCGTGGTCTACCTCGGCAGCGTCGTGGCCTTCCTCGGCTCGTACGCGCTGTTCCGCGCGATCGACGCCGATATCCGGGCACTGATCAGAGTCGTCGATCCCCCGGGGGGAACTAGGAGTACACCGCCGGGTTGAGGGTGCCGATGTAAGGGAGGTCGCGGTAGCGCTCGGCGTAGTCGAGGCCGTAGCCGACGACGAATTCGTTGGGGATGTCGAAGCCCACGTGCGCGACGTCGACGGGGGTGCGCAGCGCGTCGGGCTTGCGGAGCAGGGTGACGACTTCCAGCGAGGCCGGGTTACGGGTGGACAGGTTGCGCTTGAGCCAGGACAGCGTCAGGCCCGAGTCGATGATGTCCTCGACGATCAGGACGTTACGGCCCGCGATGTCCTTGTCCAGGTCCTTCATGATGCGCACCACGCCCGAGGACGAGGTGGACGAACCGTAGGACGACACGGCCATGAATTCGAGCTGAGTGGGGATCGACAGCGCCCTGGCGAAGTCGGTCATGAAGAAGATCGCGCCCTTGAGGACGCAGATCAGCAGGAGGTCACCTTCGGGGGAATCGGGCGGGTACCGCTTGGCGACGAGCTCGGCCAATTCCTCGATCTTGGCTTTGATCTCGTCTTCGGTGATCAGCACCGATGCGATGTCGTCTCCGTACACGGAAGTGGGTGTCCCTTCGTGGCATCAAATGCGCGGCTGTGCTCGCACCGCCAGCGTGCCATGTTCGCGCGTCACGACCAACCTGTGGTCCCTCGAGCCGCCCGCCACCGCCACCCCGCCCTGGCCATGCCAATTACCCACCAGCTCGTCGATCGCCTGTAAATGGGCGTTCATGAGCCCGGTCACGCCCGCATCCGCGAGCCAGGCGCGCACCGCCCTGCGACGCAACGGGGGCGGAGCAGTGGCCAGGATCTCGATCGACAGCGTGGGTCGATCAGTGTCGTCGCGGCCACTGGAGCCGGACCGATCATCGAGATCGGGACGGCGCGCCACGGCGACATCGGGAAGCGCGCCCGCGCGGTGCGAACGCGCATTCCGCAGCAACTCGGCCGCGTACACATCGAGCACCGCGCCGTCCTCACGCAACTGGTCAGCCGTGCGGACGAGCGCCTGCGCGACCCCACCGCCGAGCACATCCTCGAGCAGCGGCAGTACTTCGTCGCGCACCCGCACGCGGGTGTACCTGAGGTCGGCGTTGTGCGGATCGTCCCATGGTGCGATCCCCAGATCAGTGCACATCCGCACCGTCTGAGCCCGCCGCACACCGAGCAACGGCCGCCCCCACGGCGCATTCCACGCCACCATTCCCTGAATGGACCGCCCGCCCGATCCACGCGCCAGCCCGAGCAGCACCGTCTCGGCCTGGTCATCGAGCGTGTGTCCGAGCAACACCGGCCGCCCGTCCCGTACCGACTCCAACGCCGCGTAGCGAGCCACCCGAGCCGCCGCTTCCACACCCCCCGCACGCCCGACCTCGACGGGCACGACCATCGCCCCCGCACACCCGAGCCCCATCGCTTGCTCGACCGCTCGATCGGCCACCGCCCCCGACCCCTCCTGCAACCGATGGTCGACCACCACCGCGGTCACCTCACCTGCCTCGACAACGGCGGCGGCCACCAAGGCCAGCGAATCCGCCCCGCCGGACAACCCCACAACCACCGGTCCCCGCCCACCATGCGCGGCCACCCACTCGCGCACACCCCGCCGCACCGCGAGCACCGCCGCTGTCTCCGGCAGGCGCATCGGACGAGGCGACGTCATCGGCCACACCGAACGATCGCCGCTCGATCATCGGACGGCAGCCGCGAACCACGAGCAGGCTGCGCGGCCCTGCTCGGCGGTCGACCGTCCGCGTAAGTCACGTGTGCAGGTTACCGAGACCTACCCCAGCACCCGGCGAATCCACCGTTCCGGATCGTCGACCTCGTCCAGCAACGGCAGCGTGTCGGCGTTCGTCCACACCGTGTTGAATTCCGCGACCCCCACCCGCTCGACCACCGCGTCCACGAACTTCTTGCCCCGTACGTACTGCGCGACCTTCGCGTCCACGCCGAGCAGAGCCCGCAGCAGCCGCTGGATGGGATTGGACGGCTTCTGGCGACGTCGATCGAACGCGGCCCTGATATCGGCGACGGTCGGCACCACAGCGGGCCCGGCGGCATCCATCACGTGATCGGCATGCCCTTCGAGCAGCGTGCCGAGCATCAACAGCCGATCCAGTGCCTCGCGCTGCGGCGGCGCCTGAGCCGCACGCAACAGCCCCACCACCCCTCGACTGTTCGGATCGTCGGTGTTGTCGCCGTTGCGCCGCGACCGCACCTCACCGAGTAATCGGGTGAGCATCTCGCTCATCGGTTCCTCGCCGACCTCGCTCAAGATGTCCACGTTGGTGCGCATGTACCCGGCCAGCCAGGGCGCCGACGAGAACTGCACCCGGTGTGTCACCTCGTGCAGGCACACCCAGAGCCGGAAGTCGCTCGGGTCGACGCCGAGCGCACGTTCGACGCCGAGGATATTGGGCGCGACCAGCAGCAAGGTGCCGTCCTCGCCGGTGAACGGGTCGTACTGCCCGAGAATCGCGGTCGACAAGAACGCCAGCATCGTCCCCGCCTGGACACCCGCGGGTTTCCCGACGAACTTGCCCCCGTCGGCGGATTCGGTGCCGGTGAGCACCGCCATCGAATCGGCCGCCGCGGAGATCCACCCCGGCCGGTCGACGATCCGCGCCTCGGGAACCGGCCGGTCGTCGAGCAGCCCACTGACCTCACGCACCGGCAGTTCGGCCAGTATCGAGGCAGATGCCAGCTCGGCGACGACCTGTTCGGCCGTCTGCCGGGACGCGCGCGGCCCGGAGGGAGCGAGTACCGCCCCGGTTCGCGCGGCCAGCCGCCAGTCCACCGCTCCGCTGAACCCGGAACTCTTGCGCTCGGTCTTGTCGGTCATAGTCACCCGTTCTCTACGAGCATCCGCAGTTGCGCAGGGCACCCGCCACCGCGTCGAGCGCCGGCCTGCTCTGCTCCGGCAATCGGTCGTTCGACATGAGTGCGAAGGTGAGTACCCGCCCGTCGCGGTCGAGTACATATCCGACCAACGCGCTGGCCACGCTCAGAGTTCCGGTCTTGGCGCGCACCCACCCCGCACCCTGCCGGTTCTGCGTGACGAAGCGCGGCGCCAGTGTGCCGGTGCCGCCCGCGACGGGCAGGTAGTCCAGCATCGGCGCGAGAGCCGCTGCGCGCGGGTCGTTTTCGGGCCTGGCCTGTGTTCCGGTCGGCACCAATGCCGCGTTGCCGGTCGGTTTCGCCGCGGTCGCGATGATCGAATCGAGCAGCTTCGGGGTCACCCGGTCGTCGACGGAGAGCCCACTGTTGTCGGCCAGATGCAGTCCGGCGATATCGAATCCGGCCGTCGACAGGGCGGCCGTGGTAGCCGCGACCGCGCCGGCGAAGGAGGCGGGCTGACCCGACGCCACCGCCAGCTCGCGTCCGATGGTCTCGGCCAGCACATTGTCGGAGTGAATCATCATGTCGTGCAGGCGAACCCGCAGCGGGGCCGATTCGACCTTCGCGATCTGAGCGCCGGTCTGCGCGGCCGGTCCCACTCGCACCGCGGCGGGATCGATACCCAGCTCGGCGGCCAGCGCCCGCCCGGCGTCCAGCGCGGGGTTCGCGGTGCGCGGGGAATAGTCGGCCGAGGGGTCGAACCGGCCACCGTCGAGCATGATCGGCTCGATCGGGGCGATCGAGCCTTCCGGAATGTCGATCGGGTCCCAGCCCGAGGCCATGGTCGGCCCCGAGTAGGCGGACGTGTCGACCACGATCGCGTTCGCCTGGCGGCCGGCGGCCCGCACCTGCGCGGCCAGATCCGCGATCCGGGCACCGTCGGTGTAGTACCCGCCCGCTGCCCGTGTGGTGAGCGTCGGATCCCCGCCCGCCACCAGCACCAGCTCGCCGGGCGCGCCGGCGAGCACCTCGGTGGTCACCCGCTGATCATCGGGCAAGGTCAGCAAGGCGGCCGCGACCAGCATGATCTTGGCCGTCGACGACGGGATCATCGCCTTGGCCGGCTCCTGACTCCACAGCACCGTCCCGCTGCCCGGATCGGTCACCTGACCGGCGAACGCACCGAGATCAGGATTGCCGACCACCGCGGCGAGCGCCGCGGCGATGCCCGCCACCGTCGGCGCGGGCGCGTCCGATCGGGCCGGGGCCACCTCGGGAAACACCTGACCCGTGTCCGGCGGAGGCGCCACGGTGAGTCCGCCGTGCCGGAATTCCGGCGTCCACGGCTGCGCGATCGCCGCGAAACCGCCCGCGATCACCAATAGCGCGACGACCACTGCCGAAAACCAGATCCAGCGGGACCTCCGGCGCCCCTGCACCGGTGATCCCGGATTGCCGCCTGTATCGACCACGACAGTGTCTCCCTCAACGCCGACCGACACGCCTCGACTGCGCGACTACAGCCGCCTGCCGCACCGGTGTACCAGCACACCACACTATCCTCGTTGCGCAACGGTTCCCCAGAACGATCTGGCGATTCGGCACAGACCAGCACTCGAACGAGCAAGGAGATGGCGTGGAGTTCGACGTCACCATCGAGATTCCCAAGGGTTCTCGGAACAAGTACGAGGTCGATCACGAGAGCGGTCGGGTCAAGCTCGACCGGTACCTGTACACCTCCATGGGCTACCCGGCCGACTACGGCTTCATCGAGAACACCCTCGGCGAGGACGGCGACCCGCTCGACGCGCTGGTGCTGCTGCCCGAGTCGGTGTTCCCCGGCGTGATCGTCGAGGCCCGCCCGGTGGGCGTGTACCGCATGACCGACGAGGCCGGTGGCGACGACAAGGTGCTGTGTGTCCCCGCGGGCGACCCGCGCTGGGATCACATCCAGGACCTGGGCGACGTCTCGGAGTTCGAACTGTCGGCGATCAAGCACTTCTTCGAGCGCTACAAGGATCTCGAGCCGGGCAAGTACGTCGAGGGTTCCGAGTGGCTCGGCCGCGCCGAAGCCGAGAAGATCATCGACGAGTCCTTCACTCGGCTGAAGGAAGCCGGCCACTGAGCCGATAGAACTACGAGAAACGGGAAGTCCGAAGAGTTTTCGGACTTCCCGTTTTTTCGTGTCAGTACCAGATGTAGAGATCCCAGCCGTCCCAGCTCTCCGTGCACTCCCAGTAATACCCGCCGGTGTACGGATCTTCCCCGGCCGCGCGGCACTGATAGAGCTCGTAGTAGGTGCCGTAATACGTTCCGTACGGTGCGGCGGCGGCACTGCCCACACCGACCGCCGACACCCCGGCGACGGTCGCGACGGCCAGCAGAGCGGCGGCGATGGTGGATTTGATGCGCATAGTGTTTCTCCTGACGCGTACAACTTCGACTTCTCGAAGTTATTGCGGCGCAGCGGTTTGAACAGCCAACCCTAGGGGTAAGTTCGCTCTCCCCTTGGTCACTTCACCTACCCCACCCCAGGTTGGTAGCGCAGGCACCACCTTCGATTCGGGTGCGCGCGGCATGGGCACGGCGCCCGCTCGTTCCTAGGCTCGAATCATGCAGCTCAACACCACTTTTTCGAGCAAGTCACTGCGTGCCTTCGCGGCCGGGACCGGCTTGCTCGCACTACTCACCGTCACCGCGTGCGGCCCCGAGAACAGCGCCACGGCGGCGCAACCGGATCGGCCGGAGATCCGGCAGGCGCTCGAATCGGTGGTGCAGGCGGGATTCCCCGGCGCCCAGGCCGTGATCACCACGGCGGCCGGCGAGCGGACGGTCACGGCGGGGGTCGGTGATATCGAGACGGGCGCACCGATTCCCGATGGGGCGTACGTCCGAATCGGCAGCAACACCAAAAGTTTCGTCGCGACCGTGGTCATGCAGTTGGTCGCCGAGGGCAAGGTCGAACTCGACGGTCCTGTCGAGCGGTACCTACCGGGCGTCGTGCAGGGCAGTGGCAACGACGGCAACCGCATCACCGTGCGCCAACTGCTCCAGCACACCAGCGGCCTACCGGACTATCTGGCCGGCGGCGATCCGAGCCTGCGCGCAGCCCCCGGCACGCAGCAGATCGCACCCGACCCTGAAGTCATCCGCCTGCGCCACTTTTCGCCCAGTGAGCTGGTCCGCATCGCGATGACGATGCCGCCGCGGCACGAACCCGGCGCCCGCTCGGTCTACACCAACACCAACTACATCCTGCTCGGCATGCTGATCGAGCAGGTCACCGGCCGCCCCGCCGCCACCGAGATCACCACCAGGATCATCGAGCCACTCGGCTTGCGCGACACCTACTTTCCCGCACCCGGCGACATCGGCTTGCGTACACCGCACCCGCGCGGCTACCAGCAAATCGACGGTGCCCGTGTCGCTTTCACCGACTTCGATCCCTCTTGGGGCGATACCGCGGGTGCGATGATCGCCACCGGCTCGGATCTGAACCGCTTCTTCCTCGCGCTGCTGGACGGCAAGTTGCTGCCCGCCGCGCAGCTGGAACAGATGCGGCAGACCGTGCAGTTCGACCGAATGCCCTCGGCCGGTTACGGATTGGGCTTGGTCGTGCAGACCACCTCGTGTGGCAAGAAGACCGTCGCCCACGGTGGCAGCATCCCCGGTTTCGATACCCGCACCGGGGTCACTGCCGACGGCGTCGCGATAACCATCACCGTGAACGAGCTGCCGAACAGCAAAGACCAGGCAGAGGTTGTCGAGCGGGCCTTCGACACCGTGGTCTGCGCCTCATGAAACGCGCGATCCTGGCCGTCGCGGTCTCCGCCATGGCCGCCGGATTATTCACCGCTACGCCGGCATCGGCCGATGTCGACCCGCTCGATCGCTTCCGGC
Source organism: Nocardia sp. NPDC057272 (assembly GCF_042668615.1). NCBI lineage: Bacteria > Bacillati > Actinomycetota > Actinomycetes > Mycobacteriales > Nocardiaceae > Nocardia > Nocardia sp. NPDC057272. The sequence goes on along the minus strand of NZ_JBHUYK010000045.1, from coordinate 6,602 downwards.
ATCAGACGCTGACCTGGCAGTCCTGCGATGATCCGCGTCTCGATCCGGCGGGCGCCCAGTGCGCGCAGGTGACCGTGCCGGTGGATTACTCGGCGCCACAGGCGGAAACGATGACCGTGGCCATCTCGCGGCTGCCCGCTACGGACCCGGCGAGACGTCGCGGCGTGCTGCTGTCGAATCCGGGAGGCCCCGGCGCTCCCGGCCTCGACTTCATGATCGACGTGCGCGAGGCGATGAGCTCCGACGTCCGTGATCGCTACGACCTGATCGGCATGGATCCGCGCGGCATCGGCCGCTCCACCCCGGTGAACTGCCGCTGGCAGCACGGATTCGGGCTGGAGTCCGCCGGTCTCGACGGCGTCGGTTTCGCCGAAAGCGTCACCCAGCAAGCCGAACTCGCCGCGCTGTGCGCGACGAACGAGGGACCTCGGCTGCACCACATCACCACACGCAACACCGCCCGCGATATGGACGTCATCCGTGCCGCCCTCGGCGAGGAACGAATCAGCTACTTCGGCACCTCCTACGGCACCTACCTCGGCGCGGTCTTCGCCCAGCTGTTCCCCGAACGCAGCGACCGGTTCGTCCTCGACAGTGCCGTCGACCCCGAGCACTACGGATCGGTCGGGATGATCCGCGCCATGGGCCCGGTCAACGAGGCGGCGTTCGACCGATGGGCCGATTGGGTGGCCGCCCACGACGGTGAGTTCCGTTTCGGCGCGGACCGTTCCGCGGTCAGGTCGACCGTGCAGACCATGGTCCGCCGCGCGAACGACCGGCCGATCCGGATCGGCGAGTTCACCGTCGACGAACACAGCCTGCCGATGGTGCTCTACCGCGGGCTCGACGACCCACGCAACTATCCGCTGCTGGCCCGCCAGATCCGCCAGCTCGCCGACGCCGCCGACGGCATCGAGGTGCGGCCCGAACCCGAGCTGGCCGCCTCGCTCGCCTTCATGCTCACCGCGCGGCCACGCGACTACTCACCCGCGTTGGCCGTCCTGTGCGGCGATGTGGAAGTTCCGCGCGATCCGGCCTGGTACTGGCGCAATATCGAGGCGAGTCGCGCAGATCAACCGCTGTTCGGCGCGTTCGCGAACAACATCCCGCCGTGCGCGTTCTGGGCGTCGCCCCCGGTCGAGCAACCGACCGTGATCGGCCATGCGCTGCCGAGCCTGATCGTCCAATCCACCGGCGACACCCGCACCACCCACGCGGGCGCGCAGGTGATGCACCGGGCGCTGACCGGGTCACGCCTGGTGACCCTGGAAAACGTTGCGGTGCACTGGATCTACGGTAACTACCCGAACACCTGCGTCGACACGACCGTCAATGCCTATCTCCGCGACGGCACGCTGCCCGACACCGACCGGGTCTGTCAGGACGATCCGGGGCGCGAGTTCAGGTAGGCCAGTACGGCGAGCACCCGGCGGTGGCCCGATTCGTCGGCGGCGAGGCCGAGTTTGGCGAAGATGCTGCGAATGTGTTTGAGCACAGCGCCTTCGGTGACGACCAGGCGTGCCGCGATGGCGGAGTTGTCCTGCCCTTCGGCCATCAGTGCGAGCACTTCGCGTTCGCGGGCGGTCAGTGTGGACAGCGGATCGTCGACCTTGCGGCGCACCAGCAGTTGTGCGATCACTTCCGGGTCCATCGCGGTGCCACCGGCGGCGACGCGGTGCAGGGACTCGAGGAACCGGTCGACCTTGCCGACCCGTTCCTTGAGCAGGTACCCGACGCCACCGCCACCGTCACCGAGTAGTTCGGAGGCGTAACTGTCCTCCACATAGGACGACAGCACGAGCACCGGCAGCCCGGGGTGGACCGTCCTGGCACGTACCGCGGCGCGCAGGCCGTCGTCGGTGAAGGTAGGCGGGAGCCGCACATCCACCACCACTGCGTCCGGGCGGTCGGCGGTGACGACGGCGAGGAAGTCGTCGGCATTGTCGACGGCGGCGACCACGTCGATCCCGGCCGTCTTCAACAGCAGGACGAGGCCTTCCCGCAGGAGGGCGTCGTCCTCGGCGATCACGACCCGCACGGCAACTCCACCCGCACCACAGTAGGCCCACCGGCGGGGCTGCTCAGCGTCATCTGCCCGTCGAGCGCCTCGGCCCTGCGCCGGATGCCGGCCAGACCACCCCCGTCGGTCGCGCTCGCTCCGCCCACACCGTCGTCGCGGATCTCGACGGTGAGCAGATCGGGCGGCCCACCCAGTTCGATCGACAGCGTGTCGGCACCGGAGTGTTTGGTCGCGTTGGTGACGGCCTCGGCGATGACGAAATAGGCGGCGGCCTCCACCGCCATCGGCCGCCGGGTGATGCCGTTCGATTCGAGCACGCACGGGATCGGACTGCGCGCGGCCAGCGCGGAAACGGCGCTGTTCAGACCCCGATCCGAGAGCACCGGCGGGTAGACGCTGCGCACCACATCGCGCAGTTCGGCCAAGGCCGCCGAAGCCGTGTCCTGCGCTGTCCGCACCATCCGATCGGCGGCGTCGGGATCACGGCCGCGCAATTGCTCGGCCAGTCCGAGTTGCATGATCACCGCCGCGATTCTGGCCTGGGCGCCATCGTGCAGATCGCGTTCGATGCGGCGCAGTTCGGCACCGTGCGCGTCCAGCGCGGCGGCCCTGGTCACGGTCAGCTCGGCGACCCGATCGGCCAGCACGGCGTTCTCATCCGGCGCGAGCAACGCCCCTGCCACCCTGGCCTGCGCGTTCGCCGCCTCGGGCGCGCGCAGTGCGAGGGCGCCGTAGACGATGCCCACCACCACGCTCACCACGGCGGCGGTCCACGAATCGACGATGATGCCGCCGCTGGACACAGTGCCGTCGGCCCGCGCACTCCAATAACTCGCGACAGCGAGATGCTGCACCGCGCTCAGTGGCAGTGCCACCGCCAGCGCGGCCAGCGGCAATCCGATGATCGCGTGCAGCACCAGCCAGGCGAGATCACGCCGATTCGCCGGATCGGCGGCCAGCGTCGCGAGCTGATGACGCAGGTCGCCGGTCAACGGCCGGTAGGCGGACACGATCGGCGTGCCGAGCAACCTGCCCGCCCTGCGCCGCTCGAGCCCCAGCAGCGGCCGGATCAATTTGACCGCCTCCGGCAGCGCGGGAATCCCGATCCCGATCAGGCTCGCGGCCGCCACGATCGCCAGCGCGACCACCGCGAACAGCGACACCACCCCGGTCAGCCCGCCCACCAGCAGATAGCCGACAGCGGCGGGCAGACGACGTAACCGCCGCACCGCACCGCCGCTGCCGAATCGACTCACCTGATGATCATGCCGGGGGCGCTCCGGCTCGGTCTCGACCACCCTTGTCTTCGTCGCGCGGGTCCCCGGCTGACGCGGCGGACTGCGCGGCGGTGTCGACCAGCGCACCCACCCCTTCGGCGGCCTTGGCATCGCCGTCTGCCTGGATTCCACCCGACATCCGCAGCGGAACTTCCTTCCAGAACAGCACCAGCAGCAGGGCGATCAACGCCACCGCGGAGGCGACCAGGAACACCGTCGACATCGAGTCGGCGAAGCCGACCTGGAAGGGCTTGGCGAGGTCGGGGTCGAGCTGCTGGATGATCGAGCTGTCCTGGAGCACCTTGCCCGCGGCCGACGTGTCGTGCGCCAGCAGGCCCTTGGCCAGCGCGGCATCCGCCGGGTTGGTGCTCTGCGCGCCCTCGATCACGGCCTGCTGGTAGGCGGGGTCCGCCGCTGACTGCTGCAATTCGGTGGTGATGTTCGGGGTGAGCAGCGAGAACAGGATCGACAGGAACACCGCGGCGCCGAGGGTGCCGCCGATCTGGCGGAAGAACGTCGCCGATGCGGTCGAGACGCCCATGTCCTTGGGCGGCAGCGCGTTCTGCAAGGCCAGGGTCAGCGGCTGCATGAGGTTGCCGAGGCCGAAGCCGGTGGCCGCCATGAACAGCATCGCCAGCCACAGCGGGCTGTCGGCGTCGAGCAGGTGCAGCAGGAACAACCCGAGCGTCAGCATGATCGCGCCGATCACCGGGAATGCCCGGTAGCGGCCGGTTTTCGAGATCAGCCGACCCGAGAGGATCGAACCGGTCATCAGCCCGAGCACCATCGGCAGCATCTGCAGACCTGCCTCGGTCGGCCCGGCGCCACGCACCACCTGCAGGTACTGCGGCAGCAGCAGCATGCCGCCGAACATCGCCGCACCGACGACGAACGAGATCACCACGCCGAGCGCGAAAGTCACATTGTCGAAGATCCGCAGCGGAATCAACGCCGCGTCACCCATGAACTTCTCGACCACGACGAAGCCGGCCAGCCCGATCGCGCCGATCGCGTAACAGATCACCGAAGAGGTACTGCTCCAGCCCCATTCGCGACCCTGTTCGGCCACGATCAGCAGCGGAACCAATCCGACCGCGAGCACGACCGCACCCGCGAAGTCGATGCGGTGGGTGGCGTGCGGCTTGCGCGGCAGGTGCAGCACCCGGGTCACCACCACCAGGGCGAGCAGCCCCAGCGGCACGTTCACCAGGAACACCCAGCGCCAGCCGGTGATGCCGAGAATGGTGTCCTGCCCCGCCAGCAGCCCGCCGAGGACGGGCCCGAGCACACTCGAAATACCGAATACCGCGAGGAAATAGCCCTGGTAGCGGGCGCGTTCACGGGGTCCGATGATGTCGCCCATGATGGCCAGCGCCAACGACATGAGTCCGCCCGCGCCCAGACCCTGGAACGCGCGGAACGCGGCCAGCTGATACATCGACGTGGCCAGCGTGCACAGCAGCGAACCGACGATGAACAGACCGATCGCGGCCAGGAAGAACGGCTTGCGGCCGAACATGTCCGAGAGCTTGCCGTAGAGCGGGGTGCTGATCGTCGCGGTGATCAGGTAGGCGGTGGTGGCCCATGCCTGCAGCGAGTAGCCGTCGAGGTCATCGGCGATGGTGCGGATGGAGGTCGACACGATCGTCTGATCGAGTGAGGCCAGCAGCATGCCGAGCATCAGCCCGGACAGGATGGTCAGGATCTGGCGATGGGTGAAGCCGGCCGGTGATTCCACCGGGGCCGCGGTTGTCGTCACGAAACGTTCTCCGTAGTGCTCAGTGCGGGCGGCTGGGTCAGCAGGACCGGGCGGGCCTCGTCGTAGTCCTCGACGAACCGCGTCAGCAGCCCGGCGAAGAGCGCGCGATCGTCGGCGGACCAGTTCTCGGTGATGATGGCGATGGAATTGCGGCGCCGCGCCCGGATCCGGTCGGCGGTCTCGCGCCCGTAGTCGGTGACCTCGAGTACGGTGGCTCGCCCGTCGTCCGGGTCGGCGGCGCGCACCACCAGGCCACGCTCCACCAGCTGCGCGACCTGCCTGCTCACCGTCGACGCGTCCGAATGCACCGCCTCGGCGAGGGCGCCCGAGCGCATCGGCCCGTCACACACCAGCCGGAACAGCACCATGAACCCCGCCGGGTCGATCCCCGAGCGGTCCTTGATCTGGGCCATCGACCGGTCGCGCAGCCGGTGCAGTCGTACGAGCTGGATCGCGATCTCGTCGATCGCGGGCTCACTCTCACTCACACTTTTACCTTTACTTGCATCAATCAATTAGTTGTGTGATGCAAGTATGTAGGCAGAACGGTCACCGGGGCAACCGTTTGAACTGCCTTTACTCGCCCTTGAACTCCGGCGCGCGCTTCTGGAACACCGCCGCGATGGCCTCGGGGAGATCCTTCGACGGCAGGAACGCCGCGTTCCACGTCGACACGTAACGCAGGCCCTCGGCCACCGCCGGGCTGGTCCGCTGCTCGAGCACGTCCTTGATGCCCTGCACCACCAGCGGCGGGTTGCCCGCGATCTCGCGCGCCATCGCGTGCGCGGCGGCCAGCACGGCCTCCTGATCGGCGAACACCTCGTTCACCAGACCCATCCGCTCGGCGCGGGCCGCGTCGATGTCCTTGGCGGTGAACGCCAGCTCCCGCAGATTGCCCTCGCCGATGATGCCGGGCAGGCGCTGCAGCGAACCGATGTCGGCGACGATCGCCACCTTCGCCTCACGCAGGCTGAACTTGGCATCCGCGCTGGCCAGACGAATGTCGGCAGCGGCGATCAGGTCGAGACCACCGCCGATGCACCACCCGGACACCGCCGCGATCACCGGTTTGGTGCACTCGGCCAGCGCCGTCACCGAGGCCTGCATCCGGCGGACCTCCTTGAGGAACTCCGTGCGCGGTCCCGCCTTCGCGTCGTCGGCCAGCACCGGAGCCAGCGTGCCCGCGGTCGCGGCCAGGTCGAGACCGAACGAGAAGTGCTTGCCCGACCCGGTCACCACCACCGCCCGCACCTGCGGATCCGCGTCGAGCTCGGCGAAGACCTCCGGCAGCTCGCGCCAGAAGTCGGGTCCCATCGAATTACCCTTACCCGGCCCGATCAACGTGACCTGGGCAACGTTGTCGGCGATCTCGACGGTAAAGGCCTTCCATTCACTCATGCCCCGATTATTGCCACCACGCCAACATGCCGCCCACTCAGCCCCGACCCCCGACCCCTAGGGAGGGGCCGGACGCGCAGCGGCCGGGTTCGCGGCCGTCCCGTCGATCAGGTGCCGTTGCGTAGGCGACGAAGGAGCAAGCAACGGC